>DCAB01000012.1:29145-37501 GCA_002311855.1 Candidatus Dadabacteria bacterium UBA1144 | reverse complement strand
AAAAACTGTGGCTAAGAAAAGAAAGCCTGCAGCCAAAAAAGCTGTTAGAAGAAAAACAACAGCTAAGAAAAGAAAGCCTGCAGCCAAAGAAGCTGTTAGAAGAAAAACTGTGGCTAAGAAAAGAAAGCCTGCAGCCAAAAAAGCTGTTAGAAGAAAAACAACAGCTAAGAAAAGAAAGCGATAATTTTCAGTATCAAGAGGGTGCTGTCTTAGGGCGGCACTCTAGCTATTCATTGAATCCAAAAAATCTTTATTAGTTTTAGATCCTCTCAGTTTATCAAGAAGAAACTCCATTGATTCATTGGAACTCATTGGATTTAAAACTTTTCTAAGCAGCCAAATTCTTGTTAAATCTTCTTGACCGATTAAAAGCTCTTCTTTTCTAGTACCCGATTTTTGTAAATCGATTGCAGGATAAATTCTTTTTTCTGCAAGTCTTCTGTCGAGGTATATTTCCATATTTCCTGTACCCTTGAATTCTTCAAATATGACTTCATCCATCCTGCTACCTGTGTCAATTAAAGCTGTTGCTATGATTGTGAGACTTCCCCCCTCTTCGGTTTTCCTGGCGGCGCCAAAGAATCTCTTGGGTCTTTGTAAAGCATTTGCTTCTATACCACCAGTTAAGACTCTTCCGCTAGCTGGAGTAACCGTATTACTCGCCCTAGCAAGCCTAGTAATACTATCTAGAAGGATTACAACATCTTTTCCATGTTCAACAAGTCGTTTAGCTTTCTCTAGTACCATATCGGCGACTTGCACATGGCGCTGTGCAGGTTCATCAAATGTGGAACTTACGACCTCACCTATTACAGATCTTTCCATATCAGTTACCTCTTCAGGTCTTTCATCTATCAATAAAACGAACAGAGAAATATCTGGATTATTCGCGGTTATTGCTTTTGCGATTTGCTGAAGTAAAACTGTTTTACCGGCCCTTGGAGGAGAGACCAATAAAGCTCTTTGACCTTTTCCAACAGGTATAAACATATCAATCACTCTTGTAGAATATTCCTGGGGATCATGCTCCATATTTAATCTTTCATTTGGATGAAGAGGAACTCTATTAGTAAAGCTAATTCTTTCTCTACAATAACTTGGGTCAGAAAAATTGACTGATTCAATTTTTAACAACGCCAGATTTTTCTCACCTTCTCTTGGTAGCCTTACATATCCGCCTACAGTATCTCCAGATTTTAAATTAAATGATCTAATTTGAGATTTCGAAACATAAATATCATCTGGACCAGGGAGGTAGCTATACTTAGGGGATCTTAAGAATCCATAACCTTCAGATAAAATTTCCAAAACACCTTCGGCATATATTTCACCCTGATTTTCAGATTGAGATTTTAGAATTGCATATATCATATCTTGTCTGGTCATTCTTCCGGTATCGTCTATGTTGAGCTCAAATGTCATTTTTTGAAGCTCCATGGGCTTGATTTCACGAAGTTTGTTAAGATCCATCAGATTTAAGCTTGGTGGTCTCGATGCTCTTTCTTCTTCCGTTTGAATTTCTTTACTATCGTTTTTCTTACTCATGGATAACCTTGGGGATATAAATATTGGAGTTACAATACAACTTAAAGGTCGTAATACTAATATTTATAATTCTTTATTTTATAAAAGTCAACAAATTTAATTGAGTTAAATTATTGTTTAAGATAAAATTTACACTATGTAGGGTGATATATGTCTGGACATTCCAAGTGGAATTCTATAAAGCATAAAAAAGCTGCCGTTGATGCGAAGAGGGGAAAGGTCTTTACCAAATTAATAAGAGAGATAACTATAGCTGCCCGTGATCGTGGAGGTGATTCTGATTCAAACCCCAGATTAAGATTAGCTCTTGCTAGTGCAAAAAGTGAAAATATGCCCAAAGATACAATTGAAAGGGCTATTAAAAAAGGTACTGGAGAGCTAGAGAGTGATTCTTTGATTGAAACAATTTATGAAGGCTATGGACCAGGAGGTGTTGCCGTATTGGTTGAAGTCTTAACCGACAACAAGAATAGAACGGTGTCAGAAATCAGAAGAGTATTTGCTAAGTTTGGTGGCAATTTAGGGGAATCTGGCTGTGTCTCTTGGATTTTTGAAAAAAAAGGAAGGATAGAGGTAGTTTCTAATGGCACCGATGAAGATACTCTAATCGATATGGCTTTAGATCTTGGTGCAGAAGATATAATTAACGAAGAAGATTTTTATTCTGTTTTAACTCTAGTTAATACTTTCGAAAACATAAAAAAAGGCCTTGAGTCTAAGGGATTTGATATTTCCACCTCTGAGATTTCGATGATTCCGAGCAACTCCGTAAACATTGAAGGTAAACCAGCCGAACATATGCTTAAGATGCTCGAAATGTTAGAAGAATGTGATGATGTTCAAAATGTTTATTCGAATTTTGATATCGACGATTCGGTGATGGAAGCTTCGCTTAGTCTTTAACCCAAGCATCTACCCATTTTAAGAAATCAGGAAAAAATTCAATCTTGGTTTTTTTCTCTTTAGCTGGTGTACTATAAAACATAATCATCCCAAATTTTTTTAAAGCGGAACTTACATCTCTTTTTTTTTCAGCCGTAGAGACATATCCTCTTTTACATTGTATTCCAAACCATATTCTTTTCTTGTTTTTTTTGTTATACAAACCAAAAACAATATCTGCCGCACCTTTGCTGCCCCTACTTTCAACTGCGTAGAGTTTCAATTCTTTGTATTTAGATAATATCTCTTGAACGTGGCTATTAGTTTTTCTTTCAAAAATGTAACCTTTTCTATATTGTGACATTTGTTCCCCAAGAGACCTATAATCTTAAAAAAGATAAAAAAAGTGATGAATGATAATTTATACTATAATCATATTCAGACTCTTATGGAAATTATTTTAGTTCGACATGGAGAAACAAATTGGAACAAAGATAAAAGATGCCAAGGTATCTCGGACACTAATCTGAACGAGAATGGCTTGAAACAAGCAAAAAAATTAAAAAAATATTTTGATTCTAAAAAGATTGATGCTATTTTTGTTAGCGATCTCAAACGTGCGAAACAAACAGCAGATATAATTAATTCTAACAATAGATACAATTTGTATTACTCACAGAAATTGAGAGAGATGGATCAGGGTGATTTTGAGGGAATATCTTTCAAAGTTTTAAATCAAAAATATCTATCAGAATTAAAAAAATGGAGAGAAGATCCTGACACATTTCGAATTCCCAATGCAGAAACGCTAGGCGAAGTTAAGGAGCGAGTTATTGCATTTATGAATAATTTAGTCAGAAAGTATTCAGATCTTTCGAATATTGTGATTGTAAGCCATAATTTAGCCTTATCTTCATTCTTATGCTTTATTTCTAACAAGAGCCTCAAATATTTTACCGATTTTACTCTTAAATCCGGATCGATATCAATTATTGATTATTCTAATAATGTTTTTTCTATAAGAATCAAAAATTATACTGAACATCTAAGATGATAAAAATATGCTACAAAAAGATATAATAAAAAAAATAGAGAATTATTTAAATAAGGAAAAGGAATTTGTAAATTTAGATTTTTCTAAATTGTCTCTGTTTACGCCAAAGAATATCGCCCATGGAGACTTTTCTACAAATTTTGCATTAATAATTGCTTCTGAACTAAAAATTAATCCTAATGAATTAGCCAACAAAATAACAAGCACTTTGTTGAAAAGAAAAGATAAATTTTTTGATAAGATAGAAGTAGCAAAACCTGGTTTCATAAATTTCACCATATCAAAAGAAGTTTATCAAAATTTGTTGAAAAGAATAAATCAACTTGGTAATAAATTTGGCTCTTCAAAAAAGAATAAGAAAAGAGTTTTAATAGAGTTTGTGTCGGCAAATCCAACTGGTTTTCTCCACGTTGGTCACTTAAGAAATGCGGCAGTTGGTGATTCTATATCCAGAATTCTCTCTTTTTCTGGTTACGAGGTCACCAATGAGTACTATCTAAATGATTACGGAGGTCAAATCAAACTTTTGGGTGAATCATTGCAATCTAGAGTATATAAAATATTAGGAGTCGACAAGGAAATGCCAGAGGGTGGATATCAAGGTGAATACTTGGTTGATTTGGCAAAAATTTTAACTACAAAAAAAGAAAAGAGGTTTTTGTTAAAATCTGAAATCAAATATTTTTCGAGTGTAGCTACTGATTATTTTACAAAAGAAATCAAGAAGGATCTTGAGCCATTAAATATATCTTTTGATTCCTGGTTCTCTGAAAAAAAAGATATTCATGAATCTAGGTATTTAGACAAAGTGAAGAGGTTGCTGGATTCGAAAAACGGAATATATTTCCAAGATAATGCAGAATGGATTAAAACATCAGAATTCGGGGACGATAAGGACTGGGTTATCAAAAAATCAGATGGAAATTCTACATATTTCATGAATGATATTGCATACCATCAAAATAAATTCGAGAGAGAATTTGATTTAATTGTTAATGTCTGGGGCGCAGATCATCATAGTCACATTTCAAGATTGAAAGCATCTATGAATTTGTTGTCGAATCAAACAGAGAAATTGTTATTTGTTCTAATACAATTTGTTAGACTTGTTAGAGATAACAAAGATGTTTCAATGTCCAAAAGATCTGGAACATATACCACGATAAAAGATTTACTTAAAGAATTCGATAGTGATCTAGTTAGATTTTTGATGATAAGTAGAAGCTCGGATACTCATTTTGATTTTGATTTTGATAAATGTAAGAGTAATTCTGAAGAAAACCCGGTTTTCTATATTCAATATGCTAACGCAAGAATAAATAGCATCCTTAAAAAAAGCCCATTGGATAAATGGAATTTCAAAAATGTCTTACTTCTTAATGAAGACAAAGAGATAAATTTGATAAAAAGATTATTAAATTTTACAGAAATTGTTAGTGAATCAGCTGAAAATTTAGCACCCCATAAAATTGCTTTTTATTTACAAGAACTTGCCTCAGAGTTTCATGCATATTACAAATCTACAAAAGTTCTTGTAGAAGATGATAAAATATTGAATGGCAGACTCATTTTACTCTCTTCAATCAAGATAGTTCTTATTAATGGACTAAATTTGCTTGGAGTATCTTCACCGGATAAAATGTAATGGATTTATGAATATGTTGGATTTTCTACAGCCACATATAATTTTTTTGTGTATATTGACAAGTCTGTTAATTTATAAATTTATTGTATTTTTTTTCAAAGGTAACAATCCTGAAAGTTTTGATGAAATGGTTTTAAGGGCTACTAAGAATCCTGAGGGATACAAAGATAAGACAATGATTTCAAATGCATTTAAAGAATGGTGGGCATTTGTTATATCGCCTATCGAAGAATCACTAGTTAGATCTAAAATAAAACCCAATTTCTTAACTTCTATTCCTTTAATTGTTTCTTTTTTGACCGCATATATGTACGCGAATGGTTTTATAATCATAGCCTCGGTACTCGTTCTCTCTGGATCAAGTTTTGATATATTAGATGGGAGGGTTGCAAGAATTACGAATCAAGTTTCAAACAAGGGCGCTTTTCTTGATAGTTCTTTAGATAGACTATCAGAAATTGTAATTATGTTTGGATTGTTTGTGTATTTCTTCCCAAGTTATTTTTGTTTCGTGGTTTTTTTAGCAATTTGTTTTAGCCTTACGGTAAGCTATGTAAAAGCCGCTGCGGATAATCTTAATCTTGATACAGATACAGGAATAATGCAAAGAGCGGATAGAGTTGTCTATCTCGGTATTGGTGGAATTATTAGTGGAATTTTGGATTACTATGAAATTCACCCCTTTGGAATTGATGACACTATATTAATGCTGTTTGTTAGTATTATATTATTATTCTCTTTGATTAGCACTATACAAAGGATATTGTTAAGTACCAAAAGCTAATACTATTTCGTACTTTCTTTAATTCTTGAGGCTTTCTTGGATAGTCCTCTCATGTAATAAAGCTTAGCTCTCCTAATTCTTCCTCTTTTTTTAATTTCTATTTTAGCTATTTGTTTTGAATGTAATGGAAATATTCTCTCAGTTCCTATGCCGTGCGAAATTTTTCTAACTGTCAAAGTTTCTCGAATACTTGAGCCACTGCGAGCAATCACCACGCCTTCAAAAATTTGGATTCTTTCTTTTTCACCTTCTTTAATTTTATAATGAACAGATACAGTATCACCAGCCTTAAACAAAGGAACTTCTTTCAAGCTTTCTTGTTCAATTTTATCTATTATATTCATATAACTACACCTAAAAATTACAACCAAAAAGTCTATCTAAAATAATAGCAACCGCACTTCTTACAGATAAGTGATTATATTCTAAATAACCTCCAACTGGTTTAATTATATAATCCGCACCATCTAAGATTTCTTTGGCCAACCCCCAGCCTGTACCAAAAAGAAATAGATACGGACCGGAATCTGATTCAATAATATCCTTAAGACGGGAATAATTTACCATATTATGCATAATTCTTGCATCTGTTGCAACTACCTTTGGTCGCTTATTGTGAATTGATTTTATTGAATTGATTGCCTCGCTTATATCCTGTGTAATTTTCACGAGCTCCATGGCTTCGTGTTTTGAGCTTTTATTACGGTTATTTCTATTATCTCTCCAATAGCCCAGGACACTTTCTGCTAGATCTCTTTGTTCTTTTACTGGATGAGTGATGAAATATTTTTTTATTCCATAGGTTTTACATGATCTGGCAATATCTTGAATATCTAAATTTGTTAATGAGGTTTTTATAATGTCTCCATTGATATCTTCTATAGGATAGTGTACTAATGCCAGATAAAGACTAGATTTCATTTGTTGAACTTTAATCTCTTTTAACATATCTCTCTCTTCAGGGCTTATATGAGCTTTTTCTAGCAAATCCTCTCTTTTTTTAAGAGTTTCAGTAAGCGAAGAATTCCTGTTAAATTTAGCAATTCTTTTATGGTCACCAGAGACTAAGACCCTAGGAACTTCACTTCTTTTGAATACAGCCGGTCTTGTATATACAGAATTTTTTAACAATGAATTTTGGAATGAATCTTTTTCCACGGATTCTTTCTTACCTACTACGGAATTAACCATTCTACTAACTGAATCAATAATTGTTAGAGCAGCAATTTCTCCACCGGAGATAACATAATCGCCCACAGACAATTCAAGGTCTGCATAATTCTCTATTAATCTTTGATCGAAACCCTCATATCTTCCACAAACAATTGTAAGATTTTTGGTCTTAGCTAATTCGGTTGTCAATTTATTGTCCAGCAATCTTCCCTTAGGAGTTAGGAATACGACTAGGGTTTTAGAATTATTGCTTTTTATTGCCTCTATTGCTCTTGATGCTTTATCGTAAGTTATAACCATTCCCGCATCCCCGCCATATTGACTATCATCAATTCTCTCGTTATTTTTTAGAAAATCGTTATAATTGTACAAATTTATCTTTATTTTATTTTTTTTGATAGCTTTCGAAAGGATTCCATATTTAAGGGGTGATCTAAATATCTCTCTGAAAACCGTAAGTACGTTAAATATCATAAAGAAGCAATTTTCTCCAAGTTTTTAATAACCAAGGCTTTGTCATTTATATTAATGGCCATTACAAATGATTTATTTAATGGGATTAAATATGTTGTATTGTTGTTATAAACTTCTAACAAAGCCCCAGATTTAGTTTCCAGAATTCTAACTATCTTACCAAAGCACTTACTTTCTTCCGAGAATACACTACACCCAATTAAGTCTTTATTGTAAAACTCATCTTTTTCTAACTCAGACATTTACTCTTGTTATATTACTTATAAGAAGAAATGACATTTCTTAGTTTACTCAATAATTTCTAAAACAGCTCTTCTTTTTTCTTTAGCAGCCGCAGCCCCTAGAAGAACCCTGATCGCCCTTGCTGTCTTACCTTGTTTGCCAATAATTTTACCTAAATCTTCTTGGGCTACTCTTAATTCGTAAACGGTGGTAGAATCTCCGATTACTTCTTGAATTTCAACCTGTTCAGGCTTATCGACAAGGGAGCTAGCAATCAATTTAATTAGTTCCCCAACTTTATCCATTAGCACTCAACCTCTATATATTGCAATTATACAATAATTGGAAAAAATTAGCTTAAGTTTTTTGTAAATACAATCTATGTATAAAATTAGGTTTTGTCGGTATCTAGAGACGGTTATGTAGCCGCTACTTTATTAAATTTTCTTTTTAATCCTAATTGTTTGCGATACGAAACTAACTTTAGTTGGTTTTTCATTGTTTTATTTGTCTATATTCTTTGTCGTTACGACGCCTTCTTTTTTGTTAATTATCAGTCTTAACTTCTTCTTTAGCC
>DCAB01000012.1:0-29064 GCA_002311855.1 Candidatus Dadabacteria bacterium UBA1144 | reverse complement strand
TTTCACTTCTTCTTTAGGAGTCTCCTCAGTCTTAACTTCTTCTTTAGGAACGGCCTTCTTAGGCTTTCTCTTTGGTTTATTTTTTACGAGTTCTGAATATTTATCCGGATCAATTATTTTTTGAACTCTATTGCTTAATTGAGCACCTTTTTTTACCCATTCATCTATTTTGTTTTTGTTAAAAGATATTTCAGCTGGCTCTTTAATAGGGTCATACGTTCCAAGAATTTCTAAGAATTTCCCGTCTCTAGGGGACCGAGAATCGGCTGCCACAATTCTATAAAAAGGTCTTTTTTTTCTTCCTAAGCGAGTGAGTCTTATTTTTAACATATATATCCTGTCCCTTAATAATGATTAATATTAGTTGAAATTCAATAGATTTTTTGAATTTTTTTTCTTTTTACCAAGATTTTTAGACATTTTCTTCATTTGCAAAAATTTTTTAATCAATTTATTGATATCTTGCACTGATGTACCGCTTCCGGTGGCTATTCTTCTTCTTCTTCTTCCATCGAGTAGGGCATGATTGTTTCTCTCTTTTCTTGTCATAGAATCAATAATTGCGACAGTTTTTTTCATCTCTACACTCGCTTGTTGCATAGCGTTTTCATCTTGAGATAGATTTCCCAGACCTGGTATCATCGAAAGAGTACTTTTCAATGAACCTAATTTGCTCATGGATTTTATTGCATCTTTGAAATCATTTAAATTGAAATCGTTTCTCTCGAGTTTTTCAGATAGTTTCTCGGCTTGCTTCTCGTCTATAGAAGAGGATGTCTTTTCAACAAGGGATACAACGTCCCCCATTCCAAGTATTCTTGAAGCCATTCTGTCGGGGTGAAAAATGTCAAGCGCATCCATTTTCTCTCCAGAACCATAAAATTTTATTGGCTTGTTGGTGATAAATTTTGCAGATAACGCTGCTCCTCCTCTTGCATCACCATCTAATTTTGTTAATGCGATGCCTTCAATCCCTACTTCATCATTAAAAGTCTTAGCAACATTAATAGCTTCTTGACCAAGCATTGAATCGATGATTAAGAGAGTTTCATGGATTGTCACTTCAGATTTGATTGATTTTAATTCTTGAATCATTGAATCATCAATTTGAAGCCTACCAGCGGTATCTATTATTAAAGTGTCGTAACCTTGATTGTAAGCAGACTTAAAAGCATTTTTACAAATTTCAATTACATCTTGCGAAGAATTTTCAATAAATCCAACCTTAACTTGATTTGATAAAATCTTAAGTTGCTCAATAGCTGCTGGTCTATATATATCTGCTGATACCATACAAGGATTTCTTTTTTCTTTTTCTTTTAAATATTTTGATAATTTTGCTGCGGTTGTGGTTTTACCAGATCCTTGGAGTCCTACCATCATGATTACAGCAGGTGGTGAGACCTTTATGTTTAGATATTCAGTTTCAGAACCCAAGATTTTAATTAATTCATCATTAAAAATTTTAGTGAACTGTTCTCCTGGTGATACACTCTTTAAGACTTCTTTTCCAACGGAAGCTTCCTTTATCGAATCTACGAGAGATTTGACGACCTTATAATTGACATCAGCTTCTAATAGACCGAGTCTTATTTCCTTGAGCGCCTCATCTATGTTTTTGTCCGTTATGACACTATGCCCTCTAAGTTTTTTGAAAGAACTAGTTATCTTGTCAGTAATTTTTTCAAACATTTCAAAATTATATCATTTCTTGGGTGACTTTTTTCTCGAAACCATTTCAAATTTAGGGTTGAATTTTGAATCCAAATATACTTTTGCTTTAAAAAATGGCATTCTTGCATTCCTCCTTTTGGATTTAAATTGTAAAATTGATGTTTTTCCATCTTTAAAAAGTTTTTCTGCTTCTTCTATAGGCAAGGAGTCTTTTTTCCTCTCTTCTTCATCTTCAGAATTCAGATATGGAGAAAGCATTTTCCTAGAAATTCTATTTTTTCCAGCCTTTCCAAAATAATAAAAATCATCATCGTAATAAACTTTTGATTTCACAACTGGAGATTCACATAGACACTCTAATTCCTTCAGATCTACTTCTTTCTTTCCATTGGCAAAAAATTCTTGGTCAAATCTACAGCTTGGGTTTTCCTTCGTGAACATTAAAGGTGCATCGAAGTATTGACCATATTGATTAACAAATCTAGCAAGCTTTATTCTTGCTTCATTTCCATCATACGATTTAATTAATTCTATTATCTCTTCACGACTAATTGGTCTTCCAGAATAAACTTTACCTATATTTGTTGATTCCTCAGGTTTATCAGTCGTATATCGATTGAACGTTTCATACATTGGCAAACCCGTGATTGGACAATCTATACCCAAAGGACTTAAATGTTCATCTGTATCCACTCTCGTATCTCTTGCTTTTTTTATTATTTCATCTCTCAGCTTGTCTATCTCTGCAATAAATTCTCCATAAGAGTATTCATCCCTTTCTATTTTATTTAATTTTGATTCCCATTCCGCAGTTAAGCTAGCCGAAGTTAACTGATCAATTTTTAAAATTTTCAGGTCCTCTATAAGTTTTTTCCCTCTTATAGAGGAAATAATACATCTTCTTCCGTTTTCATCTTTAGTCCTTAATAAATATTTATCCCTTATTATCAATTCTTCTATAATGACAGCTCTAGTTGCCGGAGTACCAATTCCTTTGTTTTTCATAATTAGTGCTAATTCATCGTCCTCTATTTCTCTACCCGCAGTTTCCATAGCCCTTAACAGTGTTGCATCGGTATATCTAGCTTTAGGAATGGTGTTTTTATCTACTTTCTCTATGTTGATTGCTTCAGCGATGTCATCTTCATCTATTTCATTTAGTAATTTGTCTTGCATTGGACTATTAAAAACCTCTCTCCATCCTTTATCAATCAGAATTCTGCCTGTTGTTCTAAACGCATTTTCTTCTATTATAGTATTTCTTGTTGTTTCTTTTGTAATTGTAGGAGGATAAAAAACTGCTAAGAATCTTTTAACTATTAAATCGTAAATTTTTAATTGTTGATCATTTAATTTATCTAAATTAGGAATGTTTGAGGTTGGTATTATTGCAAAGTGATCGGATACTGCTTTTGAATCAAAGATTCTTTTGTCGCCCCCCTTCGCAAGATTTTCTTTTAATATATGCTCAGAATAATTTTTATATGGTGCTTGTTGCAAACTACTTAAAAGTCTATTTGCTTCTTGTAAATAATCGTCAGGCAACCTTCTTGAATCTGTCCTCGGATAAGTTATATAACCTTCTCCAGAGATTGGTTGATATAGGAATTGAGCAATGCTCAGAGTACTGTTTGCGGTAAATCCAAATCTACTATTTCCTTCACGCTGAAGCGTTGTCAAATCGAATAGGGCTGGAGAATATTCTTTGTTTTCTTTCGAGGTATCTGATATTTTCCCTTTTTTACCCAATGAAGACTCAACAATTTCCTCGACTCTCTTCTTGTCAAAAATTCTATCATTCTTTCTTGTTCTTCTCTCTTCTTCGCTAAGACTCTCATTACTAAATTCCTTATCAATATAAACTCCTTGATATTCACCGGAGCTTGTACGGAATGTTGCATGGATTTCGCTATATTTTTCTGATACAAACTTGTCAATTTCTAAATCTCTTGACACAATTAGTGTTAATGTCGGAGTTTTTACTCTCCCCACAACTTGCTTGTTAAAACCTACATTGTATGCCTTGCTTGACCAAGCGCTAACGGCCCTTGTTCCATTCATCCCTATTTTCCAATCCGCTATTGTTCTTCCTAATGCAGCCTCTCCAAGATTTTTGAACATCTCTGATGATTTGAGATTATTGAACTCTTTTTCAATTTCTTTTTTTGTCATTGACTGCAACCATACTCTGTAGAATGGTTTATCGACTTTCAAATAATCCATTATTTGGTTGAAAATTAATTCTCCTTCACGACCAGCATCGCAAGCATTAATCGCACCAACTATATCATCTCTTTTTAAAAGTTTTTTTATAAAATTTAATTTTGGTTTAACGCTTTCTTTTGGTATTAGTTTTCCGGGACCGTTAAGTGGTAGTTCATCAAAAGACCATTTCTGTTTTGGTTTTTCATATTCAACCAAATGACCTACTGCTGATGTGATAACATATCTTTTATCTTCATAACAATTTAAACCTTTAGAAACATCAGCCTTTTTTACTCCAAGTACTGAAGCTATTAATTTTGCCACGCTAGGTTTTTCTGCTATAACAAGAAACTTTTCTTTGTCCATAGAAACGCAAATTTAAATAATGATAAAAAAGATGTCAAATCCTAGTTTTAGCGAAATAGACTTAAGTAGCCTTAATTATTGATATAATTATTTTTTTTATACCACTCTATGCTCTTAGCTAAAATTTGATCTGCATTAAGATACTTAAAACCTAATTCATCGATAGATTTTTGAGCACTGGCTGTTGCTCCTATCTCTATAGCTTTTAATCCATCAATAGGAAGGAAGGGCCTTTTCCTAGTAAGGAATGATACTGATTCTGAAAAATATGCCAACATTAGTAAAAAAATTTCTGGGGTTACTTTATCGATTTTTTCTCTATTTAAAATCTTACAAACTTTATCAAAGATGTCTCCGATCTTGATGTTTTCTCCAACAACAATGTATTTTTTACCCGCTTCTATATCAAGAGCGTTTATTAATATATCAATGACATCATCTATATACACTAAGGGAACATAAGATTCGGGAAAGAACTTAGATTTGATTTTCCCGTTAGCAATACCAATGAGAGTTTGTCCAAAGGTTTTAAAATCGTGAGGCCCGGTTACAACCCCAGGATTTAAGGTTACAATTGGTAAACCAAGATTTTTATACTTGTCGATTTCTTTCTCTACTAAATATTTTGACTTGCTATAATCACTCTCAAAGTCACCCTGATGTATGGAGGTTTCCGTGGCAACGATACCTTTTGGTTGCCGTATAGCCGCAACACTGCTTGTATAAATTATTTTTGCTAAGTTCGAATCTTTTGCTTCTTCCAATAGATTGATTGTTCCGCCAACATTAATATCATAATAATCTTGCTTTCTTGGGAGCCACCATGAAGCTATATTTGCTAAATGAAAGAGAACTTCTATATTATCGAAAATCCCATTCAATGACTCTTTGTCGGTAAGGTCACCAAGGAGACAATTAAACCCTTCAGATTTCAATCTATCAAAATCGTCTTTCTTCCTAACTAGAACACTGACTTCGTGACCATCTTTTTTTAACCTGTTTATAAGAAATGGGCCAATATAACCAGTCGCACCTGTTACGAGTGTTTTCAATTAGTTGTTCCGGCAAGTTCTGAGATGATTTCTTCCAGGATTTTTTCTTCTATATCATTTTTCTCAGATATTTCTTTAATCTTTTTTTTGTTATCGAGCAAATTGTTTAAGGTTGTGTCTATTCCTCCGTTATATTTATTACCTTTCGTATTGTAATTGATATTAATTAGGTCAGGTCTTGAGTAGTGACCAAGATGGTCAAAAATTGCTTTTGATGCCATAATTTGTTCCGCATAGCAATCTGTATAAACAATTCCCTCTTCATTGAACAAGGGCCCATTGAGAATTCTACCAGCGGGATTTGTTATCAAAGACCCTCCTCTTGACCATGAATAATTCATGTGCTCACTATCTCTGAATTTCTCTAGATTTTTATTGAAACAATTTTCAGTTAGAATTCCGCTAACTGACAAAGTAAATGCCCCAGATTCAAATGAATTGATTTTACAGAATGATTGAATATTGCAAGAATTGTTTTCCATACTTGTGTCAGCATCTAATAATTTATCTTTACCTCTTTTCCAATTTCCTGGCCAAACACAGGCATGGATTTCAAATCCTTTTGTCATCAAATAAGATCTTATTGCTGTCATATGATTTTCCCAGCAAATTAAACCACTAATCCTCCCATATTCGGTATCATAAACCTCTAAATCGGACCCATCACCGTTGCCCCAATATATTCTTTCAGTATAGGTGGGAATTAATTTTCTGTGAGACCCCAGTAATTTACCGTGATTATCAATAAACAGGAGTGAATTAAAAACAGTTTGAGAGCCGGGAGTGCTATCTAATTCATTCGCACCCATTATCACTATAATATTGTTATCTCTAGCGACTTCTTTTAGGGTGTTGACTTCTTCACCGTCAATGATTATTGAACTTCTCTGAAGTGAGATTAAATATTCCGTCCATACTTTTGGATTGGAATCATAACCCAATGTAAAAAAGGCGGGATATCCAGATATAAAAACTTCTGGAAAAGCAATTATATTACATTCTAATTTTGCAGCCTCTTTTATTAAATCACAGGCTTTTGAAAGAGTTTTTTCTTTGTCGAAAAAAAAGGGAGACGCCTGTATAGCTCCAATTCTAACTTTGTCTTTTCCACCTAGAATGTTTTTCATATGATTTCTCTCTAATTATGGAATTATAATTTTTTTATCTTCTTGAATGATTTTTCCTTTTTCTTCTTTAGCCTGTTCTTCAGCTAATCTTTGAGTTTCTAAGACTCTTATTTCTATCAATTTAAAAAACCTAGCTTGAAATTCTTTATCAAATGCACAGATTCTGGGAATTATGTAACCCATAGTTGCTACTTGGATAAAGAATTCAGCATTACTTTTTATAAAATCTTCTGGTACTTCTTTGCCATATGCTTGTCTGAGCTGTCCATATATAGCTTCTTCAATTCCTTTAACTACATCAGGGGTCGTATTTTTATCCTGTGTAGGCTGAGTCTGCAAACCTAGATTGAACGCATTAGCTATGGTTGCCTGAATGGCATTAATTGCAGTCTGGGGGTCGGGTTCATTTACTTCTTGTTTACTTTCGGCTATTTTAAGATTTTTTCTTTTTTTACTTTTATCTGGCATTTTCATCTCTCAATGCAATTCTTTTGTATATAATTTATATTATACTGTTAATTGAGTTAAAACACATGAGCAATAAAATTGACGGTGGTTCTGCCATAATAAATACATTGAAAAATCTAGGAGTTAAGGACATTTTTACCCTTGCGGGTGGGCATATAAACCCTATGTACAACGCTTGTAGAGAAATGGGTGTTCGATTAATCGATACTCATCATGAACAGGGTGCTTCGATGGCGGCGGATGCCTATGGGAGAGTAACAAAATCACCCGGAGTTTGTTTGGTTACTGCTGGGCCTGGTTTGACAAACACAATGACAGGTATGGCAGGAGCTTTTTTGTCGAATTCTCCGTGTATCTTTTTATCCGGAAATTCAGGAATTGACGAATTCGACAGGTTGCCCCTACAGGATATTGACCAGGAATCAATGGTAAGGCCTATAACAAAATGGGCTAAGACCGTATATGATACAAAAAGATTGTCGGAATATACAGCACACGCATATAAGATGTGTATCTCCGGACGCCCTGGGCCAGTTTATTTGGGATTTCCTCATGAAGTTTTATATAAAAAAATTAATAGCAGTGAACTTGACGATTCTCAATTGGTAATTCCATCAAATCCTGAAATCTCGGATGAATCTTGTAACAAATTTATTGATCTTCTCTCGGCATCTTCAAGACCAGTGGTAATTGCAGGAAGTGGCACATGGTATTCTGGTGCATCAACTTCGATAAAAGAATTTGTTGAAAAAATCGATTTGCCAATATTTACTCTGAATTTTGGGAGAGGAATAATATCCGATAATCACGAGAATTGTTTAGGACAAGCAAGCCCCTCAGCGTTAAATGCTTTCAAGAAAATAACATCTGAGTCTGATCTGATTATATTATTGGGGGTTAGGCTAAGTTTGTATATAGGGTGGGGCCGAACATTTAATCCTAGTGCTAAAATAATTCAAGTTGATATAGAATCTGAAGAGATAGGCAGAAATAGACCGGCACACCTTCCTATAGTCTCTGATATTGATAAGGCTTTATTGAAAGTAAATTCTAAAATTGTCAATTTAGGACTGAACTTTTCAGAGTGGATAAATATTTGCAAGGAATGGAAAGATGATGAATGGAAAGAAGTTCTGAGACTAAAAAATAATGATGAGAAGCCTTTGCATGTCTTAAGAGTTGTCAAGTCAATCGAAGATGTTTTAGGAAAAGATGCAATGCTGTGTGTTGATGGTGGAGACACGCAAGCTTGGACTGATTCAACTTACAATGTAGATAAGGCAGGAATATATATGAAAGGTGGACCGTTAGGCTGTATGGGGGTTGGAGTTCCGTTCGCAATAGGTAGCAAAGTGGCTTTTCCTGACAGACAGGTTGCCTTAATTAGTGGAGATGGAGCGATAGGGATGAATTTTATGGAATTTGAAACAGCCGTTAAACATAAACTTCCCTTTGTATCAATTGTTTGTAATGATCAATCTTGGGGAATGACAAAACACCAGCATTGGATTAATTACGGTAAAGATAATACTCCCACCGGACACGAATTACCTCTTATCAATTTTCATGAAATTGTTAAGGCAATGGGAGGATATGGAGAGATGGTGGTAGAGCCTGATGAGTTATCATCTGCTATTGAGAGAGCCTGCAAATCGAATCTTCCGGCTTTGATAAATGTTCTTACTGATCCAAACGCACCAAGTGCCGCTACCCTTGCAATTACTGCAATGATGACACCGAAAGAAGAGGATTGAAATTAAACTCATTCTTTAGTTGATAAAATTGCTATAAAAGCTTCTTGTGGTATTTCAACATTTCCTACATTTTTCATCCTTTTTTTTCCTTCCTTTTGTTTTTCTAAAAGTTTTCTTTTTCTGGTGACATCTCCACCATAGCATTTCGCGGTTACATCTTTTCTCAAAGCTTTTACTGTTTCTCTAGCTATAATCTTAGACCCGATAGAAGCCTGTATAGCTACTTCAAACAGTTGTCTCGGGATTATTTCTCTTAATTTTTCAGTTATATCTCTAGCTCTATAATAAGAATTTTTTCTATGTGTTATGAAAGATAATGCATCAACAACTTCACCATTAATTAATATATCAAGTTTGATTAGATCCGATTCTTTTGTATTGCTCGGCTCATAATCCATTGAGCAATAACCCTTACTAATAGATTTAACTTTGTTGTAGAAATCATAAATCATCTCTGATAAAGGTAATTCATATTCTAAAATTAGCCTTTCTTCAGATATAAAATCTATATTTTTTTGAACTCCTCTTCTAGATTCACACAAATCCAATAAGCCTCCTAGAAATTGTTTAGGACTATGGAGACTAACATTTACAAATGGTTCCATAATGCATTTTATCTGATTGTTCTCAGGTAGAAGATTTGGGTTGTCAACAATAATTTTTTCTCCATTTTTTTTAAGAACTTCGTATACTACGGTTGGGGACGTGGCAATTGATAATAAATTAAATTCTCTTTCAAGCCTCTCTTTGACTATCTCCATATGTAACAAACCAAGAAATCCACATCTAAAGCCAAATCCTAATGCAGCCGATGTTTCTGGCTCATATTTAATCGACGAATCATTTAAGGCAATTTTTTCTAGGGATTCTTTAAGTTGTTGGTAAAAATTAGAATCAATTGGATATAAACCACAAAAAACCATAGGTTTTATATCCTTGAATCCTTTTAAGGGATTCTTGGCTGGATAGTCTGCCGAGGTTATTGTATCACCAACTTTTGCGTCGCTTATTTGTTTTATCGACGCCGTTACAAACCCAACTTCACCTAAACTAAGTTTAGAGATGTTTTTTGCTTTCGGATTGAATATCCCTAAATTTCTAACCTCATAATTTTTGTTGGTGGACATTAGTTTAATTCTCTCGCCAGTTTTGATATCTTTGTCAAATATTCTAACGAGTAGAACTACACCCAAATAAGAATCAAACCAGGTATCAATTACTAGTGCTCTTAAATTTTTAACTTTTGATTCTCTAGGTGGGGGTATACTTTTGACTATTTCTTCTAAAATATTTTCAACTCCTTCCCCAGTCTTAGCGCTTACCAATATTGCATTTGAACAGTCTATACCTATAGAGTTTTCGATTTCCTTACATACTCTTACAGGATTAGATGCAGGTAAATCAATTTTATTTATTACAGGTATGATTTCTAGACCCATATCAGCAGCAAGGAAAGCGTGCGCTAGAGTTTGAGCTTCAACACCTTGCGTAGCATCGACAACAAGTATGGCACCTTCAGATGCCATCAAGCTCCTGGAAACTTCGTAGCTAAAATCAACATGCCCGGGTGTATCAATTAGATTAAATATGTATTGATTATTATTTTTCGAGGTGTAATTTATTCTTACCGATTGCGATTTAATTGTTATCCCTCTTTCTCTTTCGATATCCATGTTGTCTAAGAATTGATTTGTCATTTCTCTTTTTGTTACAGACTTAGTAATCTCTAAGATTCTATCAGCAAGAGTTGATTTCCCGTGATCGATATGGGCTATGATGGAAAAATTTCTTATGTTATCTCTATTCATCTGATTGAATTATAAATGAATTGAAAAAATTAATATAATTTATTAAATAATAAACCCGTTGGAATTTTTGGGTAAAAGTATGTAGATTTTTGAGGCATCTTGTCATTATTTAAAACGACTTTCATTATATCTGAAGGAACGAATTTGGGCAAGATTAGGCATATAGAGTCAGAAGAAATTGAAGATTTGGCATCATCAAGACTTTTAAAGAAATCAATTTCAGAATATAATTTTTCAAAAATATCAATAATTTTATTTTGAACTGCATAAACACTCATTCCGTAGAATTTATCTCTATCCTTATTTTTGATTTTACATTTCAAAGACAAACTTTTGTTCTTACATGCAACAAAAAACTCATCGGGTAACAAACGGTCTTCGTTGACCGTATTATTGCAGATTTCATTTATAAAATTCGATTTTATGGAAGAAATTATTTTATCTACATTTTGAATTCCACGGAGAATTCTATGAGTTGGATTGATAAGTAATCCTTTCTGATTTATTCCTGATAAATAAAACATTGAATAACCATTTTTAGATGTTGTTTCTTCTTTATGTAGATTGATTGAGGTTTCATATCTGTGGTGTCCATCAGCAATCAAAATTTGTTTATATTTGAAAATATCTTTTACGTGATGAATTATATTTTTATCGGATATTTTCCAAACAATATTAATTGTTTCATCGGATGATTTAACCTCAATGATTGGCTTATTAGAACTAATATAATCATCAAGTATTTCATCAACCTTTCTGTCAGGGTCGTCATAGATTCCGAATATAGGACTTAAATTAGCATTGCATGCTTTCATTAGTTTTAATCTATCCTCCTTTGGCCCGCTAAATGTTTCTTCATGTGGGAGAATGATCTTTTCTGAAAACTCATGTAATTTAACAAGGACTATTAATCCAAGTCTCTCATATTTTTTTCTTTTATATGCAAATTTTTGATAATACGGATAGATACTTTCTTCTTGATCCTGTATTAAGATTTTTCTTGCTTGCCAATCTTGAAATATTTTTTGCGCAATTCTATATTTTTCATCACCAGGTGTCTTATTTAAATCAATTCTAATTACATTATATTCATCTGATGAATATAGTTTATCTTGTTGATTTTTGTTTATGATGTCGTATGGTGGAGCAATCACATTACTTATATTCTTTATTATTTCTTGATTATACCTTAGTGCTTTGAAAGATTTAATTTCTGCCATGTAAGAAAACCATTATCTCTTTTTCTTTAATATCGCCTTCTCTAATAATTTTGATACCATCATTTTCTATTTCCACAATGGTAGAGCCCAAAGATTCTTTGATGTCTCCAGCATTGATAATGATATCTACTAGATTATGGAAAGTACTATATATTGTTTTAAAAGAAAAAATATTTTTGTCTCTACTGAGATTTGCACTTGTAGATACAATTGGGACATCTAATAATTCAAAAAGGTTTGTAACAAATGGATGAGAAGATATTCTGCAATTAATTTTGCTATCTTCACCAATTAGTGAATTCAGAACTAAATTAGTATTTTTTATCTTTAATAAAATTGATAGTGGCCCAGGAGTGAATTTCATAATTAAATCTTTCTCGATTGCATTCAATTTACAAAATTTTTTTACCATTTTAATATCCTTGAACAATATGGAAAATTTTTTCTCTTTTTCTCTTGATTTAATTTGATAAATTTTTTCTATCGCTTGAGCATTGCTTATAATGCACCCAAGTCCGTAGATAGTCTCAGTTGGGTAGCAAAGAGTTTTACCTCGCTTTATGTTGTCTACTAAGGAAGCAAAATCTGTTTTATAAAGGTCAACGATTTGCAATTTTTTTACTTATTGTATTTTTCGGCAGCTTTTTTTACCTTTTCTTTTAATTTCCCCCGTAGATTTTTTAATGACTCCTTAATTGCGGGATGTTTTATAGAAAGGATAGAAGCGGCATAAATTCCTGCATTTCTAGCTCCTCCCTTTCCAATAGACATTGTTCCAACCGGTATTCCAGGAGGCATCTGTACAATTGACAAAAGAGAATCTAGACCATTTAGGCACGAAGAATCAATGGGAATTCCAATGACTGGCAGAGTGGTAAGCGAAGCGACAACACCTGGTAAATGTGCAGCCCATCCTGCGGCAGCTATTATTACTTCAATGCCCCTTTCTTCAACGTCACTCATATATGCGGTAACTAATTCTGGCGTTCTATGTGCAGATGCAATTCTTAGTTCGTAAGGAATATCTAATTCTTCAAGTACGGTGCAGGCATCGGAAGCCTTATCTAAATCTGAATCACTACCAACTATTATTGCTACTAGGGCCACAAAATTAAGTTATCCTGATTATAGCAAGAATTCAATAGATTTAAGAAAAAAGGGAAAATTATTGATTACTAGAGAATATAATGACAATTTATGTTTTATCACTCAACATGACCATGCAAGAGTGTCGCTTGATATTTTCCTTCTTTTTAGTGAGGAAATTATTTCTGGTGTAAAAAACAAAGAAGAACTTCAATATGCTATAAGAAATCATGACTGCGGATGGATTGAGTATGATAAAACCCCGAAAGTATCAGAGAATAACGAGGTTTATACTTTTCAGAATATGAAACAATCTCTACAAGAGGAGTTGTGGGTTAAAAGTGTTTCGAACTCTATTGTTACTTACTCCTCTCTCTTAATTGCTGAGCATTTCAAAGTTCTTTATGCTAAATCCATTTCTCGGAGAAATGCTACTAACAACTCATTTAATGAACGTTGTGATTACAACGTTGGTTCGGCTTTTCTAAAAGAAAAAAAACCCTCAGTTAAAACGGATGAATTCAAAATCGAGCTAAGATTTCTCCAGATATGCGACTTACTTTCGTTGGTCTTATGTAGAGAAAGACCTATTGATTCACGCATAATTTCGGGTATTAAATCTGATCAAGAAAAGCTCGGTGATTTTAATTTCAAAAAAATCGAAAACTCGATTTATAAACTTCAAACTGGTATATTGAAATCGAAAGAAAATCTAATAGAGATTCCTTACAAGATGATAGATAGAGAGTTATTATCTAGACCAAAAAAACTTAAAGAAGAATTTAAATCTGCAAAAATGAAATTCAGACAGCTCTATCTAATTAGCTAATATGTAATCAGTTGATTTGAAATCTCGTAGAAAATCTCTTTTTATTTTTTGAGTTGATGTCTTTTTAAAATCATTTGTGGTTATATAAACTTTGTTGATTCTTTTATAGGATTCTAATTGTTTGTTTGTATCCAATACGCAATCGTAAATTATTTTTTTCACTTCATCTAAATGTCTATTTTTAAATACTAGTTCTTCGGGTTGAATTATTACAATTATATTTTTATCATCGCTACTAAAAACTACCGAGTCTTTGACTAAATTTGAAGTCTTCAGATGCTCCTCAATCTCTTCTGGATAAATATTCTTCCCTCCTTTGTTCACAATAACAAATTTTTCTCTACCAGTAATATAAAGATAGTCCTCATCATCAAGATATCCTATGTCTCCGGTATCAAGCCAACCATCTTTTAAAACATCATTGGTCGATTCAGGATTTTTGTAATATCCTAGAAAAATATTTGGCCCTTTCGCAAAGATTATCCCGTGCCCTTCGTCGTTCTTGTCTCTTAATTCTACACTGCAAGATTTTATAATTTTACCTACCGATCCAAACTTAACTTTTGTAGGAGGATTTACAGAGATTAAAGGAGATGCTTCGGAAAGCCCATATCCCTGAACTATTTTTACGCCAATTTTGTCTAAGAATCTTTCTATTTCTTCATTTAATGCAGCACCACCACACAAAATAAATTTTATTTTATCTAGCCCAATTTTGTGTTTGACTAGTTTTCCGAAAAGTTTTGGAGCTACATAAAATAAGGCTCTTCTTACCAGCGATTCTTCTAAACTCTTTTTTATACCCTTGTATATTTTTTCAAGTATCAAGGGAACTACTGGCCATATCGAAGGTTGAACTATTTTCATTTCTTTTGACATTGTTGGCAAATCTATTTTTGAGCAAAAATGCACCGTGTTTCCATTATAAATGTTATTCAAAAGCCCTCCTGTTAATTCATAAACGTGGTGGAGTGGGAGAATCGAGAAAGATGTCTCTTTGTCATCATATGAAACGATTTTTTTTATATCTATAACATTTGACATTAAATTTTTATGGCTAAGCATTACACCTTTTGGATCTCCAGTTGTTCCTGAAGTAAAAAGAATTTCTGCAATCGAATCTTCAGTTATTTGCACTGGGTTACCATAATCAAAATCATACTTTTTTATGAGGCTCTCACCTGTTTCTTCACGTATGTCCTCGAGCTGCAAGACCATGCTTGGACGGTCTGGTTCCCAACCGACCTTTATGGTGGATGTAATATCCCTATATTTTTGGTGAACTTTGCTAGGATCATCAATGAAGAATGAAGAACAATTCGTAAATCCGAGAATAAATTCAACTGATTTTGCATTTAGCTTAGGATCTATGGGTACAACTGTGCAACCAGCATAAATTATTGAGAAAAATCTAATTACCCAATCAATCGAATTAGGACCTGATATAGCTATATTCGATCCAGGTTTTCCACCATGCATTTTAAGAAATATACACTGTCGTCTTGCAAGATCGTTGAGTTTAGCAAAGCTAATTTCAATTAATTCCCCATTTTCGAATTCGCTAAGAGCTATTCGGTTACCGTAGTTTTTTGCTGAATTCTGAAGCATATCAAGAATATTTCTTGGTTCGTTCATTATATTTTAATCATACAATATAAAATTTAATGATTTTTCAAATAAGAGATATAATTGGTATTTGTTGTGGTATCAGAAAAATAAAAAAAAGTAAAGAAAATTAGGTAGAACGTAGTTTTATTGGCACAATTTTTGCATATTGTAGTATAAGGTTAGTTATAAGGAGATAAACTACGATGAGAAAGTTTAAAAACATTCTATTCGCTATGGTTTTCTTGCTTCCGCTCAATGCGTTTGCTGAAGGAATTGATAGTGGAGATACGGCATGGTTGTTAACCTCAACCGCGTTGGTATTAATGATGACGATACCAGGACTATTTTTATTTTATGGTGGTCTGGTAAGAAAGAAAAATGTTCTGAGTACGATTACTCATAGTTTTGCAGCTGCGGCACTTATAAGTGTTTCGTGGGTGTTAATTGGTTATACACTTGCGTTTGGCGGCTCTGAAAGCCAGTTTGTAGGATCCTTGGATCATATAGGCTTGAAAAATATAATTGGGGCTGCTAATGGCACAATTCCTGATTATTTATTTGTTGCCTTTCAGGCTACTTTTGCCATAATCACGGTTGCACTAATAACAGGAGCAATTGCGGAGAGAGCAAAATTTGCTTCATATGTTCTTTTTGCGGTACTTTGGTCCACCTTGATCTATTCCCCTCTTTGCTATTGGGTTTGGGGTGGAGGGTGGATTGGATCCATGGGAGCGTTAGACTTTGCCGGTGGAACGGTTGTTCATATGAGTTCCGGTACCGCTGCCTTAGTTGCTGCATTTATGTACGGAAGAAGAGCAAAAAGTTCTTCTAATACTCCCCATAATGTTCCTTTTGTAGTCGCAGGTGCGGCTCTTCTGTGGGTAGGATGGTTTGGTTTTAATGCCGGAAGTGCATTGGGGGCAAATGGAGATGCCGCTCTAGCTTTTCTTAATACTAATACTGCTGCTTCAGCTGCAGTTATAGGATGGATGCTAAGCGAATGGGTATCAAAAGGAGTTCCAACAGTTGTAGGGGCTGCTAGTGGAGCCATTGCTGGTCTTGTTGCTATTACTCCTGCCGCAGGATTTGTAGATCCTATATCCTCTCTCTATATTGGTTTAATTGCAGGTATTATTTGCAGTTATGCATGTTCGCTAAAAACTCAATTTGGTTTTGACGACACATTAGATGTTGTTGCAATACATGGAATAGGGGGGCTTTGGGGTACTATCGCTACAGGAATTTTTGCTGTAGGTATTGCAAGCAATTTTGCACAAGTTGTGATTCAAATGAAAGCAGCCGCAGGAACTATCATCTTTGTTGCTATAGGTACTTACATTATCTTGTTCGTAATCGATCAACTGTTTGGACTTAGGGTCGATGAAGAGAGTGAGACCAAAGGACTTGATATATCAGAGCATGGAAATGAAGCTTACGGTGATTAATTTAATATTAAGAAAATAATTTTTTATGCGCATAAACTAACACTTTATGCGCATAAATAAATTATCTCTAAGAGGTTTAACGATATCTAGACAATTATTAGTCGTTTTCTGATAACAGCTTACCACCAACCGACCACAGATCTCTTGATATCTCATCGATTACTATATAAGTAGATGAGGGTGGTTTTCCTGCTACATCTTCAAGTGTCTTTGTAAATTGAGAAATGATTTCTTTTTTTTGCTGTTCGGTTAGTTTCCCGCCAACTTTTAGATTTATATATGGCATTTTAACACCCAAAAAGAACCATAAATTTTTTACCACAACAATGACATTCTTTGTCAGCTTTTGTCTCTTCAGAATTTAATTTATCTCTACTATCTGATGAGATAGGGAATAATGCACTGCCACATTGAGGACAGAATTTGTGATAAGCTGATATAGGTTCCACTAAATTTAAATTTTCCACAGCTTAATCTTACAGTAAAAGCATCTCTCATATCAAGCCATTGTCATCTAATAAGAACCATCAATGAGTTCATGCTCTATTAATTGAACCTATTTAGTTACTAAAAAATAACAACAAATGATTTATAATTACGGTGTACTAATGAAGATAGGAATTTTTGATTCAGGAATTGGTGGCTTAACAGTATTGAAAGAAATCTCCAAAAGACTTCCATCTTTCGAATTGCTCTATCTTGGAGATACTGCCAGACTCCCCTACGGAATAAAATCGAAAAAAACAGTAGATAAATATTCTGAGAATAATGTTAGGTTTTTGAAGTCCCTAGGTTGTAAAATCATTATTGTGGCTTGCAATACTGCCTCATCATATTCAACTAGTTTGCTAAAGAGAAAATTTAACTTACCCATTTTTGATGTTCTATCTGCAGGCGCACAGGCTTCCTCTAAATCAGGAGCTAAGAGAATAGGTATTATCGGTACTTCTTCAACGATTGAAAGTAGAACATACGAGAAAAAGTTAAGAAAAATTGACAAATCAATCAAGATATTAAGTAAGGCATGTCCTATCTTTGCTCCAATGATAGAACAAGGCCTTTCAAAAAAGAATTATTCAAAACTAATAATTAAAGATAATTTGCAAATATTTAAAAATAAAAAGATCGATGCGTTGATACTTGGTTGCACACACTATCCATTGATTAAAAAAAATATACAAGATTATCTTGGCTCAGATGTTATTTTGATTGATTCGGCTGAAGAAATTTCTAAATCTTTGTATGATTATCTCAAGCTCTATTATCCTAATGAATTTAGTAAAATACCAAAACAAAGAAAAATATTTCTTACTGATAAATCTACATATTTTAATTCGGTAATAAAACGAATATTTAACAATATGGATTTTGAAATCAAATTGGTTGATATTACTTAGGACAGAACTTTTTACTTTGCTTCTTGTATCCAAGTTTTTAAGAGAGATTTTTAAATTCTTCTGTTAATGCGGGAATAACCTCGAATAGATCTCCACAAATTCCATAGTCACATTTTTGGAAAATTGGAGCATCAGGATCTTTATTGATTGCCACAATTATTGTTGAGGAACCCATTCCTGCATAGTGCTGTACGGAACCTGAAATACCTACAGCCACGTATAAGTTAGGAGACACAACTTTACCTGTCTGTCCTACTTGCATTTCATAGGGCACGAATCCGGAATCAACTGCTGCTCTAGATGCACCAGCAGCAGCACCTATACTGTCAGCAATGTCGAAAATTAATTTAAAATTGTCACCATTTGCCATCCCTCTCCCTCCAGAAACAATTTTATCAGCTTCAGTTAATTCGGGCCTTTCTTTAGGGATAATTTTAGTTTCTAGAACTTTCATATTATTCTCTGCGGGAACATCTATGCTTTCGTTGATAACCTCAGCACTTGTTTGATTTTCTACCGGTTTAAAAGCGTTAGGTCTCAGTGTGGCTATCATCGGTTTTACATCATGATAGGAGATTGTGGATATCGACTTACCAGAATATCTATATCTTTTTACTTGCAATGTCGATGAAGAATTTATATCTATATCTATAGCATCAAAACTTAGACCTGAGGATGTTCTCGATGCAACCCGCGGAAGGAAATCCTGATTTTGTAGCGTGTTGCCAGCCAAAATTATATCAGGGTTGTGTTTTTTTATGGTTTCGGCTAGTGCATGAGCATGAGCCGAGGCATTAAAATCTTTGAGAGTTGGATTTTCAATTTTATAAATCTTTTCAGCACCATATTTAGAAAGATCTTCCTCAATGGAACCTGCTTCATCACCTACATAAACTGCTGCTATAGTAGCACCATTTTTTTCCTTTAATTTTCTAGCTGCGGTCAAAACTTCATAAGTAACATTTCTAATTACGCCTTGACTTGTATCTACTAGTACCCAAATCTCACCCATTTTTTTCTCCTTAAATAATTTTAGCTTCTTCTCTTAAAAGTCTTGCAAGTTCTTCAGATGCTTTTTTTACTTCATCCGCTTGTACCATATCAGATTTTCCACCTTTAAGTATTGTAAGGGTTCTTTTGATTACAGGAATTTCGATACTATCAACTTTAAGTCTGGAGCCAGCATTACCTAGACTTTCTTTGGTGAGACCAAGTTCGCCAACATCAATTGAATCCATTTGAACTTCTTCAAGTGGTTTTTTCTTCGCTTTCATAATACCAGGAAGTGAGGCATACCTAGGCTCGTTCAAACCTCTTTCACAAGTTATTAAAGCAGGAAGTTTTAATTCCACAATTCTTTGTCCACCTTCAATTTCTGATTGAACTTTTACAGATTTGTTAGCTTCATCCAAATCAATTTTGGTGGCTAGGGTTGCTTGTGGTATTCCCAGTTCCTCGGCAATTTGTATTGCAACCTGACCGGATTCTTCGTCAATCCATTTTTTTCCACTAAGGATTAAATCAACATCACCAATGCTTTTAATTTTTGAAGCTATAACTTTTGAAAGAGCATAAGAATCCATGTCGGCAAAACTATCATCTGTAATATGAATTGCTGAATCACCACCCATAGCGAGCGCAGTTCTTAGTGCCTCGAGGGATCTCTCAGATCCAACAGTAAGTATGATTACTTCAGAAGCCGATTTTTCCTTAATTTGCACCGCTTCTTCAACAGCGATTTCATCAAATGGATTCAGAATCCACTTTATATTGGACGTTTCGATACCATTTTGAGTGGAATTTGCTTGAATCTTGGCCTCAGTATCTGGAGTTTGCCTGATGATTACTAAAATTTTCAATTTGATTTCCCCTCTCTTAAAAAAGTACCAAAGAAATGTTAAGTAATATACTCTTAAAGTCAAGAAGGATTAGAAAGAATCTATGATACTTTTCTTCTGTCAATTAATGATTTTGCGAGTGTATTTTTATCAGTATAATTAACTTCCGATCCAATTGGAATTCCTATAGCAATTCGTGTTATTAAAGGACAATAATCTTTGATTTTTTCGTGAATGAATTGAGCTGTGAATTCCCCATCGCTAGTAGGATCTGTTGCTAAAATTACTTCTTTAAAATCTTCTTTCTTGACTCTGGCAACTAGTTTATCGATTTTTAGATCTTTGGGGTTGACTCCTTGTGAGATTGAAAGA
Organism: Candidatus Dadabacteria bacterium UBA1144; assembly: GCA_002311855.1. Taxonomy (GTDB): domain Bacteria; phylum Desulfobacterota_D; class UBA1144; order UBA1144; family UBA1144; genus UBA1144. Next base: position 8,815 of record DCAB01000012.1, on the reverse strand, counting down.
AGTCCTTGAAGAACATGATATTGACCATTGTATCCTTCGCTTTTTTCTATAGAAATTAAATCTATACTATTCTCAACTACACAAAGAATATCACTATTTCTTGACCCGCTATAGCAGTCACACTCATTGTTAAAAATAAAATCATTACAAGTTTCACAAGTTCTAACAGATTTTTTAGCCTCTACTATGGATCTTGCTATTTCCATACTTAATTGAGAAGGCTTTTTCATTAAATATAGAGCTAGCCTAGACGCAGTTACATTGCCAATGCCAGGCAATTTAGATAGCGAATCGATTAGTCGGATAATTTCGTTGGCAAGATAGTTCTTTTTCATTTTTAAAGGAGACCAGGTGGTACCCCCATTGATAATGCGGCTTTAGACATTTCTTCTTTAATATTTTCTCTACCTTTATCTAGGACTTCGTTAATCGCAGCCTGAATTAAATCTTGAATCATTGCTTTATCCCCAGATTTTAATACTTCATCCTCTATAATAATTGAAGTTATCTCACCTTTTGACTTAGCAATTATTTTAACCATTCCTCCGCCCGAACTTGATTCGACTAATGTATTCCCTGCCTCTTCTTGAAGTTTGTCCATTTCAAGTTTCATTTTTTCAGCCTGTTTCATCATGTTCTTCATATTTAGATTTCCGGGTACTTTCATGATCAAATTTCCTTTTCTACATCCATTATCCTACAGTCAAACGCATCAAATAGGTTTTTTACAGATGAAGACTGTAATAGTTTATCTTTTTTTTCTTTAAATTTAAAATCATCGCTGTTGACTGATTCTTTTGAATCTTTATCAGGTTCTTTGATTATTAGATTGTAATCCTTTTGAAAGATATCCTGAATTAAATTTTTAATCTCCTCTTTCTTCGAATCCTCGTTAAGAAGTTGAGATAAAATTTCATTTCTTGATTTTATTGTTATTGTATTATCTCCGATTTCGAAATCTGACTCTTTTAATAATTTAAAATTGTTGTTTTTTGAATCTTCCAAATTATTAAGGAAAATTTCTGAATTAAATTCACTACTATTAGATTTTAATTTTTTTTTTTCGATATTTTTCTTATCACTTACTTCTTTTGGCATGTTATTGGTTTTATTTTCGTCTCTTGGAACCTCATCCTTTTCAATTATCAAATCGAAATCAAGATAATTTGAAATCAAACATAATTTTATGAGATGAGATTCAATAAGAAATCTGATACTATCTGATTTTGAAGACAAATCGTATAGTTTTATTAGCTCATCAAAAAGATTTTCAAGTATTGGAAGTTCCAGTTGTTTGAGATTCTCAGTTTCATCATTATTGAGAATATCAATATCGTCGACTGTGTCCTCTAAGCCTAATTTATAATAAATCATGGTTCTAAAATAATTCATTAATGAATTGATAAATTTTTTTGAGTCATAACCATTTTCGTAAATATTGTTATATTCGTTTAGAACTTTATTGACATCTCCTTTGAGAATGTTTTCAGTAATTTTTGAAAGGATTTGCTTTGTTGTTTTTCCTAAAATAATTGAGGCATTATCTATTTTTATATTTTTACTTAATGAATTTGAAAGCAATTCCAGAAACCCTAATGCATCTCTTGCTGACCCTCTGCTCTCATCAGCGATCATTTTAATTGATTCATTGTCAATAGAAATCTCTTCATTCTTGGAAATTTCTTCTAGGTATTTTGCGATATCTTCTTTCCTTATATTTTTGAAATTAATTGTTTGGCATCTTGAAATTACGGTAAGGGGTATTTTTTCGACCTCGGTTGTAGCAAGAATAAAAATTGTATTTTTATTTGGCTCCTCAAGAGTCTTTAATAAAGCGTTAAATGCGGCTTTTGAAAGCATATGCACTTCATCGATGATAAAAACTTTATATTTACATCTGATTGACGAATAATTTGAACTATCAATTATTTCTCTAATCTGATCAACACCATTGTTTGATGCGGCATCAATCTCAATAACGTCTATGGATTTATTTTCATCGATTTCCCTACAAGAGCAAGAATCATATTTTTTGCATTTGCCCGATTTTAATAATTCGTCGCAATTAATAGTCTTTGCCAATATTCTCGCCATGGAGGTCTTTCCGACACCTCTGGACCCACAAAATATTAAAGCGTGAGGTAGCGAGTAGTTTTGTATAAAACTTTTTAAAATTGTTAATGCGTTATCTTGACCTAAAATTTCATCGAAAGCTTTAGGTCTATATCGTCTTGATAAAGTTAAATACGACATTTAAATTTTACGGCCGGCTAATCAATTAAAATGGTCAAACTTACTTGCTACCGTTGCTACATTTCTGTCCTGGCGGAGTTAACAAAGGTTCGCCATCAAAATGACCAGCCGACTAATTTTCTCCGGAGAGTGTGGGATTCGAACCCACGAGAGGTTTTATCCTCTACACGCTTTCCAAGCGTGCGCCTTCGGCCACTCGGCCAACCCTCCAACAAAAATAATATTAACATTTTCATAATTGTTTATCTTAAAGATTTTTAATTGATTAAGCATTCAGTTAAGATTGAGACTTGTATGAAGAAATGGATAATACAAAATAAAAAATTATTAAAGAACCTAAAGATTTTTGATTTATTTAAGTATGAGATGAAATCCCCATACCAAGTTTCTCAAAATAAAAAATATAATTTCTATGTCCTTGAATCTAGCGATTGGATTAACATATTTCCTTTAACGGTGGATAAAAAAGTCGTTTTCGTTGAACAATATAGACCAGGAACTAATTCAATCACTCTTGAGTTGCCTGGGGGTATGATTAATATGGATGAGAAACCACTTAATTCGGCTAAAAGAGAACTTCTTGAAGAAACCGGTTTCGTATCTCGGCAATGGTCAAAGCTTGGAATCGTCCACCCAAACCCAGCAATTTTGAATAATAAATGTCATACATTCTTGGCCAAAGATATCGAAAAAATATCTGAACCCCAAAATTCAGGTAGTGAATATACAAAGGTGAAACTGGTAGATTTATTAGATTTGGAAAGGTTTATAATGGAGAAAAAAATTACCCATTCCCTTGTAATCAATGCTATTTATTGGTATAAAATCAAAGAAAAAATAATTTGATTTAAAGAGAATATGGGCGAATGGCGGAATTGGTAGACGCGGCGGCCTCAAAAGCCGCTGGATTTAAATCTGTAAGGGTTCGAGTCCCTTTTCGCCCAGATAATTTACGATGAATATAGATGAAATATTAGAAAGAATTAAAAAGTCTACAGAATTTAAGTTCTCAAGATTCTTGGAGTTTAATTTTCTGAAATCCATTTTTTTATCTTTCGAAGGAAGAATTGACAGAAGAACTTGGTGGTACTCAAAAATCTTTTTATATCTTGCATGGTTTTTACTTATATTTCCACTCAGTGCAATAATGTCTGGATTAAATCTTGGTGAAGGGCAGGTTCTAAGGGTTATGTCTCTTTCATTGCTTGTTTTTTTTGCACTAGGCGTTTTTGTTGATGCAAAAAGATTACAGGACAGATCGATTAATGGTCTTTTAGCTGTCGTCCCATATGTTATGTCAATCCCATATTATATGGAATTGATATCTGAATCGATACTGAATCCATACAAACTAATAATCTTAATGGTTGAATTATATATATTTGTCAATGCAGGATTTTTAAAAGGCAATGAACAAAATAATAAATATGGGACATCAACTTATACAGTAGAAAATACCACGAGTAATGTCACAATAGAGACATCGACTTATACACCAAAGGATGTAGTGGATAGTTCTAAAACAACAAAACTAACCACAAAAAAAATTATAGTTTATATCATTATTGGTTTACTTGTAGTTGGGATAATTGGTGAGATAATGGGTGATGGCGATAGACCAACTGGATTTGAAAATTTGGAAGAACAACAAATTTTCGAGGATTCTATAAAAGATGCGCCATATTAATATCTAGGCATTGTATCATCAAACTTTGCAGCCCATGCATCTATGCCACCGGCTAGGTTTCTTACTTTTTTATAACCCATTCCCAGGAGTATTCTAGCAGCCTGCAAACTCCTCATTCCATGATGACAATAGACAACAATATCATCAGCGGTATCTAATTCATGAACTCTAGAAGTAAGGTCACCTAGCGGAATCAACCTGGAATCTTTTAAATTGCAAATTTCATACTCACCTGGTTCTCTAACATCTAAAAGTGTAATATTGGGTTTGGAATCTAAGATATCCTTAAATATATCGACGCTCATTTCTAGTTCATTCTCATCGTCGTCTAAAGCATTGATACCACAGAATTCTTCATAATCTATTAATCCTGTAATTTTTGGAGTGTCCGGACTTTTTCTTAATTTAATTTCCCTAAAAGACATTTTTAACGAATCATAGAGAAGAAGTCTGCCACTCAATGTTTGGCCTATTTCGAGCAGTATTTTTACTGTTTCAGTTGCTTGGATAACCCCGATTATACCTGGTAGTATTCCTAATACTCCTCCTTCCGCACATGATGGAACCATCCCTGGTGGAGGGGGCTCAGGATACAAATCTCTATAATGAGGCCCACCCTTATAATTGAATACCGTTGCCTGTCCTTCAAACCGGAAAATGCTACCGTAGACATTTGGTTTATCTAATAAAACACAGGCATCATTTACTAAATATCTTGTTGGAAAATTATCAGTTCCATCTACGATTACATCATAGTCTTTAAATAAATCTAGAGTATTTTCGGACGTGAGTCGAAGATTATATGTATTTACATTTATATCGGAGTTGAGTTCAGAAAGTCTTTTTTTTGCTGACTCGACTTTTAATTCACCAATTCTTTCTTCAGCGTGAAGAATTTGTCTTTGAAGGTTACTGAGATCAACAACATCAAAGTCTACTATTCCAATAGTTCCAACCCCAGCTGAAGCCAGATAGAGAGCTAAAGGAGATCCTAGACCACCAGCACCAATACATAAAACTTTTGATTCAGCCAGTTTTTCTTGGCCTCTCACCCCAACCTCTGGCATTATCAAATGCCTACTGTATCTTGCAATTTGGTTCTTTGTTAGACTCATTGAATTTCTCTAGGTAGATATCATCCAGGTAGTAGAATATAGCATAAAAATTGTGATTTAAAATTAGTTATGATAGCCACCGTGTCAATTTATCGATTAATTTGTCTTTCAACCTCTAATTAAGTAGAATGTGATAAAAATTTATCTATATTTATTGTACTTAATAAGTTAGAGTAAAGGATGAAAGAGACAACAGTTAAGATAAGTGTTACCCAAGATGGACTTCTCCCCGATGAGATTACCGTATTAGGCACAATTTTTTTGCCGTCTATCCAAAAGCAATTGCTAAAGTCCGTAGGTTTCGAGAAGATTGATCGAGGAACTTTCGCTGGTGTTATGCCTGTGAAAATTGTCATGAATCAAAAAACCCAGGTAATAGAATTTGAAGTCGGAGCACTTTCGGACCTCAGAAAAAAAGTTATTAAGTTTATCAACGACGTCAGCGTGCGTGAATTTGAAGATATCAAAGTCGAAATCGAGGAAGAATCCACAAAAGGAAAAGTAGGGAAATCCAAGCAGAGACAAACCAAAGAAAACAAAACTAAAAATAAAGTCAATGTTCCTAGTAAATCAAAGTTAGTTGAAAAGTCTAAAAAAGTTATAAAGAAAAAAGCTGGGCCAAAAAAAATTACTCCTAAAAAAAATAAAACAAAGAGTACAACTAAAGAGAACAAGTTTACCTCTAAAAAATTTCCAAATATTAGAATTAGGCCAAAGAAATCAACGACAAAATCCAAGATGACAAAAAGGAGCTTTGCAAAATAAGAAAGGATATTAAAATTAGAGAATCATTAACTTTCGATGACGTTCTTTTGTGCCCCTCTTATTCAACTGTCATGCCCTCAGCTGTTGATGTAAAGACTAATGTGACCAGGAGATTTTCATTGAATATACCTATTATAAGTTCGGCTATGGATACAGTTACGGAAGCTAGAACTGCTATTGCTATGGCACGGGAAGGTGGTTTAGGAGTTATTCATAAAAATTTAAGTATCCTAGAACAGTCTCAAAAAGTGGAAAGGGTAAAAAAATATGAGGGCGGTATGATCATTGAGCCTCATACAATTTCTCCTAATTCTACCGGAAGACAAGCTCTCGAAATCATGACAACTAAAAATTTTACTGGTTTACCTGTAACCGAGAATGGGGCGGATTTGCTAGGAATAATAACCATGAGAGACTTAAGATACGAAAAAAATTTACATTTCAAAATAAGCAAATTAATGACTCCTAAGAAAGATTTAATTGTCGTCCAAAGTGGTATTGGTTCCAATGAGGCTAGAGAATTATTGAACAAATATAAAATAGAGAAATTGCCTGTAGTAGACAAAAAATTTAGACTCCAGGGCTTGATAACCATGAAAGATATCGAGAAAAGCAGCAAATTCCCAAATTCTTCTAAAGATAAACAGGGAAGACTACTTGCTGCTGCAGCGGTGGGAGTTGGACAAGATATGATTGAAAGAGTTGAAAGCTTAATTCAATATGGATTAGATATTTTATTCATTGACACAGCTCATGCGCATTCAAAAAAAGTTGTTGATTCTCTTAAGCTACTAAAAAAGAAATTTAGCAGAATTGGTATAGTTGTTGGTAATATAGCTACAATTGAAGCAGCCAAAGAACTTATAAAGGCTGGTGCTGATGCTTTGAAAGTTGGCATAGGACCGGGTTCCATTTGCACAACAAGAATAATAGCAGGAATTGGAGTTCCTCAATTAACTGCGATAATGGATGTCTGCTCTATTGCTAAAAAATCTAAAATACCTGTTATTGCTGACGGAGGTATTAAATATTCAGGAGATATCACAAAAGCTCTTGCAGCCGGTGCAAATTGTGCCATGATAGGCAATTTATTGGCCGGAACGGACGAGGCTCCTGGAGAACTCGTTCTTTACCAGGGTAGATCTTTCAAAACTTATAGAGGAATGGGCTCTATTGAGGCGATGAAAGAAGGGAGTAGAGATAGATACTACCAAGAGGATATTATTGATTCAAAACTCGTACCTGAGGGAATTGAAGGAAGAGTTCCCTATAGAGGACCTATTAACAAAGTTATCTATCAATTAGTGGGTGGCTTGAAAGCGGGAATGGGATATACAGGGTCAAGGAACTTAAAGGATTTGAAGTCAGCCAAATTCATAAAATTAACAAGTGCGGGGTTAAAAGAAAGCCACGTTCATGATATTGATATAAGTAGAGAGGCGCCAAACTATTCTTTAGATTAGAAAATGAATATAAGTACCGCTCTAATTTTAGACTTTGGATCTCAAGTTACAAAGCTAATCGCGAGAAAAATTAGAGAACTAAACATTTATTCCGAGATAGTTCCATTTAATATAAAAATTCAGGATATATTAAAAAAAAATCCTAGCTGTATAATTTTTTCCGGCAGCCCTGCTAGTGTACATGATAGAAATGCACCTAAGATAGATTTGAAAATACTCGAATCTGGTATTCCTGTATTAGGTATTTGTTATGGAGCTCAAATAATATCAAAAATGCTTGGTGGTAGAATCGGGAAATCAGAAATAAGAGAGTTTGGACCATCTAAACTTAAGAAAGTTGCTCAGTCAAAAATATTGAAAAATATTTCTAGCAACGAAATGTCCTGGATGTCACATGGTGATACAATCGTCAAACTTCCCAAATCTTTAAAAGTTCTTGCAAAATCGGAATTTGGGTCAATCTCTGTTTTTTCATCAAAAGATTCAAGAATAATTGGAACACAATTTCATCCTGAAGTTATGCATACATCCTTTGGCAAACAGTTCTTTAAAAACTTTTTAATTGATATTGCAGGTTGCAAACCTAACTGGAAACCTTCAAAACTTGTTCAATCAAAAGTTAAGGAAATAAAAGAAACGATAGGTAAAGATATTGCTATTTCCGCAATCTCCGGGGGAGTTGATTCATGTGTGTCCTCAGTTCTTGTTAATAAAGCTATAGGCAAAAACCTAAAGTCTTTCATTGTTGATACAGGACTTATGAGATATAAAGAAGTGGAAGAGATATTACCAAGTTTAAAAAAATTGGGTTTAAGACCAAAAGTCATCAATGCATCAAACTTATTTTATAAAAGATTAAACAACGTCGTTAATCCGGAAAAAAAGAGAAAGATAATAGGAAAAACCTTTATAGAACTTTTTGAAAAAGAAGCTAAAAAGAGTAGGGCTAAGTTTTTAGTTCAGGGAACTTTGTATCCAGATGTAATAGAGAGTGTCAATGTTAGTGGACCATCTGCGGTTATTAAGTCACATCATAATGTTGGTGGATTACCAAAGAAAATGAATTTAAAACTAGTTGAGCCTTTAAGAGATTTATTTAAAGATGAAGTTAGAGTATTTGGTAATGCTTTAAAAATAAATAAAGATTTAATTGGTAGACATCCATTCCCTGGCCCCGGTCTAGCCATAAGAATTATAGGTGCTGTTACAAAAGAAAGAGTTCAGCTTTTACAAACTGCAGACAAGATATATATCGACATTCTTAAATCTAAAAATTTATATAATAAAATTTGGCAAGCATTTTGTGTTCTAATCCCAATTAAAACAGTAGGAGTTATGGGAGACGAAAGAACTTATGAAAATACTATTGCTATACGAGCAGTTAATAGTGTAGATGGAATGACAGCTAATTGGTCAAGAATTCCTCATGATGTTCTAGATTTAATATCATCTGAAATTATTAATAATGTTAAAGGAATTAATAAGGTAGTCTTCGATATTTCTAACAAGCCACCAAGTACTATAGAATGGGA
>DCAB01000004.1 GCA_002311855.1 Candidatus Dadabacteria bacterium UBA1144 | reverse complement strand
TGGAAATCTACTGGAAGAAATTTGCTAAAAGGCTTAAATAGAATCGCCATTAAGGGTAAAGAATCTGTATAGATGATAGTAGATCCGACATCCATCCCGTAATCGAAAATCTTTAATAGTGGAAAAGTGAAAAAATTGCTGTTTCTATAAAATGACCAGCCTATAAACTGGGTATAAGAATCGCCTTCTAGCCATAAAATATTTCTCGGGTTTAGAATTTCAACCCCGTACTGAAAACAAAAAAGGATTACAGAGAGAACAACTAAGATTAGTAATTCTTTATTTTTATTTAATATTTTATACATATTTTCTTTATCTTAGCCATTTCTCAATGATTTCACAATACAGGGTCCTATAGAAAAAATCTAACTTGTGAATTAGGCTTAAATTTTTGAAATTTTCCCTATTATCGTAGATAATGAAGAAAAAGTACTGTGGAAAACATATAATCTTTTTTTTTGGATAATTATGTATTTATAAAAAATAAGATGTATTAATAAAAAAAAGGATGAAATGAAGATTAAATCTGGTCTACTAAAATATGTAGAGCCGATTAAAAACAGAGACGAAACCACAATAATAATTAGAATTCGTTTGAATACTATTTTATCGAAAACAGCAAAACTTCTTATAGCATGATTTATGAGATTGTATAAATTCATTTTACTTTCTCCTCTATATCTACTTCCTCTATCTATAGGCTTTACGTTGTAAGTAGCTTTTGAAATAAGAACAGAAGCGGCTATGTGAATATAAATATCTTTGATTTCTAGAAATTTGCTTAATCCATTTCTATTTAATATCATGAAATTTCCGAAATTAATTCTATGACCTGTTAGATAGGAAAATAAGATTTTGTATAACGAATATAAAATCTTAAAATATAATGAATTCTGTCTGCTCTTTCTGGATGAAACTACGATATCAGTTTTTTTTTCGTTTAATGTAGATTTTAAATCTTTTATTGAATCGGGTCTATCTTCTCCGTCAGAATCCATAATTACAACTTCAGAAAATTCTTTAAGATTCTTATTAATGTGATTCAGCCCTATAGCAATTGCTATTTGATGCCCTACATTTTTTCTCAAAGTTATTATTTCTCCCTTTAAATTTGATACGCCAAGATTTTCTTTACTGATTGGATGTTTCTTAGAACAATCATCCACGACGACCAGATACAATTGTTTTTGATATTCTTCGTACAATTTATTTGCTAGTATTTTTAAGGAATCCAAATCCTCATAAACTGGAGTTAAAACTACAATTGAATTTCTCATTTTATCTAGACTTATATAACAGATTTAAAATATTCAATAGTTCTTAGCAACCCTGCCTCTAAAGGAACCTTTGGGTTCCAATTGATTTTTTTCTTTGCAAGAGACAAATCGGGTTTTCTTTGTCGAGGATCATCTTTGACAGGATCTAAAAAGATAATTTTTGATTTACTTTTAGCTAGATTTATTATTTTTTCCGCGATTGACAACATTGTTTCTTCTTCGTCGTTACCAACATTCATTGGACCGATAAAAGATTTATCCGTATTCATAAAGTCAAGCATTCCTTCAATTAAATCATTTATATAGCAGAAGCATCTGGTCTGTTGGCCATCTCCATAAATTGTTAAACTTTCGCCTTTTAATGCTTGAATAATAAAATTACTAATTACTCTACCATCATCCACGTCCATATTTGGTCCATAAGTATTAAAAATTCTCATTATCTTAACTTCAACTCCATGTTGTTTGTGATAATCATTGAATAGAGTTTCGGCACATCTCTTCCCTTCATCGTAACAACTTCTAGATCCAATGGGGTTGACGTTTCCGAAGTATTCTTCTCTTTGGGGGCTTTCTAATGGGTCGCCATAAACTTCAGATGTTGAAGATTGTAGTATCCGTGCGTTAAGTCTTTTCGATAAGCCAAGTAAATTTATCGACCCATGGACCGATGTTTTGAGAGTTTGTACGGGATTTTTTTCATATTGTTTAGGCGAGGCTGGGCAAGCAAGATTGTATATTCTATCAACTTCTAGGTATAGAGGAAAGGTAATATCATGCCTAACCAATTCAAACTTACTATTATTTAATAAATCCTTTATGTTATCTTTTTTGCCGGTATAAAAATTATCAACGCATAATACTTGTTCGTTTTTTTCGAGAAGCTTTTTGCATAAATGAGATCCTATGAACCCAGCACCACCAGCTACAAGATTAACCATTTACTTATTATGAGTAATATAATAACAAAATCCAATTTAGCCATCTTTCAAAAAATTCTTCAGTAACTAGTCATGTTAATCTTGAAAAAAATTAGGTGCATATATTCTGAATCCATCTAATTGATCGACAAAATCCAATTTGTTTTTTCTTAAAGAACTCCATGCTTCATCTGTTTTTACGTCTAGTTCTGGGTTTTTATAATATACAAAGAAATATAAACTATCTTCTTCTAAATTGTTTTTTTCTAGATTGGTAAAAGCTTCTTCACGAAGTTTCTTTGCTTTTCTCATATCATATCTAGCCAAATAAGCTGAATCTATTGGGATATTGTTCTCTGCCCCATACAAAGTTACTTCAAAGAAAATATTTGATGTATATCCGTCTGGAGGTATAAGACGGATTTTCTTATACTTTTTTGAAAATTCCGCCCAATAGTCTGATTTCATATAATAAGAAGAATTAATCTGTGAAGTTTTCGAATAATCATTAAGTTGACTTTTAATATATTTAAACATATTAGATGAATCATAAATTTGTAGTATTAATAGAAATATGATTAAGAACCTAAAATAATTTCTTTTTATGTTCTTGTAAGATAAAATGAATATCCCTATATATAATAAATAATAGGTTGGCCAAATGAATCTTCCGCTAGCTCTTATACTCTCGAATATCTTGTCCTGAAAGAAATATATATGGTATGAGAATAGCTCTGTCTCATTAAATATTATTTTGGTAGATAAGGAATAAAGTAGAAAAACCAATCCCAATAAGACCAAAGGGACTATGTTTTGATTTAAAACAATTTTTGGATTCTTGATTATAATAAATATCGAGTATATGGCTAGAACTACAACCCCAAGACCAAGAAAAGAAAATCCTTCATAGTCACCAGATGTATTAAGAGAGTTACCTTTTAAATCAGGTAGCAAGATAGACCAGTTGTGCACCCCAGAATTCTCAGAACCAATCGGCCAATTTGTTGAAGCCGGATCAAAGAACGAATTTAAGTTGAATCTATAATTACCAAAGCCTCCAGTAAAATAATTAGAAGTATTTACATCGTGACCGATAACTATTAACAATACAAAGAAAATGACTACAGTTGCTACTATCCTAGCCCACTCAAGGAAGAGTAAATCTACGGGTCTCCAATGTGCTGTATTTTTAATCGAGATATATATTTCTTTAAATACATACATGCCAAGTATGATGACTCCCATGTAGGGAGTCGTAAGTAATCCTATGAGAATTAGAAGTAGCCAAACCCAATATTTCATTTCATCTTTTAATATAAAATATAAAGATGCAAGAATAACCCAATGGCCGAACATGCCCATGTGTCCTAAGTCAATCCTATGGAATAACATGGGTGCTATAATAAAAAAGCAGGAAAGAATAAAAGATGTGGACTTTTCAGGTATAAACAAATCTAATATTTTCTTTGCAAAGAAAAATTGGAGCAACAAACAAGAAAGAACCCAAATCCCGAAGTATTGAATCTTTTCTGTAAAAAGTGGATTAAGTATTTTAAATAAAAGAGCAAAAATAGGTATTGCATCATTAGCAGCTAAAGAAGATGAGAAATTCGTTCCATAGTTTGGGTTATCAAATAAAGGAAATTGAAATAAAGGGGTATGACTAAAATAGAGCCAACAAAGCCAGTGTTGCTGAATATCGCTAGAATATACTTGGCTAATCCAATAAGTGTAATAGGGGGAGATTATTCTTCCCCCTGTCGCTAATAGAAAAACAAAAGAAGGTATAGTAATTAATAATATTAATTCTATTATTTTGTTTTTATTTCTCTTAAACATTAGTTAATAGAATAATTAAAAATACAAGTGTTTGTAAATTATGAATCAATTAAGTTCCAACACTAGTAGATTACTAGTGTTTGTTTTTTCTATCTTTGCTTTCTTATATTTTACTGGTGGATCTATACTGGATTTCTCATATATAGAATGGCTATCCCCCGGCGACTCTCAATACCATTGGATTAATTGGCAGTTCTTTAGAGAATCTCCTTTCTTTCAAATTCCCATATTTAAAAATTATAACTACGGAATGGATTTGTCATCCTCAATTGCTTTGAATGACTCATTGCCAATTATGGCACTTATATTCAAGCCTTTTTCAAATCTTCTACCGTTTGATTTTCAGTATTTTGGCTTTTGGATTTTTATATGTTTTGTGCTTCAAGGACAACTTTCATTCTTCATGCTAGAGAGAATAACTAAAAATCAATGGATATGCCTATTTGCTTCCGCTTTCTTCATCCTGTCACCACCATTTTTGTGGAGATTATGGGGACACTATTCGTTGATGGGACACTGGCTAATCATACTAGCCATTATAGTTTATTATAGGCCTCATTTCTCATTGAGGATATGGATTTTTACTATAATTCTTACTGCTTTGGTTAATGCATATATATTGGCAATTGTATTAACTTTATTTTTTATGGATATAGCATTTAGGTTTAGCTCAAAAGAAATATCTCAAAAATTAGCTTTAAGCTCATTATTAAAAGGTTTTACGAGCCTACTTTTATCTCTATATATATTTGGATATTTTGTAAATGGATTAAGACTTGGAAGTGGTGGCTATTCACTTTATAGGGCTAATCTAAATACTTTTTTTAACGATAATGGAACATGGTCTTCTTTAATTCCGAATATTGGTTCAATACCAAACGACTACGAAGGATTCGCATTTCTAGGTTTCGGAATGATAGTTTTGTTAGTCTTGATACTGATTGAAATTATCATCGACAAAAGATTGCTCTTTAAGTCAATGAACAAAAAGAACCTTTTCTTTCTTGCAGCCTCTTTGATATTGTTTGCATTTGCTGTTACCAACAAAATAACTTTTGGGACAACTATTTTATTTGAGTTTGAGTTGCCAAGTTTTTTTTCTATTTTTACTAAGCCATTAAGGTCATCTGGTAGGATGGCATGGCTGCTGTTCTATTGCATATACTTCTTTATCTTCTTGATAATTTCTAGATCCAGAAAATTAAAATTATATCTTTTTCTTCTACCAATTTTGTTGGCAATTCAAGTGTTAGATATGGGAAATGCAGCATCAATATTCAGATCTAAAATTTCGGATACTAAGAAATACTATGCAAGTACAGTTGGGCCAGAAACCCTAGAGACATTAAATACTCTTTGGCATTCACCATTAACTTCACCAGAGTGGGAAACAATTAAGATTAAATACAATAAGATTATATATGTATATCCAGTTAATAGACCAGAGAATGCATATCCATTACTTTATTTTGCAGCCAAGAATAAAATTTCAACTAATTTTGGATATTTTTCTCGTTATAATAGCTCAAAGAAGAAAGAAATATTTAATAAAATCAACAAAATCATTGAAACCAATAATTACGATAAGACCTCTGTGTATATATTTCGTGACCAAATTGCATGGCAGAAAGTTTTAAAGAATTGTAAATCTACAGATTTGTGTAATGAAATAGATGGCTATAAAATTTTCGCAATGGGGTTCTATTGATAACTTGTTATGATAGTATAAAAACATGAATAATGTTAAAGAGGAAAAGTTGTATAGCATAATTGTCCCGGTTCTAGATATTACTGATTCGTTAATTGAACTATCTAATCGTATAGATTCTGTAATGAAAAAAAATGCCTGTATATATGAGATTGTATTCGTTGATGATGGTTCGACTAATATCAAAACCCTTAAAACGATGAAACAAATACAATCAAACTCTAATAACAATATTTCTATCATTTCTTTTTTTTCTAATTCAGGCCAACAAGCCGCAATACTTGCGGGGATGAAACTTTCAAAAGGGAATTATCTAATTACCATGGACGGTGATTTAGAACACAGACCAGAAGATTTACCATCATTAATTGATACTATAGGCAATGGAGATGATGATGTTGTTTTCGGTAATTTTGAAACTAAAACTCACAACGTGGTGAAAAGGTTTTTTAGTTTCTTGTATACATCAATTGAAAAGAAAATCTTGGACTATCCGGAAGGAACAAAGAGAAGTGCATTTTGGATTATGAAAAGGGAAGTTGCGGACGAAATTCTAAAATTTAATACATTAAACCCTAATATTAGTATTCTTATTACTCGAATAACAAAAAAAATCGGATCTTCTATAGTAACTCAAGGAAGAAGAGAAGAGGGAGTGTCGGCATATACTTGGTCAAAGATGTTTATGCTATCAAGTGCATTATTCATTAACAATACTTCAATTCTATTAAGAGTATATGCAATTTTCGGCGCTACCCTATCTACTATATCAATACTTTTTGGCGGATATGTTTTATACCTAAAGTTGTTTACTGATAAGCAAGATATTTATGAAGGAACTGTGGCAATATTTGTTTCAATACTGTTTTTTAGTGGAATTATCATAATAGGAATTGCTACTGTTGGAGAGTATATGGCAAGAATTATCCAAAATGTAGAAAAAAGACCTCTTTACTCGATAAGGAAGATTTATAAAAAAAACAGCGACTAAGGAGTTAAAATCTTATAATTATCAATTATAAATGTTTTATTAGGATATTCAGCTTCTATTGATTTCCACAATTTGTCATTGAAAAAAACATATAATGTATTTTTACTGAATTTTCTGTTGTGAATTTCTTTTTCAAGAATTTCATTATGTTTTTTTACCTTTTTCTTATCGACTCTAGCGAAATAACCGAAATTAGTTTGCATTTTATTTTTAGCAGCGAAATATGCAAGTGGAAAATATCTTTCCGGAAATCTATTAGGAATTACGTAAAAAATTTTGTCATAATTTTTAGGAATTTCTTTCCACATCGGATTTTCAAGGGCAATATTTCTTTTGTATATTGTCGAATAACTTGTAGGATCTTTATAGAAAACTTTTTTTAATTCCTCAAAAGCTAGTTTCATGTCTACAAATTGGACAATAAAGCATAGTAAGATTATATAAAGTTTATATTTCCCAGAATATTTATAGACTGTTATTAAAACTAATATATAAATTAAATAATAATTTATCCAAAAAAAACGCCCCGAGCTTCTGAAAGTCTTTGTGATTATCTTTGTAAAATCTGGTAGGGGGTATGTAAATATTTCCACTTCTCCAAAAAAAATATTGTTAGATATTGAATATATGAAAATGAGTAAAGAAAAAACAATCACTACTTTAATGTTCGGGGAATTTAGATATGAGGACAATTTTTCTTTGCTCTTAGTTGCAATTTCATTGAAGCGGAGAGAAGATAGAATGATAATAGTTAAAAAAAGAAGAAATATAATACCAGTTCCAAGAAAATTATATCCTTCGTAGTCTCCAAATCCCATATTTACACTAGGAGTCGGTAGATCTTTAAAAAAGAAGGATGAACCATTAATACTTATTTCAGCTTTCGGGTCAAATATTGAATTTAAATTCATTTTAAAAGTTCCGTAACCCCGATTTGAGTAATTTCCTCCCAGTATGAAATAGCCAAGTGAATAAAGTGCAATGAAGAGGGTGGAGAAAAATGCGGCGAAAGAGATTGTTGTATTTCTTGTACTTTTTTCTTCTATGTAATATTTTGTGAGACTCATTAAGAAAACTATTGATGTAAAAGCTATATAATATGCGTGAACAAGTGTGGATAGTATTATTAAGACTAGCCAACTTTTTGTTGAAAAATCTTTTTTAAGATAAAGATATATTGAGGCCAATATTATCCAATGTGAAGATAGCGCAATATGAGAAAAGAAAAGTTTGTTTAAAAAAATTGGAGATATACAAAAAAATAAAGTTGCAATAAATATGTATTTGTTGTCATTTATATATAACCTTAAAATTTTATCTGCAAAAAAAGCTTGCATAATAAATGAGCAAAGTATCCATAATCCAAAATATTGAAATTCGAAATCTATTATGTTTCCAAAAAATCTAAAAAATAAGGCAAATATTGGTAATGAATCAGTGAAAATTATTGAACTTCCGTAATATAAACCATATGAGACATTTTTAAGTAATGGGAATTGTAACAAATCAGTATCTCTAAAGAACAACCAACCAATTAAATGTTGCTGTGAGTCACATATGATGGGGCAATCGATTAACCAGTAAATATTTTCAAAAAATATAGTATGAAGGCCTACTATGTAAAAAAAGAAGAAAAAGCCTATAAGAACAGGTTGGATTATATTAGAGAAATTTCTAAAAGCTTGCAAAAACATTTGTATTTTAGTCATTAAAACACAAAATTCAATTTTTCAAAAGTTTTCGAGCTCAAGTTTCATGTATGGAAATGGTATCCTTAAGAAGTTAAAAAGAAATTTATTTAATTCTATCTTATATGCCAGCTGACATAATTTCCCCAATAAGCCATGTCTTTCTAAAAAAAAAGCATCATCGGTAAATCTTTTGAAGAGTCTATCTTGAATATTCAAATCAAAATTGCCTTTATATTTCGCATTAATAAATTTTTTAACATGTCTGGCTTTTATGAAGTTAACAGATTCCCAATTCCCTTCGATCCCAAGATTTTTCTCGTAGTTTCTGATTCTTTTTTTAAAAATTTTATAGGTAAAATCTTTATTTATTATTATTGGGATAATTACATGGGTCTCATAGGGTAAATCATACGTTGGACACAAAATTATATTTAGGCCGTTTCTTGACAACAATGACATAGTTTTATCTATATATGTTCCCCAGTCTTCTACATGTTCACAGACATTGATAGAGAAAATTAAGTCGAATTTTTCATCAGTAACAAAATCTTCTATTCTGTTTTTATGAAATTTAGCTTTATTAATGGAATCAAATATATTGTTAAATTTTGAATAGCTTTCAATAAATGGATCGACCCCACAATATTCATTCTTTGGGTATGCAATGGATAATTCATTTAAAAGTATTCCGGGTCCACACCCCACTTCTAAAATTTTCCCCTGAAAATTCTCCAAATAATTTTTGATTTCACTAAAACCAAATATGGCTTCTCTGAGAAGGTAGATGTCTCTTTCTTTTGATGGGAGAAAGTTGCCATATTTATCATACAGATGGTTAAATTCTAAGTCTTTCATAAAACAGATTTGATTATAATCTTATTTGCTAATATTTAAAAGAATTTTAATAAAAATTTGGAGCCAATATTCTGAATCCATCTATTTCTTTTATCAAATCTGATTCACTATGTTCTTCTAAAACAAGCAACCAAATTTTTTCATCGTAAATAAAATATAGAGCATCATTGTCTAATTCGTTATTTATCATGTTTCTCTTTAAGGTTCTATTTACCTTTTTCGTAACAGCTTTACTCATTCTTGAAAAGTAACCTGTATTTATAGACATTTTATTTTTTGCAGCAAAATGTGATATAGGAAAATAATCTTTTGGTCTATTGGAGGTGTATACATAGTATATTTTTTTATATTTTGACGATAATTGTTGCCATATTTCATTTTTCAGAGGGGATTCCCATTCTCCTTTTCTACCAAAATGTGTAGCTGTATCGGTATGTTTGTAATTAAAATAATTTCTAGCATCTTTTAAATCATAAATCTGTAAGATGAGGAGTATTAGTAAGCCATATCTAAGATATCTTTTTGGGTAGTTTTTTAAAAGGAATACAAAAGATCCAATAGTTATTACATAAAACAACGGCCAAATGAATCTTCCCGAGCTTCTAAAAATCTTGGTAAGAAATATTAACGGCTTAGGTACTTCGTAGGTGAAAAGCAAGTCCTTTCCAAAGATAATGTTATTTGAAAGAGCAAAAATATAAAAAATTAAACAAAGACAGATAAGGGGTAAATAGAATTTATTTAATTTAAATTTTGAAAAAATAATTCTTGTAAATACTAATATGAATATTATAAATAAACCTAAGCCCGGAAATGCAAATCCCTCATATCCTGCTATGGGTGTAGGTAGATCAATAAAAGAAGTTGACCATATAGTGTCTGGGTCAAAAAAACTGTTCAAATTTGCATTATATCTTCCGTAGCCGGAACCACCGGCACCTTTACCAACCATAAGATATCCGAGAGAAAACAATATGATAATCACTGAGATTAGGAATTTCGTTAGATATAGAATAGAAGCTTTCAAACTAATATCTCTAGTTGAGTAGACATGTTTTATTAAGTCGCAGACGAATAATCCCATTATCATTGCACTAAGATAGGCATTGACAAAAAACGATATGGAAATCAATAAAATCCAATTGAAGAAATTGAAATTTCTTTTTGTTATATATAGAAAGAGACCAAATAAAAGTGTCCATTGTCCTATTAATGCGAAGTGGCCATGTATTCTCCAAAGAAATGGTGGTAGTAGTATGAAAAAAAGAGGAATAATTATTTTTAAATAATTATCAGTTGTAAAATGGGAGAAGATTTTAAATGCTGCATATGTCTGAAGTAAAAAGCACATATAAATCCAAATACCAAAATACTGAAATTCAAAAGGTATAAATGAGGCAAAGGGTTTAAATAGGATTGCCATAATTGCAAGTGAATCATTCAATACAAGTGAAGAACCAAGTTCTAATCCGTAATTGGGATTTTTAAATAAAGGAAATTGGAAAAAAGGTTGTTCTTTATAAAATTGCCATCCAAGCCAATGGGTTTCTGCATCGCTTGGCAATATCCAATCAATGTAAAAGGGATTTAAGATTATGCCGCCCGTGAAAAAGTAAAACCAGATTGATGCAAAAATAAATAAAATAATCTCTTTAGAAAATTTGTGTAAGAATTTATTCATTTATTCTTCTCGATTAAATGACTAAGGAAATATTCCCATCTCTTCATATATTGTTGCTATCTTCTCTATCGCAACTTTGTAGGCAGATTCTCTCAAAGAAATTTGATACCCTAATTCTTTTCTCTTGTTCTTCATGGAATTAAAAGCTGCGGACATAGTATCCTCTAGGGCTCTATTAACAAAATGAATTTCATCAATGTCTTTCTTGGCGCTATTGTCGCCCATAATTCTTCCGAACCTTACATGATTCAGATTTTTCAGCCATTCAAAATAAGAGACTATAACACCACCCGAGTTTAAAAATAAATCAGGTAGAATCAAAACAGAATTTTTCGATAAATACTGGTCCGCTTCGTAAGTTAATGGTCCATTGGCACCTTCAGCAATAATTTTTGCATTAATTTTTTTCATATTTTCCTTATTGATTTGTTCTTCTAAGGCTGCTGGCAAGAGTATGTCGCAATCAAGATAAAAAACATGATAAGGATCATCAAAGACTGTACAGTTCGGATACTCCAAAATTGACTTTCCATTTTGTAGATGTTTTTTTACTTTCTCAGGATTTAAACCATCTGGATTGTAAATGGATCCATTATATTCACATATTCCAATTATTTTTGCACCTGCTTCTTTTAGGAATAAAGCTGAGTGATAACCTACATTGCCAAATCCTTGGATTATTATTTTTTTGTCTTTTATGCCGGGTTCTAAACTAATTTTTTTCATTTCTTCTTTATCGTCCAATAGCACTCTTAGCCCAATATAAACTCCTTTTCCTGTAGCCTCCACTCTTCCTCTAATGCCACCTTGAGAGATGTTTTTAGATGTGACTGATCCAGCTGAATCTACAGCGTCGTTAGAGAGAGTTTTATATGTGTCGAATATCCAACTCATTTCCCTGGAGGTGGTTCCATAGTCAGTTGAAGGAACATAACTATTAGGACCTAGAGAATTTCTTTTATATAATTCGAAAGAATATCTTCTTGTTATTCTTTCGATCTCGGTTCTCGAGAAATCTTTAGTGTCAATTCTTACTCCTCCCTTACCGCCGGCAAAGGGAACATCGACCAATGCACATTTGAAGGTCATAAGTGTTGCCAATGCAGTTACTTCTTCTTCGTCAACGAGATTGCTAAATCTAATACCACCCTTAAGAGGATTTTTGTGGTTACTATGTTGACAATGCCACGCATTGACTACTTTTATTTGACCATTATCCAATTTTATAGGAAACCGAAGGTGATAAACGCAATCGGGCGCTTTTATCTGACTTACAAGTCCTTCAGGAATCGCAAGATGACTTGATGCGGAATCGTAAAATTTATGTACTGATTCGAGAAAATTCATGAGCTAAAAAATTATACAATATTTTGTTTTCTAAACTTACTTATTTGATTTATTAAAACGATTGAAATTGGTGTAAGAAATAATGTGAAAAAAGTTGCCAATAACAATCCCGATAAAATTACCACACCTAGCCCTCTATACAACTCTGATCCTGACCCTGGCAATACTGCTAACGGTAATAAGCCAAATATCGTCGTGCAAGTTGTCATAAAAATAGGCCTTATTCTGTCTCCAACTGCCTGTATGGAGGAATTTATCATGTTCATTTCTCCAGATCTAAAATAATTTAATGCACGATATACTATCAAAATAGCATTATTGACTACAATACCAAGTAAAATAATGAATCCAAGCATTGTTAGCATGTTAAGGGGTTGAACAGTAAAAAGATTCAAAAAATTTAAACCTAATAATCCACCAAGTGCGGATAGGGGAACTATTGTTAGAACGACTATAGGATAAATAAAACTTTGAAACAATGATGCTAACAAAAAATACGAGATAATAAGTGCATATATGAAATTTATACCCAATGACTCTTTTGCTTGTTTTAATTTTCCGACAATTCCTGTTGTTTTGATTTGTAAATTGTTAGACTTTGCAATTTTCAGATTGTCACTGGAATATACAACTTTCTCTATCATTTGAACAGCTTCTTCTATGTTTGTCTCTTCGCTGGGGGTAATTTGCAATTTTATAGTTCTTTGACGTTCTACATGATTAATTTGTTGTGCGGAATTCACTATATCAACGTTAGCTATATATGAAATGGGGAATAATTTTTTTTTATGATAAATAAATTGAGTATTAATATCGCTGGTACTAATATTGGTCGGAGACCTTGATCTTAATTTAACATCTATTTGATTTCCACCATCATTGAATTCGGTTATCAATGCGCCATCTATCAAGATGTTTGTTATTAACCCCAACTCTCTTGTTGTTAGTCCAACCTCATTTAAATTAATATTATTAGGTTTTATTTTTATTTCTGGATTTGAGTCGGACAAGCTAGGTTTCGGTCTAATTTGAAAGTTTGGAAAAGAAGCAGATAATTGAGCAAATATGATTCTTGAAAGAGTCAATATCGAATCATAGTTATTGCCTTGTATGTCAATTTCTACGGCTCTCCTCTCACCAATTGACCTGCTAAACAAACTTGACTGATTTACAATTGTAATGAATCCAGGGTTCCCTGATGCGGCTTTTCTCAGTTCAGGTATGAATTCTCTAATTTTCTTAGGATTTTCTGCAACAGCACCCATGAAAACAGATTTTGGTCTTGCGACAAAGAAGAAATTTGCTATTCGTTTTTTTCCGGATTCACCAGTTTTCCAGAATTTTTCCAAATTTTTTTCTGCTTTGATTCCTATCTCTTTTATTTTGTTTATATTGTATCCCTGTGGTGGGATAAGTATCGCAATAATAAGATTTCTATTGCCTTCGGGAAGATATTCAGTTTTGGGAAAGATTAAATATGTGGTCATTAGGGATACGGAGATTATCAAAATAAAACTAATAGTTACTCTTGTTGTAGAATTTAAGATCTTTTCTAAATAAAGCAGTATTTTTCTTTTTATTGTTATGGAAATTGAATCTAAAATATTGGTAATTTTCAAAAAATATTTATTTTTTATTTTGATATTTTCTTTATTCGAATTTAAGATCCTAGATGACATACCAGGGATTAAAGTTAATGAAACCAACAAGCTTAGAAATATGGACACTGATATTGCAATTGCAATATCTTTAAATAATTGACCGACTTCATTGCTGAGAAAAAAGATTGGGATGAAAACGACTATGGTTGTTAACGAACTTGCAAGAATAGCGCCAGAGACTTCTTTCGTCCCTTTTATGCAAGCCTCTTTAATATCCCCTATTCCTGACTCTATTTTGGAGAATATGTTTTCTAAAACTACTAAGGAGTTGTCTAAAACCATTCCTACAGCAAAACTCATACCAGCAAGACTTACAAGGTTAATAGTCCTTCCTAGGGTATCGAAAATTATAAAAGAACTGATAATGCTGGTAGGGATGGCAATAGCAAGGACAAACGTGGTCTTAAAAGATTTCAAAAATAACAAAAGAACGATGATGGAAAGGATTGCACCCAGTATGAGATTTTGTTTTACGAAATTAATTGATGAATTGATATAAAATGTGTCAGAATAAACATTTGTTAAATATAAATCGTTTTCTTTCAAAGCACCTTTATTAAGATACTTCATTTCTAAAAGTAGATTCTCAAAAACCTTAATAGTGTTGGCCCCTGTCTCTTTTACTGCGTTGATGGCTATTGCTTCATCTCCTAGATGACGAACCAGATAATCTTCATCTTCATAAGCAAAAGATATATTTGATATATTTTTAAGTCGAACGGAGTTATTTCCTATTTTCCTTATAACTAAATTTTCAATATCTGATAGACTGGTAAATTCTCCTGTGGTCCTGATTAAATATTTTCTTTTTCCTTCTTCGACATTTCCTGAACTTATATCGATATTGTTATTTTTTATAATATTGCTAATTTCAATTAGGCTTAATCCCATAAAGGCTATTTTGTTATTATCGATAATTATATGAATCTCCTTTGATCTGCCCCCGAAGATATTGGACGCTCCAACGCCGGGAACTCTTTCAAATGCGGTCTTAATAAAATCTTCTGCAAAATCTTTATATTCATGAATTGATTGATTATTTTTAGATTTTAGAATAAACCACGCGATTGGTGAGGTGTCCGACGATACGGATTTGATGATAGGCTTATCAGAATCAGAAGGTAAATTTTTAACTTGGTTTAAAAGATTCGAAACCTTAATAATGGCGGTATCGATATCTTTCCCTTGTTTAAGCTTTAATGTTATTTCTCCTTTGCCTTCAATGCTTGTACTCTCCATTAGCTCTAAACCTTCGAGGCTTTTGAGTTTGTCTTCTTGACGAATTATTATTTCACTTTCAATCTCTTCAGGGCTGGCTCCTGACCAATCTGTTATAACGGTAATCTCAGGTTTATCTACAGTAGGAACTAGTTGTATTGGAATTGACTTGAGAGATATCACTCCGAAAATGAAGCATAAAGAAGCAATAGATATAATTGTGATAAAATTTTTAACAGAATAATCTGAAATATTCATTTCATTCTTTTATTGAAATTACTTTAACTTTTTGATTGGGCATCAATGTTTCGTTACCATCTAGAACAATGATATCACCTTCTTCTATATCACCTTTTGCAAGGAAATAACCATCTTGATCCTCAATAATTTCAATTTTTACGGGGTAAACTTTGTCTTTTATGATTTTATAAACGAATTTTCCATCCTGGGTGTTATTAACGCAATCTTTATTGATTCTTAGAAGATTGTCCTCCGAGGATAACTCGATTTCTACAATGATTTCCTGGCCGGGAATGATATTGACAGAATTATCTAAGTAGATTTTACCCATAAAGGTTCCAGTCGTATTTTCAATTTTGTTAATGATTGCATCGATAGTAGTATTTATCCTTTTTGCATCACTTGTCTCCATTGATACATTAGAACCTTTATGAATTTTATTGATATACAAATCCGGAATATAGATACTTACTTCTAATATCTCATTGTTAGTGATTTCAAACAATGGATCACCAATGTCTACGAAATCTCCTTCTTTAATATATTTCTTTGAAATTATTCCGCTAAAGTTGGGTTTGATATTACATTGGTCTAAGTCTAGTTCGGCTTTTTTTACAGATTCAAATTGTGAATTAAATTTAGATAATAAATTTTGTTCTTCATAAAAAACTTCTTCAAATTCTTCTTGCGAGATAATCTCTTTTGTAAGTAACTGATGATATCTTTGGAGCTTTAAACTGGATTTTCTAAGTTTTGCTTCTATGGCAAATAGCTCCTCTTGTGCTTGCTTTAAGGCTATTTCATACTTAGTGGGATTTATAATAGCAAAAACTTTGTCTTTGCTCACTTTGTCTCCCTCAAGTTTGCTTACTTTGATTATGTTTCCAGCAACTTCTGAGCTCAACGTGTACTCCTGAAATGCCATAGCACTTGAATTCAATTTTATTGTTGAAGGCTGGTTATTTCTTTTTAATTTAATGGCTGTCACTTCTGTCTCATAGGAGATAGAAGTTGACGGGAATCCTAAAATTAAAAAGAAAAGAAATAGGGATGAAAAATTTTGACTGCTAAGCTTACGCATCGCATTTATTATATCATTAATTTATTTTTCTTTTTTATCAGTTGATTAATTATCTACATAAAACATAATTTTCATTTAATGAACAATTTTGTGAAACTAATTTCAACTTTTTTTTATTCCGGATACATGCCTAAGCTGCCAGGAACATTTGGAACATTTACCGCGTTAATTTTTTACTATTTTATAATTTTGTTTTTTAATCCTCCCTCTCTACAACTAGCTTTAATTACCTTGCTGATAGTTTTTATTTCTATAATTTTTTCTCATTATTCTATAAAAATCTTTAATTCAGATGATCCTCCCAAGGTAGTGATAGATGAGGTGGCTGGATTCTTTGTTGCTCTTTTATTTATTCCATTCTCAATATTAAATCTTTTTTCAGCCTTTGTTCTTTTTAGATTATTTGATATCTGGAAGCCCTTATTTATCAAAGAATTTGAAAAATTGCCAGGTGGCCTAGGAATTACGTTAGATGATGTGGCTGCTGGCGTGGTAGCTAATTTATGTTTGCAGATTATAATTTTTTAGTTTAACGACGAGTTTTTCAAATGAGAATATGTGAAGTAATTTCAAGTGTTAAATACAAAAGAGTTCTGTAGACAATTGCAGGGAACCTGATATTGGTTTCTTAAGGATTTCGTGCTAGAACTTTTTATGAGAGGAAAGAAGCAAAAGGAGATTAAAGGCTTTTTATGCTTTTTTGGGTAGTTTTGTTTTGCGTATTAGGGTTCGTCACTTATTTCCTTCAATAAATTATCTAATTGTGGAAAAGACTTAATCTTTAAACTTAGTTTACTAAGGATGGTCAAGTTCTTTTCTAAGAATTTTGCACCACTCGTTAATCCTTCTTTCAGTCTTCTCAGGTTCGTTATCGTTGTCAAACCCTAAACCAACAAATTTTTCTCCTCTCAACGCTTTGGAGTTGCGAAATTTGTAGTCCTTTGATGAACAATATCCAATTGTCTTTCCACCAAGTGAAGAAATCTTTTTTTCTAGAGTTCCTAGTGCATCAAGGAAAGTTTCTGAATAGACAAATTGATCACCAGCTCCAAAATATGCAACTTTCTTATCTTTGAAATTAATTTTATCAATATTAGGGAATGTTGTTCTCCAATCTTCTTGTAATAATCCAATATCCCATGTCGGACAACCAATAATGATACTTTTATACCCTTTAACTATTGATATATCATGTTTGTAAATATTGTACAGATTCACTTCGTAGGATACTTCTAGATTTTTTTTTATTTTCAAGGCTGCTTGTTCGGTTGAAGAGCTTGTTGATCCGTAAATAATACATATTTTCATTTTTATATTCATATTCCTTTGACCTTAGACAATTAATATTATAAATTACTATTCCGTTAATATGGATATTATTCTTATCGGATTCATCGCCAGTTTTCTTGCAGGAATCGCGACTTCAATCGGAGCCTTGCCGGTTTTCTTTATTAAAAAATTAAGTGAAAGATTTGAAGATACTTCCTTGGGTTTTGCAGCGGGCGTCATGCTTTCAGCAAGTTTTTTTTCATTAATTATACCTGGACTCGATTATGGCAATGAATGGTACAAAAGCGAAGGTATGTCATTGTTTGTAGTTCTCTCTGGTCTTGTAATCGGAGTTTTAAGCATATGGATAATCCAAAGCAAAGCACCACACGAGCATTTTATTCTAGGTAGATCCCACAATAAAGCAGAGAAGGCAAAACTTTCAAAAGTATGGTTATTTATAATTGCTATTACTTTGCATAATATACCTGAAGGCCTTGCCGTTGGTATTGGATTCGGTGGAGGAGATATCGAGAATGGAACTAGCCTTGCAATGGGGATAGGGCTGCAAAATATTCCTGAGGGTATGGCTGTTGCTTTCTCGCTAATAGCGGTAGGATACAGTAGAACGAAAGCTTTTGTGATTGCCACTATAACAGGATTATTTGAACCTGTTTTTGGTCTTTTGGGTGTCGCCCTTGTAACTGTATTCCAACACTTATTGCCTTGGGGTTTAGGCTTTGCTGCAGGAGCGATGCTATTTGTGATTAGCCATGAAATAATTCCAGAGACTCATAGGAGAGGACACGAAAACTGGGCAACTGGTGGATTTGTAGTGGGTTTGGTCATCATGATGGCTTTGGATATATTGATGGGATAAATATTTATAAGAGATTTGGACTGTTATTAAAAAGGTTTTATTATATAGAAGATTAATTTTATGAAATATTTCTTGGTTTTTTTAATTTTTTTTTCTTTGTCTTTCGCTTCGCTCTCTAAGGATGAAGTAGATAGACCAAAAAACAATTTTCATGTGCACGTTGGGGGAGGGTTCATAAGTAAGCCAACTTATCTTGGTTCAAGTTCAAGAAGATTTTTTTGGTTCCCAACTGTATTTCTTAACTATCAAGATAAGGATAAAAACTATCTTAATTCTTTTGAAATCTTTGGTCCCCAAGCCAACCTAACGATTATTGACAATAATCGTTTCTCTTTTGATCTTGTGGGTGAATATGATTTTGGAAGACAAAGCGGCGATGATAATTCGTTAACTCTTTTAGAGGACATTGATTCTTCTTACCAAACCGGAGTAGATTTTGAGTATAAGTTGCCTTACAATTTTTCCTTAGGTACGGAGGTTGTAACTGGTGTTAAAGATTTTGGTGACCAAATCGAAGCGGATTTCTTTTTAAGTTATTCACATTATATATGGATTACATTTGATCAGATTTTTGTTAACAAAACGTCTCTGTCCTACCAGTATGGAAATTCTGATTTTATGAATGAATGGTTTGGAACGCCGGCAAATCAAAAATATACTCTATATAAACCCAGTTCAGGTTTTTATGGTTTAACTTTAGCCAACAAATTAATTTCACCGATTACTGAGAGGATATCGATAGTCCTAGATGTAGACTATCAAAGATTAATTGGTGAAGCCGCAGATAGTCGTTTAGTTGAAATACAGGGTTCCCCTAATCAGTATTCTATTATGTTTGTTGGGATTTTTGAGCTTTACAGTTTTTAATTATTTTCAAGTTCGTACTTGACCATCAAATCCACCAAGGAAGCAAATTTTGTCTTAGGCTCCCATCCTAAAATTTTTCTAGCTTTTGAAGAGTCTCCTAACAATGAATCAACCTCAGCTGGTCTATAGAATTCTTCGCTACATACAACGATTTTTTTTCCTGATTTCTTTGAAATTGCACAGGTATCAATTCCTTCACCCTCCCACTCGAAAGGAATATCGGCTACCTCAAGTGAGGCTTGAATAAATTCTTTCACAGAGTGCGTTTCACCTGTGGAAATTACATAGTCATCAGCAATATTTGCTTGTAGCATTAAATGCATTGCTTCAACATAATCTCCAGCAAATCCCCAGTCTCTTTTTGCTTCCAGATTACCTAATTTTAATTGATCTTGTTTGCCTTTCTTGATTCTGGCCACAGCTTTTGCTATCTTTTTCGTGACAAATTCATTTCCTCTTAATGGCGATTCATGGTTAAATAAAATTCCCGAACACGCAAAAATATCGTACGACTCTCTATAGTTTTGAGTAATAAAGTGCGAATACACTTTCGCAACACCGTAGGGCGACCTCGGATAAAATCGTGTGTCCTCATTCTGAGGAGTTTCTAGGACTTTGCCAAACATTTCTGATGATGAGGCCTGATAAAATTTAGATTCAGGACAAATCGAACGTAGGCTTTCTAGTATTCTTAGAACTCCTAATCCTGTAACGTCAGATGTGTACAATGGGGTTTTGAAACTAGCAGCTACAAAGCTTTGAGCGCCTAAGTTGTATATTTCGTCGGGTTTTACCTCTTCTAATACGTTTCTGATATTTGATTCCTCTAAAAGTTCAAATTCTCTTATTTTTATATCTTTTTCTACGCCCAATATCTCTAATCTTTCAGTATTGTAATTCGAATTTCTCCTAGCAGCTCCATAGACTTTATAACCTAAACCTAGAAGATGTTTCGCTAAATATGCCCCGTCTTGACCCGTAATTCCTGTAATAAGTGCAATTGCCATGTTGATAAACTCCTATAAAACACTCTTGTTTATATTATTTGAATATGTGATTTATTCAATCCTTTATTTCCCGCATTCTTTTTTGTTTAAAATAAAGATTTTTTAATAAATTACAGTTTATCCTAATCTTAGCCTACAAAGTGTAATTAGAAAATCCACATATGTTTTAAGCTTTCTTTTTGTCTGACCATATACTCGAGTGTCAAAAGTATATGGAACTTCTTCGATTTTTTTAAAATTGTCTAGTTTCGATATTTTAAAAAGTATCTCTGGAATTATATCAAAATTGTTAGAGCTTAATTCTAGTTTTTTTAACAAACTAGATTTGTACATTTTAAAGCTCCCAGACCAATCAGAACAATTGACACCTAGAACTAATGAGTAAATAAAATTTAATACTTTAGATAAAAAAATTGATGTCACTTTATCCTTTGTCAATCCACCTTCGCAGTATCTAGAAGCAATGCAAATATTAAAGTCATTAATTTTTTTGATTATCATGGGGATTGTATCTGGGCTATGCGAACCATCAGCATCCATAAATAAAATATAATCTTTATTGGATGATTCGATCCCTGTCCTTACAGCGTTTCCATAGTTGTCTATGCCAATGGTATTTATGTATCTTACTTGTAGAAATTCTGAGCATATTTTAGGTGTATCGTCTAATGGCACTGAGCTATCAACAATGATAATTTCAAAATCATCTACAGAATTTTTTAAATTTTTAATTATTTGAGGCAGTAAAAACTTAAGATTTTCTGCTTCTTTCAAACATGGGATAATAATGTTTAATGAATCCAATTCTATCCTCTCTCAACATCTTTTTCTATGCATTTTTCACCAAATTGAACCTCTACAACAATCAAATCATCCTTTCCATGGTTGATTAATTGATGCCATTCACCGACTTTTATATCAAATGTATTAAAAGTTGCTACTTCATATTGTTTATCGTTTAGCCTAATGGTGGCAGTTCCCTTGATAACAAACCAATGCTCGTTCCTATGGTGATGTTTTTGATAAGATAATTTTTTCCCGGGCCTAACAATTAAAGATTTAATTTTAGCTTTCGCATTATCAATTTCAAATTCTTTGTAAAAATGCCACTCGCCCCATGGTCTTTGCATTGGGGCATCTTTCCAAATAGTTAAAAGGTTACTAGAAGATTGAGTTTTTCCACCACCCACGTTAAATAACTCGTTTATATTGTTATCCAAGCAAAATTTAGATTCGGGTGTTGTTTCCTTGTTCCTGTCACCACCATTAGCAAAATAAATATCATATTCAGTATAGTTCTTCTTTACATCTACTATCCCTTGAACCGCGGTACCGTCATCATCATTAAATGGTAAAACATTAATCACACCCTTTAAATTTGATACAACTGACATTCTATCATTCCAATCCATAAAACAATTGCCTTTTTTTCTTTGTAGCCACTCATCAGAATTAAGCAATACGATTATATCTCCCAATTCTCTCGCTTCTTCGAACATTGCGATATGACCCGAGTGTATTGGATCAAATCCACCAGAAATAATTATCAATTTCTTTGACATTGTACTCTATACCTAAAAATTTGATATGTGGTATTTTAAACTCTATGAGCCTAAAAAACAAAACGGAATTATTACAAAGAGCCTTAAATCTATCACAATCAGGTAATTTAGAAGGATCATTAAATATCTACAATGAAATTCTATCACTTTATCCAACAGATGAACCCACTATTTTTAATAAATCAGTAATTTTGTTTCAACTTCGAAGATATAATGAAACTTTAGAGACAATCAAAAAAATTAATTCAAATAAGGAGCAAGAACTAAATTTGCTGTTCATAAAAGCAAGTTGTTTTGGTTATTTGGGAGATATAGAGACTAGTAAAAAAATATATCAAGAAATAGCCAATATAATCCCTAATAATAATGATTTGTTGGTTCCAATTGGTACAACATGTTTGCAACAGGGGATTTATGAAGTCGCCAGAGATATTTTTCAAAAGATTGATAAATCTTCCTCGTATATTTTCGAAAAAAATTACTATATGGGTCTTGCTTACAAGGGAGAAAATCGCTTAGAAGATGCAATCAAATTTTTTGGGAATGCGTTAAGAATAAAACCAGACTATTTTCAATTATACCCTCTCACCGCAGCTGCATGTTTTCAAAGCAATATGACTGAAGAGGGTGACAAAATAATGAAGATGTTAAAAGATGAGAACCACTCTTTTTTTCAGCACGTTGCTGGAATCGTTGAATGTTATCGATCCAATAAAAATTAGTTAAGATTATTTTTTATCCAAGACATTATTAGTTGTACTATGTAATCTTGTTCGATTGCTGTTAGCTCGTAATTTAAACCAAATTTGTGCCATTTGTTAATACATTTTCTGCAACAAGTTGCAGTTGCATGTTGGGCAATGAAAACTGGATGATGTTTAAATGGTGTTTGTCTTCCATCATTAGGTATATATTTTGGCGCGATTCTTTTAGAGACAAGATCTTTTGCATCATTTTCTATTTTCTTGATGCCCTTCTCTAAAACATATTGACTCATCTTGTCATCTAAAAAAAATTTTGTCCTAAATTTAGACTTTAATAATTTTTCAAAGACTTCGTTCATCGCAAGCTAATAACATAACAGAATACTGTTTGTATAATCTTTAATTTTATAAAAGTTAATCGATTTTCATAAATAAATTAATTACTTGGTGAGAATAATGGACCTGCGCAATAGCCACCATCAATCATGAGAGTGTGTCCTGTTACATAAGATGATTCATTTGAAAAAAGCCATAATACGGCATTGCCGATTTCTTTTGGAGTACCAATTCTATTCATTGGAACCATACTAGCGAATTGTTCTGGATGTCCATCAGTTGGAATTTGTATCATTGGAGTATTGATTGGGCCAGGACCGACAGCATTTATTCTTATATTTGATTGAGCTAGTTCTACTGCCGCACCTTTTGTTTAAACCACTGACGGCATGTTTCGTAGCCGAATAAACTTGTTATACCTGGGTATGCATTATGAGAAAGAATAGAGCTATTATTAACAATACTGCAAGGTTTAGATTGGTTAACATATTTGAGCATTGCAGATATTTGATAGTGCATACAATCAATAACTCCTTTAATGTTTACATCTACTATGTATGAGGATTTATCAGGAGCTTGGGATGCAATAGGTTCCAAGTCACCTAATAGACCAGAATTATTAAAAGCGTATTGGAATTCTCCATATTCACTTAATGTATAATCAATAAGTGCCTTTACATCCTCCGCGATTGACACATCCGTTTGGAGAAACTTGGCCTCTCCACCACTCTTTTTTATAATCTTAATGACTTCATCGGCTTTTTCCTCGTTTCTTGTTGCCTATTACGACTTTCATACCAGCTTTGCATAGCTCTATAGCGGTCTCTTTGCCTATCCCTGTCCCTCCCCCAGTAACTATTCCTACGGTATTTTCAAAATTCATACTTGCCTCCATTTGATATAATGAATATGTTTTAACATATATGACTTATAAAAAAAGGGTATTAAACTTATTGCTCAGATAAGTTGATATATCTAACCACGATATGAAAAATAGATTGGATTCAATTTTATTTGAAAGAAATTATTTTGACTCAAGATCGAAAGCACAAGTTCACATTCTGGCCGGTGAAGTCTATGTGAATGGGCAAAAGGAGTGTGTGGCCTCAAGACGAGTTGATGTCGAGTCTATAATCGAAATCAAACTTCTTTCGGAAAATTTTGTTAGTAGAGGAGGCCAAAAGCTTTCTAAGGCAATAGATTATTTCGGAATAAAAGTAAAAAACAAAACATGTATCGATATAGGTGCTTCTACTGGCGGTTTTACTGATTGTCTGTTAAGAACTGGAGCAAAAAGAGTTTATTCGATTGATGTAGGTTATGGCCAGCTTGATTATAAATTGAGAAACGATTATAGAGTTATCAATATGGAAAATACAAATGCAAGATACATATCAACAGATTTTATAGACCTGCACCACGATATCATTGTTATGGATGTTTCATTTATATCAATAACAAAATTTGGTGATTTTTTTAAAAAATTTACAACTAACAATAATGAATATGTTGGCTTGATAAAACCTCAGTTTGAATTAAGTAAAGAGAAAATCGGTAAAAATGGTGTCGTCAAAAATTCTCAATATAGACATGAAGCGGTAGGAAATGTCAGTCTTTTTTTAAAAAACTTTTATAATTTCGTAAGCAAAACGATCGAATCCCCGATTAAGGGATCTAAGGGTAACACAGAATATTTAATCTACTGTAGGAATTCTTAATTCTTTATTTCTTGTTCCAATCACTTAGAAATTTTTCTAAGCCAATATCAGTAAGAGGATGATTGAAGAGTTGTATTAAAACTTTATATGGAATGGTAGCGATATCTGCACCTAGTCTTGCGGCATCGACTATATGAATCGGATTTCTAATACTTGCAACTAAAATTTCGGTTGGAAAACCATAGTTGATAAATATTTCTGAGATTTCATGTACCAAATTCATTCCATTGGTAGATATATCATCAAGTCTTCCAATAAAAGGGCTAACATATGCGGCGCCAGCCTTAGCTGCAATTAATGCTTGTGTTGAAGTGAATATTAAAGTTACATTAACAGATATCTTTTTTTTGGATAAAAACCTTGTAGCTCTTATACCATCTTTCGTCATTGGCAGTTTTACTACTACATGTTTGTCGATTTTTGATAATTTAAGACCTTCTTTTACCATCGAATCAAAATCAGTTGAAAGAACTTCTGCGCTAACTGGTCCTTTCACAATCTTGCAGATATTTTTAATGATTTTACTGAACTCTTTTTGTCCTTTCTCTTTTGCAACGAGGGAGGGGTTCGTTGTTACACCATCCAAGAGCCCCATAGAGGCTATTTCGTTAATCTCTTCTACGTTGGCGCTATCTAAAAAAAATTTCATTTTTTTATATTACTTTATTTTTTGATTTTTTTAAATAATTACTTTTTCTTTAACATCCTATTGATTCTCGAATAGGAACGTAGGACTACAGTAGAGAAAAGAACTTCTACTTAAACTCGATACCAGCTACATTTTAGCAATATGAGCTGTCAATAAAAAAGCAACGGTTAAGAATAAAAAGCCTGTTAATAAATCCATGCTCCCCACGTTAGGGGTTTTAACAAAAAAAGTCAACATTTTTTTAAAAATATAAAAAATTGGAATTCGATTCTACTATAAGGTATAAAAACAATTAATTATTTTTAATCTTTCAAGGACAATTATTTATACATGATTACTGATTGATATGATTCAATTTTATTTAATCCTTATCAAATATTGACAAACGAGTAAGATATTGCAAAATTAGAGCTTCATATGGCAAATAAAAGTCAATCAGCAAAAAAAAGAGTAAGACAGGATGTTAAAAAGCGCCTAAGCAATAAGTCTATGATTTCAAATTTAAAAACTCATATTAAACAATATAAAGAATCTTTGCGTACTGATAACTCCGATAAAGAGAAATTATTTAGAAAGGTAGTCTCGTTATTCCATAAAGCTGCATCGAAAGGTGTGATTTATAAAAGAAATGCTTCTAGGAATATTTCTAAATTGTCAAAATTATCTTAAGAGTTCTTATTGGCCACATAACTTTTTCAATAAATAGAAAGCGAGAAGGTCGTGACTGATATCCGTGCTTTTCAAAAGTCTATCTGTATTTTTGAGCGCCCTAAGCCCTTCTAAAATATCCTTGAAGGTCTTGTTCTCAGATTCAATGTCGAGATGTTTGTACTGATATTTTGACACATTTATGTTTGTGATTATTTCCGATTCTTTCATATTGTTTTTCTTAAATGTTTTAATTTTCAAATAGATTCTAAATCTCCATGCAATTTTAGACATTTCTAAAAAAATATTTTCCGTAAACTTAGTCTTTTTGAGCTCTAATAGACATGATTTTAGATCTTTTCTGTTTATACAATGCATTAGGTTGTATGTTTCATCAAAAGATTCCCTTTTTATGCCATCTACCATATCTTTAATGATTTCTTTGTCATCGTTAGTAGTTAAAAAACTTTCAATTTTCTCAATCTCGTTAATTAATGTTGATTTATTATTAAAATTTTTAGCACTTAATTCTTCAATTACTTCATCATTTAATTTCATATTTCTTTTTTTCAATTCCTCATTGATAAACTTTCTCGCATTCGCTTTATTGTGGTCATCTTTGATGAAAGACTCACAAGGTATTTCTACGTTATTATCGTTTGATAAAAAGATATGTTTAGTCGTTTTTGAGGGATTTTGCAAATAATCGATTATTTTTATAATTGAATCTTTATCACTTTTTGTAATACCTTTTACGACAACATATCTAAATTTGCTGAAACAAGGATACGTGTTAAAAGCATTTAATATTTCAGATATATCTTTAGTTTTTGACAAGTCGAAAAAATGTACATTGCCGCTTTGATCCATGTCTTTAAAAGTTGTACTAATTTCTTTTCTGATGATGTTCTCATAGTAACTATTGGAACCTGTTATTTGAATCGAAATGGAACTGTCATCTTGTAAAAAATCACTGACAGTAATTTTTTTCCTTGTACTCATTGTTGATATAATATCAATATATCATGTCAACTAAAATATATGTCGAAAGTTTCAAAGAACCTCAAGATTACGAGGCTTTCTTTTTGAAACAACTTCATTACCAGAATAAAGTTTTAAGAGGTGATGCACTAGGTTATTTCCTCTTTCTAGAACATGATGATGTTTATACAGTTGGTAGATTTGCCAAACTTTATATAAATGCTAACAGCCATCTTCACGTTCCAATAATCAAATCAACTCGTGGCGGGAGCATTACATATCATGGGTTAGGGCAGCTGGTTTTTTATCCTATTTTGAATATCGGTATCCTTAAATTAAAACTTAAAGATTTTGTTGATATTCTTCAAGAAACTGTCATAGAGATATTGTCCATGTTCAATCTTGTAGGTAGAAAAAATGTTTATGGTCCGGGAGTATGGATTAAAAACAAGAAAGTTGCATCAATTGGTATTTCTATAAGGAGAGGTGTCTCTATGCATGGGATATCAATTAATCTCGATTGTTCTATAGATAAATTTTATCTTATTGAACCATGTGGGAATCCTAACACATTGGTTGGGAATATATCGGACTATAAAAAAATAAAGAAACATGAATTTATTGAATTGTTATCAAAAAATTTCCTAAATCAACTAAAATTAAAAACTAGTTATCCAAAAAAGAATCGAATTTCTCTCTTAGCAGACTGTTCTGAATCTGAGCCGTGAATAACATTGCTATCAATGCTATCGGCGAAATCTGCTCTGATTGTTTCTGGCGCTGCCTCATCAGGATCGGTTGATCCCATTAGCTCTCTTACTCTTAAAATTGCATTTTCACCTCTTATGATAAATGGTAGACAAGGACCTGAAGTCATAAATATTATCAAATCGTCAAAAAAGGGCTTTCCTTTGTGTATATTGTAAAATTCTGAAGCTTCTTCTTTTGAAAGATTGATATATCTAGGATTTATAATCTCAAATCCATTGTCTTCAAATCTCTTTAGGATTTTTCCGACTATTTTTTTTCTAACGCCATCTGGCTTGATGATAGATAATGTATCTTGCATTGAGAAACTCCATCCAATTTAATTAATCGCAATTTCTTTAATATACTTAAGAAACTTTGACCTTGTAAATACCTTGATTTATTATAGCTAAAATGACAACGATAGCCTCATCTGTTCAAACTGAAATTTATAATTTGGTCAATAGAACCAAATTAGCTTCCATAGAGCTTTCTAGAGCAACTTCTGTGCAAAAAGATTTGCTTCTAAAAGAAATCTCGATACAAATACAAAACGACAAAGATCAAATACTCGAGGCTAATAAAAAAGATATATCCAATGCAAATCCTAAGGAGCATTCTTCTTCATTTCTTGACAGACTAAAACTAGACGAGGACAGGCTGCATAGTATCATCAAAAACATAAAAGATGTTCTTAGTTTGAAAGATCCAGTAGGGATTAGAGAATTGCTCCATAAGAGACCAAATGGCCTTGATGTTTACAGGCAAACAATTCCTTTGGGATTAATTGGAATTATATACGAATCAAGACCTAACGTTACATCAGATGCAGCTGTTTTATGTCTGAAATCTGGGAACACTACGATATTAAGAGGTGGCTCAGAATGCTTCGAAACAAATAAAGCTCTGGTTGTTTCTATAAAGAAAGCCTTAGTTGAAACAGATTTTAGCGCTGATTGCGTAAACATGGTTCCTTGTACTGATAGAGAGATAATGAAGTACATTTTAACTCTTGATGAACTAATTGATTTGATTATCCCACGCGGAGGAGAGGGTCTGATTCGTTTTGTTTCTGAGAATTCAAGGATACCTGTAATTAAACACTACAAGGGTGTCTGTCATGTTTATGTCGATCAGCATGCAAATCTAGAAAAAGCTCATAGAGTTTCATTGAATTCTAAAGTCCAAAGGCCGGGGGTTTGCAATGCGATGGAGACCCTTCTTGTCCATAAAAAAATAGCTGATAGCTTTTTACCAAGTTTTATAAAATCATTGAAAGAAAAAAATGTGATAATTCACGGATCTAAAGAGGTACTTAAATACGGGAATAAAGATGATATCAATGTGGTCGAGGAAGATAATTGGTATAAAGAGTATCTGGCATTAGAGATGAATATTGGTATTGTTGATGATATCCAAGATGCGATTTCACATATTCAAAAATATGGATCGTTTCATACGGAGTCAATTATTACTGAAAATCAAAAAATGGCAGAAATATTCATAAATAATATTAATTCTTCAGCCATTATGCATAATGTTTCTACTAGATTTAACGACGGTAACGAATTAGGTCTAGGGGCTGAAATTGGAATTAGTACAACTAAATTACATGCCTTTGGTCCTATGGGATTAAATGAATTAACTTCAAAAAAGTTTGTAGTTTTGGGCGATGGTCAGATAAAGTGAAATACTTGAAGATCACAAAAGAATAAGCCTGGTATCGTATCTATCATATCGATTCAATAATTTCCTATTCAGAAAATGATTATACAATAAAGACAATTGCAGCAACCACTGTTATCCAGGATTTATCTTTAGGCCCTTCTGCTGTGCTAGTGACTTCCTGAGTTTTTACTGTGTGCCCACTAATTTTCCATATATCTTTTTGTTCGTTGTAATTTTTATCAATATCGAAAGGGGCACCAATTGTTGTGGCAAGCATGTATGCAGCAAGATCTTCAGCGTATTCCCCAGATGTCTTTTTGCTCTGACCATAACTATGATGTTCTGAGAGATATCCGTGTTGTGATCTGTCAATTGGAAGTGCTATTCCTATCGATGATGCGATTCGTCTTTCCGGTTCGTTTGTAGAGGCCTCACTTAAAACAACGAATACAATTTGACCTGGAGAAAGTTTTTTTAATCCTTCTTTTTTTGAAATTATTTTACAATGTGGTGGCATTATACTGGAAACACGAACTAGATTATACTCACCTATGCCCGCATTTCTCAAAGACATCTCGAAGCTTGTTAGCTTTTCTTTGCCTCTTCCAGCACCTTTAGTAACGAAAGCATATTTTGGAATCATATTAGCACCTTTATGAAGAAAACTAATAAATTTAATACTATTTAAAATAAATAGTCAATTGTCGTCAAGTCGAATGATAGAAAACACATCCGTTGATATTATTGTCATTTTATATTATTAATAAGTTTGAAATGAATGATCTTACAAAAAGAGTTTTAACCAGCTTAATCTTAATCCCAATCACAATTTATGCAGTTTATAAAGGAGAATTCATTTTTACTATTTACTTGTTAGCCATCGTCTCGTTAGGTTATTGGGAGTACCAGAGAATACTCAAGATCAAATCACTATATTGTGCAATTATTTCCTATATCGCGGTCATCCTCTTCCCTCTGTTGGCATACTACAATATTGATTTTTTCTTATATTTGTCTTCTTTCATCTTTCTAGTTTGGTTTGTTAGAATTTTATATGACAAAGTAGAAATTGAGATTTTTTGGAGTTCTTACCTATTTGTCATTCTATATATTGGCTTTGGAATTAGTTTCTCAATTCTAATACGAAATATTGATAACGGGATGTTTCTGCTAGGCTCTGTTTTGATTGTTAGTGCCTTTAATGATATTTCTGCGTATCTAGTAGGTAAATTTTTTGGGGTACGAAAAGCTTTCCCCAATGTAAGTCCAAACAAAACATTTGAGGGATCTTTTGCGGGAATAATTTTTTCTATCATATTAACTGCACTATTGTTTAAGTATTTTGGATTTGCTATATCAATTATTCAGTCGATGTTCGTTGGTCTCATCATATCTTTTTTAGGGATAATAGGCGACCTCTTTGAATCTTATATAAAACGTAAATCAAAAATTAAAGATACGGGGAAACTCTTACCAGGGCATGGTGGCATACTTGATAGAATTGACAGTTTGATATTTATACTTCCATTTTTCTATTTAATATCCAAATATCTAATATTATAATTAAAACTGATGTTGAAAAGAAGCAAAACGAAATTTTTTCTATTTTTTATATTTCTTATCTTTCTATTATTGCTCTATCTTGCTTTTGTATATTTTATCCACAAACCAGATTTTCAGCTATCTTCAAAAGATACAATCTCCTATTCGGGTTTTAAAGCAACCATTGATAGTACAAACGTAAAAATCAATTCCATTCAAATCTCAGGAAGCAAAGATGGTGCCGAACTAATTGATATATATGCAAATGACCAAATACTCGACTCTGGCAATGAGATTAAAATAAAAATAGAATTCAAATCTGATAGTCAGATAGTAAAGATGATTAGGGGTGACAATCTTGATCATTTTTATCTTCATTATTCTATAGGCTACGAGAACAAATTTTTTACTTCTTTCATCAAAGGTAAAATCGAACTCAAAATTGATTTTGAACCCCCATCTATATCTAATGTAAATTCGGATAAATATGTTTACTTAGGTGGCATCGGTTTTGTTACATACGATACAAGTTTAGATACATTAAAATCTTATGTTGATGCTGGATCTGGTAACATGTTCAATCCTATTTCTGTTGTAGGAGATAATAAAATATCAAATTTAGTTTTTTTTTCTTGTTTCAACATTCCCTGTAAGAATAATAAAATTATTATTAAAGCTGAAGATAAAGCTGGTAATGCAATATTTGTCAGCACGACGATGAAAACGATCATAAATAAAAAGTGGAATATTTCTTATATTAAGATCGATAATAATTTTTTATTGAATAAATACAACGAAGTTATGAAAAACAATTTGGAAACTGTTGGAATAAAGGAATTTAAAGAACTTAATATTGAAGAAAGAAAGAAAAACGATTTATTATTGTCATTACAAACCTCAAAAATCACCAATAAAAAATTGTTCGATAGTAAATTTTTGCAAATGCGAAACTCCCAAGTATTCTCGAAATTTAGTGAGAAAAGAATTTATTATATTGATGATGTAGATAAACCTGTGGATTCAAAATATCATTTTGGAATTGATTTGGCTACGACTGCGAATGCAAACGTATACGCTTCTAACACAGGAAAGGTGTCCTATGTAAATAGCAATGGTGTTGGAATATATGGAAAAGTTACAATTATTGACCATGGCTTAGGTTTTTATAGTTTATATAGCCATCTTAGTGATATTTCAGTGAAAGTTGGAGATGAAGTTGATAAACGAACTCTAATTGGAAAGACTGGCCAAACGGGATACGCATATGGAGACCATCTGCATTTCTCAACCTATATACAGGGGGTACCATTTGATCCAATAGAACTATGGGATAAAAATTATATCAATCTTAAAATTATAAGTATTTACAATCAATTTATTGCAGAAGCAACTCAATGATTATTTATGGTGTGAACCCCGTAAGAGATTTTGTTAGTTTCTTCCCGGAAAAGATTTCTAGGGTATTCCTATCTGAAGCCAAAATGGACAAATCCTTACCCGAGTATTCTGAGATAATATCTAAAATACCTCTAATCCCCTCATGTGATATAAAATATGTATCAGAGAAGGAGCTCCAAAGAATGACAAACACCGTTAAACATCAATCTATCGCAGCCATAATTGACATTGATCCCCCCAAAAACTTTAAAGACCTCAAAGAAGACATTAAAAATATGACCGATATTGTTTTAATTCTAGATCACTTAAACGACCCTCAGAATTTAGGTGCTATTTCTAGAACCTGTGTATTTTTCAACATAAATACCATTATTATCCCAAAAAATAGATCTGTAAGAATTTCACTAGGTGCTATTAAAGCTTCAGCTGGAGCGATATTCTCGATTAATATTTATGAGGTATCAAATTTGATTAATGCGATTAAAGAACTTAAGAAAAATCATTATTGGATTATAGGAACTGACATTAATGGAGAAAATATAAATGATAAAAAGTTTAACAAATTCAAAGGAGATAGACTAGCAATAATTATGGGGTCAGAGCAAAAAGGTATAAGTCGAATTGTACAAAAAAGTTGTGATGTCTTTATAAAGATTAATAGATTGGGTAAAACAAATTCACTTAATGTCAGTGTTGCTGCCGGAATATTTATAAGTAGGTTTCTTGATGATTGAAATTATTATTTTATCAGTTGTGCAAGGTATAACGGAATTTATACCTGTAAGCTCAACGTTGCATTTATTAATTTTTAGCAAATTCTTAAATGATTATCAAATAAATTTATTGATTCTTTCTAGTATGCATTTGGGGTCTTTACTTGCAGTTTCTCTTTTCTTTTTGATTGATTCGAAATTGGAGATAAATAAAATTTCATACTTACGACTCATGCAATTCATTTTTGTGGGAACACTGCCAATTTTTGTTGCTGGATTCTTTTTTTATGATTTTGTAGACAGAAATATGTCTATCAATTTTCTAGTTGTAACAAGCATTTTTCTATTTGGAATCTTGCTATTTGTTTCAGACAAATATTCTGAAAACAAGAAAGATTTCAATAATTTAAATTTTTTTGATTTATTTTTAATAGGAATATTTCAGTGTTTTGCTTTGATACCTGGAACTAGTAGATCAGCGGCCACTATCATTCCATCCAGATTTTTAAAAA
The DNA here is from genome assembly GCA_002311855.1 of Candidatus Dadabacteria bacterium UBA1144. GTDB lineage: Bacteria > Desulfobacterota_D > UBA1144 > UBA1144 > UBA1144 > UBA1144. The sequence continues at coordinate 18,382 of DCAB01000004.1, read as the reverse complement.
TTAATAGAGAAACTTCAATAATTATTTCCGCATTACTTTCTTTTCCTACGATTGTTGGAGCTTTCGTCTATAGCTTATTCGTAAACATAGATGTTAACAATATTAACTATTCAATTATTACTCAGGATATTTTTCTCTCAATATTATTTTCTTTTATTGCTTCCTATTTTGGACTTAAATTATTTTATAAGTACTCTTCATTAAAGGGCTTTGGAGCTTTCGCAGCCTATAGAATTTTATTGGCGATATTTTTAATTTTTAATTAATTTTAAGAATTCTTTTTCGTCAATAATGTTAACACCTAGTGTTTGTGCATCACTTAATTTCTTTCCAGGGTTGTTACCGAGAATTAAATAATTTGTTTTTTTACTAATCGAGGAAGTTATGTTACCACTTTCTTTTTGTATTATTTCAACTAGCCCATCCCTGGTAAAGTTTTCCAATACTCCTGTTATACAGAATGTATTTCCTCTTAGTTTACTGCCAACTTTCTTATCGTATTTGATTTCCACACCATTGTTAAGCATTTTTTTAATGATATCTATATTTTTTTTGTTACTAAAAAACTCTCTTACGCTTTTAGCGATTTCTGTACCAACACCATCAATACTTATGATATCTTCTAGGCTTGTATTTTGTAATTCTTCCATATTCCTAAATTTTTTGGTAATAATTTTTGATATATTCTCACCTACATGTCTAATACCAAGAGAATTAATAAATCTATCAAAATTAATTTCTTTCTTTAAATTTATTTCATTTATTAAATTTGTTGTTAATTTCTCCCCAAATCCATCTAGTTGCATTAAATTGTCGAAATCTAGATTAAAAATATCAGAAATATTATTAATGATATTGTTATCAACGAGATTAACTAATATTTTTTTCCCAAGACCTATGATGTTGAAGCTTTTCTTAGAAGCTAGATAAGCTAATTTGGCTTTTAGGATTTCGGAACAGTCGATATTTTTACAAAACATATAGGAGCCTTCCTTGCATAAATTCTCTTTATCACAAGGACACCTTGTAGGAATTTTAAAAGGGACTTTGTTTAGTTTCTTTGTTATCTTCAGGACTTTGGGTATAACATCACCAGCTCTTTCAACTAACACCTGGTCCCCAATATTAAGCTTCATTGATTCTAATAGCTCAAAATTATGAAGAGTCGCTCTCTTTACTTTTACACCAGAAATTTTTGTCTCATCGAGTTCAGCTACGGGAGTGATCATCCCGGTTCTACCAATTTGAAAACTTATTTCTCTAATTTTTGTCTCTGTCATGATAGATGGAAATTTGACTGCAGCAGCCCATTTTGGATGTTTTGATGTGAATCCAAAAATACTTTGTTCATCTCTGTTATTGAGCTTCATTACCAATCCATCAATCTCATAGTCAAGATTGTTTCGAGATTCTAATACTTTATTGAAATGAGATTTGATGTCCTCAAAATTATTTACTTTGATGAATTCTCCTAATTGTACAAATCCCCATTTTTTAAAGAATTTAATTAATTCGGTCTCTTTCTTTATTGCCATGTTTGTTATTCTGCCAATTCCCCAAGGTATAAAGATTAATGGTCTTTGTGATGTAATACTTGAATCGAGCTGTCTTAACGAACCGGCTGCGGCATTTCTTGGATTCGAAAAGACTTGAGCTACATTTTTTATGCTTTCATTTAGAGATTTAAATTTACTTATTGGAAATATTACTTCACCTCTGATCTCAACTAATTCTGGAATTCTTTTTCCACCTAAACTAAGTGGAACGCTCTTTATCGTCTTTATATTTTTAGTGATATTTTCTCCTATCTTTCCATCTCCTCTTGTTGCTCCTACGTCCAAAAATCCTTTTTTATAAGTAATTGAGACTGATACACCGTCAAATTTAGGTTCTAATATAAATTCAGGAGATTTGATACGTTTTTCAATTCTTTTTATAAAATCTTCTAGTTCTGTGTTGTTAGATATGTTTTCCAAGCTATACATTCCATCAAGATGAGTGTGTTTGGAGAAACTATCAGAAATATAACCACCGATTTTCTCTGTAGGTGAGTCGAGTAATTTTAGATTAGGATTTTCTTTTTCAAGTTTTATTAACTCTTTGAGTAGTAAGTCAAACTCAAAGTCGCTTATCTCGGGAGCATCCTTTAAATAATACTTTTTGTTGTGATAATTAATTAAGTCTACAAGTTCTCTGATTCTTTTTTTACCAAAATTAGAACTCATATGATACATAATACTATTGTCTTTTTGAATTGCCATTACCTGATGATATATTTTTTATGTGAAGGTTTTAATGTTGGGATCTGGTTCTTCGGTTGGTTCTCCTGTAGTTGGAAGAGACTATGAGAATGTTAAGGAAAAAAATTGGAGAACTAGAAGCTCTGTATATATATCCATTGATAATAAGGATATATTAATAGATACTGGTCCAGATTTCCGATATCAAGCTATTAAGAATGGCATTAAAAACATTGATTTCGTTCTTTATACACACTCACATGCCGACCATACCCACGGTATTGATGATCTTAGAATTTATAGCTACATAAGAAAAGATAGAATTAATTGTTTTGGAAACGAATATACCCTAAAAGAGATTAAGCAAAATTTCTCATATATTTTTGATTTAAAAAATATCTCAGGAAAACCAAGATTGAATATGAAGATTATTAATGGGGAATTTGTTGAACAAAAAATCCACGTCATTCCCTTGCCTATAATTCACAAGGACTGGAATGTCCTTGGCTATAGGATTGACAATTTTGCCTATATCACTGATTGTAGCGCCATACCTGAAGAAACAATCAATAAAATGCAAAATCTTGATTTACTAATTTTAGATGCCCTAAGATTTTCTCAACATGATGCCCATTTGTCGGTTGAAGAGGCGGTGGAACTTTCAAAAAAGATCAAAGCCAAGAGAACAGTACTGACACATATGGGTTCAGATTTGGATTACTATGATTTATTTGACACACTACCAAAAGGAATCGAGCCAGGTTATGATGGTTTGTTGATTGAATTATGATGTAGGATGTTTTTATGCATGAAATTAGAAGAAAACTAATAAATACAAAAGAAAAAAAAATACTCTTAATTGTATTAGATGGGTTAGGTGGATTACCCTTTCCTCTAAAAACGGAATTGGATGCTGCCAAAACTCCTAACTTGAACAAATTAATAAAGAAATCTGAGACAGGGGCACATATTCCGATATCTAATGGCCTCACCCCTGGAAGCGGCTCGGCCCATCTAGCATTGTTTGGGTATGATCCTTTAAGATTCAATGTAGGAAGAGGTGTCCTTGAAGCTCTAGGCCTAGATATTAAAATCACAAATAAAGATTTAGCAATAAGAGGAAATTTCGCAACAGTGAAAAAAGTTGGGACCAGATTAATTGTATCCGATAGAAGGGCAGGGAGGATTGATACTAAATCAAATAAAAGGATAGTTGATACCCTTAAGCAAAATATAAAAAAAATTGGTAATGTTTTAGTTGATTTTGAATCGGGACTTGAGCATAGATTTGTTTGCAAACTAAGATTCAATAAAAAGTTATCATACGAACAGTGCCTAATATCTGACACCGATCCGCAAGAGGTGGGGGTGTCTCCACTAAAACCAAGAAATTTAAATAAAAAATCTCTCAATTTATCAAAAATAATCCAAATGTTAATTAATAAGATTTCTAAAACATTAATTAAAGAAAAAAAAGCCAATTATGCATTATTAAGGGGCTTCTCCACCTATCCAGAGATTCCAACTTTCAATGAGCTCTACAATTTAAATGCTTGTTCGATTACCACCTACCCAATGTATAAAGGGATTTCTAGCTTGGTAGGAATGACACCCATTTCTTCTGTTGGCATATCTATTGGTTCACAGGTTGATGCGCTTAGAAAAGCATATCCAAAGTACAACTTTTTTTATTTTCATATTAAAAAAACGGATAGTTATGGAGAAGACGGGAATTACAAAAAAAAGATAAAAATTATCGAAGATTTTGATAAAGTCTTACCTAGTATCACAAGCTTGAATTTTGATGTTCTTTGTATAACAGGTGACCATTCTACACCATCAAAAATAAAATCTCATAGCTGGCATCCAGTTCCTGTGCTTGTAAAATCTAAAAACAGTTTTTATGGTCTCTCTAAAAGATTTACCGAAAAAGAATGCCTCAAAGGATCTCTTGGTATATTTGAAGCAAAAAATCTTTTAAGTATAATTTTTGCTCATGCGGATATGTTAAACAAATTTGGTGCCTAAATTGACATATCTGAGTCTTTAGCCGAAGTGGCGGAATTGGTAGACGCGCCATCTTGAGGGGGTGGTATCTTCGGATGTGCGGGTTCGAGTCCCGCCTTCGGCAAATTTTCAAAAAGCTGTTATTATAGAATTCATGAAAAAAGGAATTATAATCGTTGATCATGGATCTAAGAAAATCGAAAGTAATCAAATACTCGAACAAGTTGCTCAGCTTTTTCATGAGAAGTTTTCGTCTAAATACGATATTGTAGAACCAGCACATATGGAGCTTGCCGAACCATCAATTTCGAGTGCTTATGCCAGATGCGTTAAAAAAGGTGCAGAATTTATAGTTATTTGCCCATTTTTTCTAGGCCCAGGCCAACATTGGAATTACGATATCCCAAATTTAACTAAAGAAGCTTCAAAAAGTTTTCCTAATACAAATTATCATGTTGCCATGCCTTTAGGTTTAGATGATTTGATTTTGGAACTAATTGAAAAGAGATTAAATGAATGTGCTCAAAGTCAATTTGTATGCCCTTCCTGTGAAGGAACACCTAGAGCAGGAAATCTATAAATTTCATTCTTAAATATTTTGTTTTAGTATTATAAATTATGACTATTAAAGGTGGTTTACTTATTATAATTTCAGGTCCATCTGGAGCAGGTAAGTCTTCGGTGACCTCAAATTTATTATCAAATATAAAAAATTTAGATTTTTCAGTTTCATATACGACTAGAGACAAGAGGTCGAACGAAGAGGACGAGGAACACTATAAATTTATTTCAAAAGAAAAATTTCACGAGATGATAGATGAAAATTTATTTTTAGAATACGAAACAGTCCATGGAAATTTTTACGGCACGCCAATCAAGCCAATTCAGGAATCTCTAAAGTTCGGACATAGTATTCTCCTTGATATTGATGTTCAGGGTGCGTCTTCAATTATCAATACTAATCACTTTGATTGTGTGTCAATTTTCATAAAGCCACCATCTATTGAAGAGCTAGAGGAAAGACTCATCGAAAGAAAAGATATGTCGGACGATGATATACAAAAAAGAGTTAAGGAAGCGAGAAAAGAGATTGTTCAATCAAAATACTTTAATCATATGATTGTAAATGAAAATCTAGATGAATGCATAGATCATATTAGAAAAATATTAATGGGTTTGTAATGATTAGATTTGATGATATTGCCGAGAAACTAAATCCTTACCTTTCTTCAAAAGACATAGAAGAAGTTACAAAGGCCTATGCCTATTCAGCAAAGGTCCACGCTGGACAGAAAAGATATTCTGGAGAACCGTACATGGTTCATCCTATGGAAGTTACATCAATCTTAGCGGATATCAAACTAGATAAGGCATCAATTATTACGGGATTGTTGCATGATACCATTGAGGATACTCTTGCGACGAAAGAAGATATACGCGATATGTTTGGCCAAGAAGTTTGCACTTTGGTTGAAGGTGTAACGAAAATTGGCCAAATTCAAATAACCTCGGCATTTGAAAGGCAAGCTGAAAATTTTAGAAAATTAATACTGGCAACCGGCAAAGATATTAGAGTTATTCTCGTGAAGCTTGCTGATCGACTACATAATGTCAAAACGATTTCTTTTCTTCCAGAAGACAAAAAGGAATTTTTAGCAAAAGAGACTTTAGATCTTTACGCACCCTTAGCCGATAGATTAGGCATATATTGGATTAGGACAGAACTAGAAGATAGATGCTTTGAAGTTTTAAAGCCCGACGAGTATGAACTAATATCAAAAACATTTGTAGCAAAACGAGAAGAATGGGAGAAATATAGTCTGGAGATTCAAAATATGTTATTGGATCAATTAAACAAATTTGAAATAAAAGCTCAGATACAAAGTAGATTTAAAAATTTTTATGGAATTTATAAAAAAATGATGCAGTTGGATTTAGATTTTACTAATGTGTTGGACGTAAAAGCCTTTAGGGTTGTAACTGAAGATGTCGCATCTTGCTATGCATCACTTGGAGCGGTTCATTCCGTTTGGAAACCAGTACCAGGACGATTTAAAGATTACATTGCTTTACCGAAGAGTAATGGCTACAAATCTCTACATACAATTGTAATTGGCCCATTTGGTGATCATGTAGAAGTCCAAATAAGAACTGCCAAGATGCATGAGGTAGCTGAATATGGAGTTGCCGCACATTGGAAATATAAGCTTGATAGCGATTCGGATGACATGCTTATAGATGTTCCTGATAGCGTTAAGAAGATATTTGACATAGAAACTCTCAATGACCCAAAAGAATTTATAGATGCTGTAAAAGATGAACTTATAACTAATTTTGTGTATGTCTTTACTCCAGAAGGCGATCTTAAAGAACTTCCAATTAATTCTTCCGTAATTGACTTTGCTTATTCAATTCATTCTGATCTTGGCAATGAATGCTCTGGAGCCAAAGTCAACGGGAAAATTGTACCCCTTAATTATCAGCTAAAAAGTGGAGATACAATTGAAATAATTACAAAGAAAAATAGAAAACCATCAAGAGATTGGCTGAAATATGTAGTAACTTCTAAAGCAAAAACAAGAATTAGAAATTCAATAAAAAAGACATTATCGGTAGAATCATTAAAAATTGGCAAAGATATTTTAGGGAAGCAATTAGCTAGGTATGGATTAAATATTAACAAGCAAAAGATTATCGACAAATTAAAAAGTTTTGCAACAGAGAAGTCTTTAAAAAGTTTGGATGATTTATTCATTAGATATTCTTTTTCAAAAATCAATATTGTAGAAATTCTTAACTACTTTGACTTGAGTATCGCAAATAAACCGATTCTAGATCGTCAATCAAAAAAAATAAATTCAAATGAAGCAATTATAGTTGGTGGCAACGAGAATATTATGATTAGATTTTGCAAATCCTGTTCCCCAATATATGGTGATGAGATAATAGGTTATATAACCATTGGTAGAGGGATATCGGTCCATCGTATCTCCTGCAAACAGGTACTAGAATTTGATTCATCAAGATTAGTTGAGGCAAAATGGAATCAATCACATGATTCAAAATCATCTATAAGATTAAAAGTAACCTGTTTCGACAAGCCGGGGATACTATCCGAAATATCAAACACAATTGCGAACCATGATTCAAATATAATAAAAATTAATGCAAAACCTATTTCGTCAACTAAATCACTAATTTACATAGAAATGCTTGTTCGAGATAAAAATCATTTGTCGAATATTATTAATGATTTGAATTCATTAGCAGATATAAACAATGTAGATAGACTGATGAGCACAAAGGATAGCCAGTATGACCTCAACTTGTATTAAAAGAATATATCAATATAATAATAAGTTAAAAATGCATCCTGATGAGCCTTCAAAGATTTAATCTTACAAAAACTGTTAAATCAATACTTTCAGCATTAGTTATTGCTCTTTTTATAAGATATCTATTCATTCAACCTTTTAAGATACCTTCGAAATCTATGTACCCGAATCTTCTAGTAGGCGATCATCTCTTAGTGGATAGAATTAACTATGGATTAGGATTTCCTTGTTCAGATTCGAAAATAATCAAAGAATTTAAGAGTTTGTATCGAGGAGATGTTATCGTTTTTCGTTATCCATTGGATGATGGATCAATTAAATGTCCCAATGGAGGATTTATAGGATTAAGCTCAATTTATTATATAAAAAGAATAATTGGACTGCCAGGCGATAGAGTGACGATTAAGAATAAGGATATATACGTCAATGGAAAAAAAATTTCTTATGCTGCTAACGGAAAAGAACTTATTGATGGAAAAAATCATGATATATATATCGATAAGTTTATAGATAAAAAAGTAAAGGTAATTTATGACAAGCAATTTGATTCTTTTAGGGATTCTATCCAAGACCAAGAGATTGATGTACCTTTGGGTAAATATTTTGTATTAGGTGACAATCGTGACAATAGTAAAGACAGTAGATATTGGGGTTTTGTTCCAAGAGAAAATATAATCGGAAAAGCAGTTTTAATTCATTTCTCGTGGAATAATAATTTTAAAAATGTTAAGGATATAGTTAGATTTGAAAGAATATTTGACAAGATTGAATAAAAGGAAGTTGAACTAGGTGTTACATATTTTGTCCGTTGATGATTTGAGTAACGATTTTCTTTATTCATTATGGCAAGAGGCAATTTTCAAAAAAGGCTTAATCAATAATAAATTAAAAGGAAAGATTTTAACGAATCTTTTTTATGAACCTTCCACAAGAACATCGTCCTCCTTTTATAGTGCCATGACTAGATCGGGCGGTGCTGTTATCCCTATTAATGATGTTCAATTCTCTAGTATTGCCAAGGGAGAATCCTTAGAAGATACGATTATGACTATGTCGGCCATGAGCGATGCTATTGTAATCAGACATACAGAAAATGGATCCGCAAGAAGAGCTTCTATGGTCAGTAAAGTCCCAATCATCAACGCAGGAGACGGTAATGGCGAACACCCAACACAAACGATATTAGATGGTTTTACAATATATTGTTTTAACAATAAAAAATTATCAAATTTAAGAATAACTCTGATTGGAGATCTAAAAAACGGAAGAACTGTTAAAAGTTTAGTCAAATTATTAAATAGATTTGACAATAATCATTTTAATTTTGTAAGTCCAAGTCAATTAAAATTCTCTAATCCTCTACCAAGCAAATATTATGAGACGGACAATATTGATGAGGTTTTAAAAGATACCGACATTTTGTATGTAACCAGGGTACAGAAAGAGAGAGGAAGCCGGCATAATTATTCTTTATCAATGGATCAGTTAAATTCATTACCAAAAAAATCAATTGTTATGCACCCTTTTCCCAGGATTAATGAGATTCCACAGGAATTTGATAAAGATTCTCGTGCTAAGTATTTTGATCAAATACAATTTGGTGTATGGTGCAGACAGATTCTACTAGAACGAGTTCTGTCCTAGATCATCAATGAGAATTTTAATCAAAAATGGTTTAGTTGTAGATCCTTCATCAAAGATAAATAAACGTCTTAATTTAATTATCAACAGAGGGAAAGTTGAACAATTAACTGCAAATAATTCTTTTAAAAATAATAATTTTAACGAAATCATCGATGCAAAAAATTTCATAGTTGCCCCAGGTTTGGTTGATATCCATGTCCATTTAAGAGACCCCGGTTTCAAACATAAAGAAACAATTGAAACTGGCTCAAAATCAGCAGCAGCTGGTGGATTTACTTCAATCACATGCATGCCTAACACGAAACCGATTAATGATAATCCAAAGGTGACGAATTATATTTTGCAAAAAGCAAAAAAAGTTTCTTTAGTGAACATATTTCCAATAGGTGCTATAACTAAATCGCAAAAAAGTACTCAACTTGCTTCAATCCTAGACAACATACGAAATGGATGCATTGGTATTTCTGATGACGGTCATCCTGTTACTGATTCCGAGCTTTTATTTGATGCTATGGAAATAGCAAGAAAATTGTCTGTACCTGTAATTTCGCATTGTGAAGATCTCTCACTTTCCCAGGGCGGTGTAGCAAACGAAGGGAAATTCTCAAAAAAGTATTCACTTAAGGGAATTCCAAATATATCAGAAGAACTAGGAATTTTGAGAGATATTGGAATTGCAGAAATTACCAATTCTCATCTTCACATTTGTCATGTAACTACAAAGAAATCGGTTGAAATAATTCGTGATGCCAAAAGTAGAGGCATCAAAGTAACTGCTGAAGCTACTCCTCATCATTTTACAATCTCAGAAGATGATATAAAAGGTTGTAATTCTAACTATAAGATGAATCCCCCTTTGAGAACCAGAGAAGATGTTGAATCTATAATTTTAGGGTTAAAACATAATGTTATCGACATAATAGCAACTGATCACGCACCTCACTCAGAAAAAGAAAAATCTGTGGGATTCAAAAAATCACCTTTTGGAATTATCGGCTTAGAAAGTTCACTACCTCTTTCTTTGAATCTTGTTCATGAAAAGATTATTTCATTATCGGATTTGATTTATAAAATGTCTACAAAACCCTCTGAAATTATAAATATAAATAGAGGATCTCTAAAAAAAGGCTCGATTGCAGATATCGTTATATTTGATATGAATGCAAAAATTAAAATTGACAAAAATAAGATGTTTTCAAAAAGTAAAAATACTCCATTTCATGGATTTGACTTGAAAGGCAAAGTTATAAGAACCATCCTTCGTGGCAAGACGGTATTCAATGCTAGTGTGAAATAAAATTGAAATTCTCTAAAAATCTCATTCTGATTACGATTTCAGCCTTTTTCTTTTTTTATTCTTATCACGCTTATCTAATATTACCTGTAAGAATAATGGAGCTAGGAGGTACCAAATTTGATATAGGGCTTGTCATGTCCTTGGCAGGGATGAGCACATTGCTTCTAACGCCAATCTCGGGGATATTGGGAGATATATATAAAAAAAAATATTTACTCCTCATTGGCACGCTTGGTTTGTCGCTCGTAAATTTAGGATTTTTGTTTTTTGACGAAATTTATTACTCGTATTTGATATTAAGATTTTTCCAAGGTTGCTGCTTTTCTTTCTTTTTTGTATCCGCTGGAACTTTAGTTGCCGAAAATAGCAAAAACGAAAATCAAACTCAGGCTTTAGGTTTCTTTGGTGTTTTTACTATAATAAATCATGCACTTGCCCCAACCATATCAATAGAGATTGTTAAATATTTTTCTTATGATTATTTTTTTATTAGTACCATACTTTTTGCCTTACTATCTTTTATAATAATTCTTAACTTAAATTCTGAAGAGAATGAAAAAAACAATTTCAAAAAAGAAATTAATTTTCTAATTCCCTTTAAAGACAAGAAGCTAATATTTTTATATCTAATCATGTTTCTGATGGGAGGAACTTTTTTAACTTGCCTTAATTTTGGAATGGTATTTGCAAAATCTTTAAATGTTCTACCCCTTACCACTTTTTTTATAGCTTATACAATTGTTGCGTTGATTATGAGAATTTTTTTTGGTTGGATGCCTGACAAATATGGAGAAATGACTGTATGTAAACCTGCATTGATATTATATGGGATTTCGATTTTTGTACTTTCCCAGTCTTTTAATTATTGGACTATGTTGATATCGGGAGCTTTATTTGGCCTTTCTCATGCTCTTGTATACCCTTCGATTTACTCACTCGCTTTGAATTTTTCAGATGAAAATAGTAAAACTAAAGTATTTTCAATTTGTAGCGTATCTTTTACATTCGGAGGCATGTTATTTTCCATTATTGGTGGATACGTAGCAGAGCTTTTTTCTTTCAAAATTATGTTTCTATCTTGTAGTATAATAGTCACATTAGGTTTGTATTTTTTAACTAATTTGCTTTTAAAGGAAATCGAATATGACAGTTGAAAATGAATATTTGGAAAAAAGAAGAAAAAAAATACTACAATTAAGGGAAGAAGGTATCAACCCTTATAATAATACATTCGTTCCCTCTCATTCCCACAATGAGATTGTCGATAAATATAAAGATTTTGACAATTCAAATTTCACATCCGATAACTTTATGTACAAGATAGCCGGTCGCGTGATTGCTATTAGAAGCTTTGGCAAATCAGCGTTTATCAAAACTATTGATAATATTACTAAGTTTCAAATTTTTATTTCGAACGATTCTGTAGGAAAAGAAAAAATGGATTTCTTTAAAAAATTTATTGATATCGGTGATTTTATTGGCGTTGAAGGCAAATGTTTTTTTACAAAAACTAATGAACTATCGTTGGAAGCCAATGATATAACTATTATCACTAAATCGTTAAACACTCTTCCGGAGAAATGGCACGGTTTAACTAATATTGAGACAAGATATAGGCAAAGATACGTTGATCTTATTTCTAGCGATAAAGTTAAAGAAATATTTTTATTAAGATCCAAAACAATCTCTAATATTAGATCTTATTTGTCTAAAAAAGGTTTTTTGGAAGTTGAGACACCAATACTACAAAATGTTGCCGGAGGAGCTGCCGCAAAACCTTTTAAAACTTATCACAATACTCTCGATATGGATTTATTTCTTAGAATAGCCCCCGAACTATACTTGAAGAGACTCGTAGTTGGAGGTTTAGAAAGAATATTTGAAATTGGAAGAAACTTTAGAAATGAAGGAATATCAACTCAACATAATCCAGAATTTACGATGGTCGAGCTTTATCAGTCTTATTCGGATTATAAAAAAATGATGAGTTTAGTCGAAGAATTAATAATAAATTGTGTTGATTTAGTTTCTGTAGACAGAAAATTAATCTATCAAGACGAAAATATTGATTTTAACCCACCATGGGAGAAGGTGGATATGATTAAATGGCTCTCCGATAATCTCGGCTATGATGTGCTATCTGAAACTGAAGAGCTTTTTAAAGAGGCAGACAAACTAGGAATGAATCACTTTGGACTACCTGGAAGAGCAATAACAGAAATATTTGAAACAAAATTTTTAATAAATAAATTTAATCCTGTCTTTGTTTGCGGTTTTCCAGTAGACGTATCACCATTGGCAAGAAGAAATGATGCTGATAGTCGAATTGTGGATAGATTTGAACTATTCATAAATGGCAAAGAAATTGCAAATGCTTTTTCGGAACTAAATGATCCAGACGATCAATTAGACCGATTTCGTAAGCAGATTGAATTAAAACAAATGGGTGACGAAGAAGCTAACGATATGGATGCTGATTATATTAACGCTTTAAGGTACGGTATGCCTCCAACTGCTGGTGCTGGAATAGGAATAGATAGGCTTGTAATGTTATTAACTAATAGTTCGTCAATTAGAGAAGTAATACTATTTCCTCATATGAGAAATGAATGAGATATGGCAGCTTATTAATCTTAAATTATTTCAAAAGTATTTTTGATTCGAAAGCCAATTCTATTCCAGCAGTGATTTCTATAATAGCAATCGCTATATCAATTTTTTCATTGATTCTTGTACTATCTGTGATGAAAGGTTTTGATGTTAAAGTAAAACAAAAAATTATTGCAAGTTTTCCTCATATTATTATTAAAACAAATAAGGAATATGATTTTAGTCGATTTAATGAAATTAAATCTTTTAACAAAACTTTTGAATCTTATTTAGGAATTATTTTAAATAAAAAATTTGATATCGTTCAAATCAAGGGTGTAAAAGATTTTAATTCAATTAAGAAAGTATCTTCAAAGTTGGACTTGAATAAATTTAACGAATCTAAAGATCACTTACCGGTTGTTGTTGGAAGAAATTTTTCTCATAAATACAACAAAACTATTGGAGATAAATTTGAGTTGCTAATACCAGATTTCACTCATCGAAAACCCAAAATTAAAACGATTAAAGGATATATCGTTGGTGTTTCGGATATTTCGGATGTAAACACCAATAGGTTGTATACAACTAATAAATATGCAAAAGATTTCATCGGACATAACACAAGTTTCATCGAGATAGTACTTACTGATCCATTTCGTTCTAAAATTGTTTCTAATTTGATAATTAAAGAATTTAAAGAACTTAAATTCAAAGTCATTGATTGGCAATCGGTGAATTTTAGTCTTTTTAATTTGATGAAGCTAGAAAGAATATCTTTGGCCATTTTCCTTTCGTTCTTGATAGTAATATCCGCTACGACTATCTATTCGAATATGATCAGTTTGATAACTCAGAAAAAAAATGAAATAGGTACTTTAATACTATTAGGATCAAAAAAAAATTCTCTTATTATGGTTTTTACTCAAATTGGTTTTTTTGTCGGACTAATTGGAGTAATTATCGGTACATTTTTTGCAACTATTGTAATTTTACTTATAACTAAAACTAATATAATAAATAATCTATCAATTGATTTATCTTTTTACGGAATTGATGGGTTTCCGATTGTTTTCTCTGCTACTTATTATTTTTACATTATCCTATTTTCTATCTTAATTATAATTATCTCATCCTTATTGCCATCTTATTTTTTGCTTAAGAAAGATGTTGAATCATTAATTAGGAGGGATTACTGATATGCTATTAGAAGTTAAAAATTTAACAAAACAATATGAAAACAAAGTAGTTCTGAACGAAATAGAATTACAAATTAACGAGGGCGACTTTGTATCGATCATAGGCCCTTCGGGCTCTGGAAAATCAACCTTGCTAAATATTTTATCTCTTATATCGAATCAGACCTCAGGTACCTACAATTTTCTTGGAGAAAGTAATAAAACTATCTTAGCAGATTATAATTATTTAATTAATTCCAGAAAAAAAATTGGCATTATGTCTAATCTTAGTGAATTAATTCCCGATTTATCAATAAAAGACAATATTCTTCTACCTGGATATATAGGTAATTGTTTGAATGAGATAGATAGTGTTTACAAAGAACTAATAAATCTTGCAAATATTGTTAATTTGCAAAACGAAAAACCTATCAATATATCATCTGGAGAACGGCAAAGAGTGTTGCTTTGTAGGGCATTAGTCTTGAATCCTGAAATACTAATTGCCGACGAACCTACCTCGAATCTCGATGAATCGAATGCTTTAAATCTAATTGAACATCTAGCTTATTTGAATAATAAAAATAATATAACTATAATAATTGCTACACATGATCAGAGAATCTATACAAAAACAAAAATAATTTATGGACTTAGCAACGGTAAACTAAATTGAAAAATTCGATTTTAATTTTCTTTTTTCTTTGTATATCATTGACACCTTGTTTCTCAAACGAAATTATATCTAACAATTCAGATGAAGAGATATCTAGGAGCTCCATTGTTATTAATAGTATTGAATTTTATGGGAACAAAATAGTCATCGATGATAAGATCAAAGAGTATATATCTTTAAAAGTTGGAGAAAGTTTTGATTCCAATAAAATTAAAAAAGATATCAAAAACCTCTACTCAACCGGTTATTTTTATAAAATAGATGTTTTAACAACCGAAACAGAAAAAGGATTAGATTTACTATTTAGATTTGAAGAGAATCCGGTATTAGCTGACTTAAGAATTACAGGAAATAGCAAAATTAGTGAAAAAGACATCAACGAAGTCGTTGGTTTGACCGAAGGTAGAATAATCAGTAGAAAAAAACTTGAGATAACTAGATCTATTGTTGAACAACTCTACTTATTTAAGGGATTTAATAAGGTAGTCGTTAGAGATGATATCCTACCAGTAGGGGAAGGAAAAATACAGTATGAATTAAAGATTGTTGAGGGGCGTAGAGGATACGTAAAGGGGATAGAACTTATAGGAGTTGATGAAAACTATATTGATGAACTTTCAAAAGCTATTCAAACAAAAGAAAAATGGTTTTTTTCCCTAATTACGGGAAGAGGAAGACTGTCTATGGATTTAATAGAATTGGATGAAAACAATATAAAACAATTTTATCTAGGTAAGGGATTTGTAGATATCAAAACGGATCAAGCCAGAGTCGAATACATTCCAGAAAAAGATGGATATAAAGTCGTTTTTAAAGTCAATCAGGGCGCAAGATATAAAAGGGGAGTTGTATCTTTGAGTGGTGATTTAATTAAAGAAGAGAAAGATATCTTTGATTCTATTTCTTTGGATGATTCCGAGTATTTTAGCGCTAAACTTTTAAACAACGATATCAAGTCTCTTAATAGATTTTATGGTAATGAAGCTTATGCGTTTGCAAATATAAATCCAAATATAAAAAAAGATGAAGAGCAAAAAATTATTCATGTTGAATACGACATAGAAAAAGGAGATAAATTTAAAATTAATTTGATTAATATCAAAGGTAATACGAGAACTAGAGATAAAGTTATCAGAAGAGAAATCTTAATTAATGAAGATGACTACTATTCTAGTTCAAAAATTGATGCATCTAAAAGTAGAATTAACAGAAGAGGGTTTTTTGAGACAGTGGAAGTCAGTGAGAAACCCGCGGAGAATAAGGCTAATTATCTTGATTTGGAAGTAGAAGTTGAAGAAAAATCAACAGGATATTTTAGTATAGCTGGTGGCTATAGCTCCATTGAAACAATTTTGCTGGGTGTAAACATACAAGAAAACAACTTATTTGGATACGGAAAAAAGTTGGGAGCCTCCGCAACTATTGGAGGATTGAGTAAGAATTTTTATCTCAATTATTCTGATCCTTATTTTCTTGACACTAATTATCAATTTGGTTTTACCGCATTTAAGAGATTATATGACTACATAGATTACGATAAAGATTCTTGGGGAGGACGCCTTAATTTTGCCAAAAGTTTGAATTACTGGACTTATGCAAATATGACTTATAGATATGAAAATAGCACAATTGATGATTTAAAAAATAATGCGAGTGAAATTTTTCAAGTTGGAACTGACAGAGTAAGCTCAATAAGACTAGGTCTCATATATGACACTAGAGATAGCTTTCTAGACCCTACAAAGGGGATATCAAGTGGTGCTGGAGTTGAAGAATCAAACGAAATTTTTGGAGCAAATTTATATTTTACTAAATATTCAGCTAATTTTTCCAAATATTATGAAATTAAAAGGAATCATACGATGGCCTATTCAATGAACGGAGGCTTCATAGACTTTAGAGATATAGGTAATAGGATTGTAGTCAGTCAAAGATATTATTTGGGTGGGCCGGACAATTTAAGAGGATACAAGAATGCTAGAATTTCACCCAGGAGAATGTTGACAAATGGAGATTTTGTGAGAATAGGGGGCAACAAGTATGTCTTCACTTCATTGGAATATTTGTATCCAGTTGCTTTGGAGGCTGGGTTAAAAGGAATTTTGTTTATCGACGTTGGAGAGGTATATGACGAAAGTAAAAATATAGATTATAATCCAATGCATATGAGAAGGGATGTAGGTTTTGGTTTTAGGTGGATATCTCCAATGGGTCCGTTAAAGCTTGATTTTGGATTTCCCCTTGGTAAACGAAGATCGGGAGAGGATAAATATGAAGTCCAATTTTCCATTGGCTCTCTTTTTTAAATTGATAACGACTAGGAGTAATATTATGAATAATGTTTTTTTAGTTCTTCTTATTTCAATCTTCTCTACGACAAATATCTTTGCAGAAGAACATAAACAAAATGGTACAAATCAAGAAAACGTACTTGCGATATCACAAAACCAGATTAAAGTTGCTACTGTAGATTTTCAGAGAATCTTGCGTGAATCTCAGATAGGTAGGCAATATCTTAAATCAGCAAAAACAAATATAGACAAAAAACAAAAATTACTTTCTAAATTAGATAGTCAATTTAGAGCTATGAGAGAGGAGTATGACGAACAAAAACTTGTCCTGGAAGAAAAATCACGTGATGAAAAGGAAGAAGAA
Source organism: Candidatus Dadabacteria bacterium UBA1144 (assembly GCA_002311855.1). Taxonomy (GTDB): domain Bacteria; phylum Desulfobacterota_D; class UBA1144; order UBA1144; family UBA1144; genus UBA1144. Next base: position 761 of record DCAB01000004.1, on the reverse strand, counting down.
CTTGCTTATAAATTGACTGAATTAAAAAGAAAAAGAGAGGATTTTGAAGCCGAAATGAAAATTGCAGATGCAAGATTCCAAAGGGACATTTTAAGAGTAACAATGAAAGAGGTGCAAATTGTAGCCGAGCAATTAGGTTACGATATCGTTTTATCTGCTTCCGCTCCCGGCCTAATGTTTATGAGTAGCAAGTTGGATATAACTGATAAAGTTTTAGAGAGAATGCGTAGATAGTTCAAATGAATTTAGACAAAGATGATATAAAAAAATACCTCCCTCATAGAGAGCCTTTTCTCTTTGTTGATGAGATTCTTGATTTCAGAAATGAGGAATCAATAAAAGCTAAAGTGACTTTTGATGAAAACAGTTTCTTTTTCAAAGGTCATTTCCCTAATCGTCCCATCGTTCCTGGAGTAATTATAGTGGAATCTATGGCTCAAGTTGGAGGGATACTTATATACAAATCTTTTGAGGATTCTTTGTTAGGTAAAGATCCAGCTTTGATTGGGATAGATAATGTAAAATTTAAGTCACCTACTTTTCCGAACGAAACTTTAACTATAGAAGCGTTTTTAGTCAGAAAAAAATTAAATATCTTTAAAATATCGGCAAAAGCTTTCAAGAATGATAAGTTGATTGCAGAAGCTGATATAACCGCAACCGCGTTGGCTAATTAGACGATTAGTTCCAGATTGAAACCTATAACCTCCTATGTTAGTATAGGGCTTTATGTTTTTTGCTGGTGTAGCTCAGGGGTAGAG
>DCAB01000007.1 GCA_002311855.1 Candidatus Dadabacteria bacterium UBA1144 | reverse complement strand
TTTTAGGGATTAAAACATCATTATAAATATTACTTGAATAATCTAAACTAAATAGATATTTTAGTTAGTAATTTTTTAATAGACTTCCACACAATGAAAGTAGAAAATGAAATACCTTAAATCTTCAAGTATAATTACTGTATTAATGTTTTGTTCATTGCTTTATGCCCAAACAGAGCAAATATTCTTTGGCCAACAAAAAGCAATTAAAAGTTTATCAGAACAATCAGGAATGTCTGAAGCTGATCTTGATACTTATATTCAACAACGCTATGGTGTGCCTATTCACAAACTAACACAAACACAAGGTGCATCATTAATTACTGACTTTCAAAATGGTTCAATTTCAAAAGCTTCAAATGTATCAAAACCAGCTGTTCAAAAAGAAGTCCAATTAACAGCTGCTGATAAAAAAGCATTATTAACAGCTGCAAGTGTCTTAGAAATAGGAATGAAAAAGCGATTTCATTTTAGAGATGGGTCAATAAATGAAGGTGAAATAGCAAATGTAGATGATGAAGTGGTTACACTTTTAACTGAATCGGGGGAATTCAAAATTCCTAAAACAGAATTTTTAGCAGAAACTGCTGAGATCACTAATAAGAAAGGTGAAAAGTTTGTTGGTCACGTTCTTTCGGAAGATGAAGAAGAATTTAAAATTAGAACTCAATATGGTGATGCGACCATCCATAAAAGAAATATAGAAAAGATGAGTCGATTCCATGGTGGAATATTGGATAAAAAAACAGAAGAGCGGAAAAGGTTTTATATCGGTGAAGCTGTTCTGCTCAGTGTATTTTTAGATCCAACTGCCACTCCTTTAAGCCCCAATACATTCTATATTAGTGGCATGTCATTAGGATATGGATTAACAGATCGATTTATGTTAACAACAAAATATGCTTCAAATTTTGGTGGGGATCTCAACTTGCATCCTAAGATGCGTTTTTATCACAAGAAAACAGCTGACTCTGAGAGAAGTTTGGCTTTTGGGCTTGGTTTCCATCGGTCTTATCCTGTTGAATCAATCCTTGGTAAATATTCACATGGAATTAAAGTTAAGGGAGATTCAACCTTGAACCAATTTGATTCGATGGACGCAAAAGATGTAATGAAAGACAATGCTAAAGACCCTATGTATGTAGAAGCTTACTTAGTTTTAACATCTAGCCGTATTAACCCTTCAGGTCGAGGGAAAGTTGGCTGGAATTTAGGAGCGAAAGTAACCAATGCTTTTGCTAATAAAGATGATTTTTTAAAAGCGGAGTATTCATGGGATAAGAAATTTAAAGTGCCTTATAGGATATGGGCGAGCTTAGACTATGATCTAAGGAAAGACTTAAAGTTTGTAGCATCTATGTGGGCCGACAATGGGTATAAAACCATGGATGCTGGTACTGCTTTTAGAGATTATATTGGTTCTGATGGTTCTCCAGCGCTTTCAATTGATTCAGTTACAGGTGAAGAAAGTTTAGTTGATTTTGATTTTGGAATCCTTTATGCATTAAATGAAAACTTTCGAATCGGTGTTCATTTTCAACAACCTTTCTTAGATTTTTATTGGGAATTCTTTGAATTCTAAAACAAGGTTAATATGAGATCATCAAAATATTTACTGATTTTACTCATTTGTTCTATTGGATTCTCTCAAAAATATGATCCAAAGACAGGTGAATTAATAAATCAGGAAAAGTACGACCCGGTTACGGGTGAGCCAATAAAAACGACTCAATATGACCCGGTTACGGGTGAGCCAATAAAAACGACTCAATATGACCCGGTTACAGGTGAACCAATCGATGATACATCAAAACCAGGTCCAATGTTTAATAAGGCGTTACCATCAACTCCTTTAATAAATTTAGGAGATAATGTTACATTAACAACAATAACGGATGTGGTATTTAAAGGAACCATTATCTTACAAGATGAAGAAGAGGTTCTCTTGTCATCTCCTTCAATTGGTGAGATAAAAGTTTCTAGAGAAAATATAAAGAGAATAACTAAGGATAATGAAAGTGATTTTAACAAAATAACTAATTCAAATAGATTTGAAACTATTAATAATAAAAATGTTTCTAGTAGTCCTAGTTATTTATCAATCATTAATGCAGCTAAAGATCAGGCTAAACAAAAAAATAAAAATCAAGCACCACTAAATATAGGTTATGGCGCTCTTGGTTGCGCACTTACCATAGTTGGAATGCCAATAGCTACTTTGTATGCTTTGGCAGACACAAGCGGAGAGCCAAACTCTAATTATTATAATGAATTAAATAATGAGAATAAAAATATATATAGATCAGCTTATAAATCAGAAGTTAATAAATTAAAAAGAAACAATGTCTTTGGTACAATGGGTGCTATTCTTGCACTCCTTTTATTCAGCTAAAAAAATGGTTAGAGAAAATTGTAACTAAATGAAACGCCTCTGGCTCAAATAGGTGAAACATTTTTATTTACAAAGAAACAATTGGAGGGAATCTATGTCCAGAATAATGGTCATTTTGCTTAGCTGTTTCCTTGC
>DCAB01000014.1 GCA_002311855.1 Candidatus Dadabacteria bacterium UBA1144 | reverse complement strand
AGACGGTTCTGCTCTTAAATAAAATTAGCAAAAGAATATTTGATACTGTCTCATTGTACCCTAATATAATTAAACCCAACATTGACCATTTCAGGGAGATAGTGACAATTCTCTTTATGACAAGTATTAATATTATTATAATTCCGGCCGTAAATGTTGGAGATTAATTGTGAGTAACGAAAAAGGCAATAATGATGCAGTTAACATTAGTAGTTTTTTTAATGATTACGCTGAAGATTTTTCTAGCATCTACAAAGAAGATATAACAAAAAGATCTTCTTTTAACAAAAAAATGGATCAGCTATTTAGAAAGGATATTGAAATTAGGTTTGACGCCACAATAGCTCTCACAGAAAAAGATTCAATAAAATCGGTTCTTGATATAGGCTGCGGCCCAGGGCATTTCGTTGTTAAGTTCTTGGAGCAGGGCAAAGAGGTTACTGCTCTTGACATCGCACCTAGCATGCTCGAGATTACGAAAAAAAGGGTAGAGTCGATGCAAATCAATTCTAAGTTTGAAACCATTTTGGCCGATTACGCAGAATATGAATTTTCCAACAAGTTTGATGCCGTCTGTGTAATGGGCTTCTTTGATTACGTGCAAGAACCGGTGAAAATTTTAAAAAAATTACTTACAGAAACAAACAAAGAGCTTTATCTGTATTTTCCTGACAATAAGGGTTGGCTGGCCTGGCAAAGGAAAATACGTTATAAGCTAAGAAATTGCCCATTATATTTGTACTCAAAAAATTACCTTGATGCCTGTTTAAAAGAAGCTGATTGTTTTCACCTTGCAGAGATCAGAGATACTGATCGAGGTTATTACGTCATCATAAGGAAGTAGACCCTGAAAAAGAAGCCATTTTATCTTTCCATCGATCTCGAAGATTTCACTTTCAATCTGTTGAGAAATATTGGTGTTGAGCCACGAATAAATCGAGAAGCCCTAGTCTTGAGTTACCAGCTTATAAACGATTTTTCAAAACAAAAACTGAATTCAAAAAAAATAACTTTTTTCGTAACTGCGCTTCTCGCGAAGGACATGTCAGACTTGTTAAAACAGATAGCAACTGATGGACATGAGGTAGGATGCCATTACTTCTATCATGATTTGATGTTTAAACAATCAAATTTAGAAATTAATCGCAATCTTGAGTTAGCAAAAAATGCAATATTTCAAGCAACTGATATTGAGCCTGTTGTATTCAGGGCCCCAACTTTTTCAATACCAAGAGAGAGAAGGGATATCTTTTCTGAAGTAGAGAAGCATTTTAAGCTTGATTCAAGCTATGTGCTGGATTTAGGGAAATTTACCAAAGAACAATACTTCCAAGAAAGTCCATTTACGCTAGAACATTTGATTGAAATACCAATTGTTCCTAAGAGCTTCTTTTCAAGAAAACTAAAAATGAAATCTGGTGGAACATACTTTCGTTTTTTTAGCAAAAAAATGATAGAAGAAGTCATGCTGTATAATGTCGAACTTGGTTTTGCCCCTCTAGTGTATCTTCATCCCTATGACTATCTTCAAAATCGGGAGTTCTGGGTTTCCATCAATGATTTTATTGGAGCAAGAAAACTCAAATATCTGATTAAATATTTCAGACAAATCCAATGGGTTGGAATCGGCAACAGATCTGTGTTTCCAAAACTAAATTATCTTTTGGATAATTTTGAGCATCAAGGCCCAATGTCTTTGCTTTTAGATGAACAATAAAAAAATAGTTTTCATATGCGGTGGTGGTGATTCACTGGTCAGATTTAGACTGGAATTTATAAAGAGATTTCTTGAACAGTCGTATGAAGTTTATGCATACGCTCCAGAGATCAGAGATGAATTCCTTGAAGAGCTGCTAAAACTTAATGTTAAGTTTGAAAAAATTTCTTTTCAGAGAAAGAATCTTAATCCAGTAAATACTTTCAAGAGTATCATTGATATTACTCAAAAATTAAAACTTCTCAAGCCAGACGTAGTCTTTTCCTATACGCATAAATCAGTAGTTATAGGGTCAATTTGTGCATATCTGGCCAAGGTAAAATCATCTTATTCCCTAATTACAGGCACAGGTCATATTTTTGATGGAGACACTTTAAAGCAAAGAATTCAAAGAATTATTGGAATTCTGGGTTTTAAAATTGCTTTACGATTTAATCAAAAGGTTTTTTTTCAAAACCCAGATGATTTAAAATTATTTGTTCGCTTAAAGGTTGTATCTTCTCAGAGATCTGTTTTAGTAAATGGATCGGGTGTTAATCTTGAATTGTTTTCAGTAAAACCTTTACCTGAGGAACCAATCTTTTTGTGCTTGTCAAGACTTATCAAATCAAAGGGTTTGATCGAATATGCTAAAGCTGCCGCAATTACCAAAAAAAAATTTCCCAGTGCGAAATTTTTGCTCTATGGCTTCCCAGATGATCATTACGATTCTATTGATGAGCAAGAAATAATTGATAACTGGCACTCAGATTTTGGTATTGAATACTTGGGTTTTTCAGGGAATCCAATTGATACTATTTCAAAATGTAGCGTTTATGTTTTACTTTCATATAACGAGGGCACGCCTAGAAGTGTTCTTGAAGCAATGTCAATGGGTAGACCAATTATAACGACACATGTCTCTGGTTGCAGAGAAACAGTCAAAGAGGAATTTAACGGTTTTTTGGTGCCTCATAAAGACTATGAATATGCTGCATCCTGCATGATGAAATTGATGGATCCTGAATTAAGATCTAAGATGGGGAAGGCATCTAGAATTTATTGTGAGCAAAAATATAACGTTCATGAAGTTAACTCTATTCTCCTTAAGGAGATGGAAATAATATAAC
>DCAB01000022.1:6507-24071 GCA_002311855.1 Candidatus Dadabacteria bacterium UBA1144 | reverse complement strand
AATAAAAAAGCGTTGGTACGTTTCGTTGCGGGGGCTGGATTTGAACCAGCGACCTTCAGGTTATGAGTCTGACGAGCTACCAGACTGCTCCACCCCGCCTTTTTATACTATGTAAATTTCTTGTTATGTCAAATAATAGAATCTATTTCTGAAAGAATATTATTGTAGGCTGAATCCAATTCGTCATAGTGAGATTCAAAATGTTTTTTTATATTCCCTTTTGAACCTTTTATAAAATAGCTAAACAATATTTTCTTATCGTTTATTTGAATACAAAAACCAATTGGTAATTCGCAACTTAAATTTAAATCTTTGGAAAATCTTCTTTCATAATTGGAAATTATTGAATTCGTCTCATCTGAAAAATTCTGAAAATATTTAAACCAATCAGAATCTGATCTAGATTCTATCGCTAAAAACCCTTGCAAGGGGGCCGGGACCAGTTCATTTACTGGGAAAGCTTGAGATATGTAATTTTCTAATTTCAGCCTTTTAATCCCTGCATAAGCAAGGACAATTCCATCATATTTACCTGAATTCAATTTATCAATTCTTGTGTTCACGTTTCCTCTTATTGGCTTTATCTCAATATTTGATCTAATTCCTTTGATTTGCTCGGTTCTTCTTGCACTTCCAGTTCCAATAACAGAATGGGGTACAAGCTGATATAAATTACTTTTAGATAAAGTTATAAGAACATCTCTTGGATCTTCCCTGTTCGACGTACCGACTATCTCTAATTCTTCGGGAATATTTATTGGTACATCTTTGTAGCTATGGACTGCGATATCAATTTCTTTTTTAATTAATGCTTCTTCGATTTCTTTTATAAAGACTCCCTTGCCTCCAACTGAGTCAATAGAATCGATTTGATTTTTGTCACCTTGTGTTGTTATAGGAACAATTTCAATATTTATATCAGCAAAATTATTTATTAAGAAAGTTTTTACAAAATTAGCTTGCCATAATGCTAATTTACTCGATCTAGTCCCTATTCTTATATCTTTTTTCATTATTAAGTTCGAAGATATTTTGTTTAATTTCATTTTTATTTAAATCAAAAACATCTGATAAAATCTTTAGATATAAGCTTTCTTGTAGATTAGATTCCGCTTTAATATTATTAATAGGAACATGTAGTATCTTGTTCGAAATTCTTCGCGAGAGGAATTCAACATCTATGTCGCCCTTACTCCCACTAATTTCAGAATCAACAATTTTATAAACATATTCCCTAAGTGCTTTAATTATATCTTTAGAATCATTTGTGTTTTTCCAATACGTATATAGGTCTACAGAATCTTTTATTATACGTGATGCTTCTTCTAAGCTTTTACTATTTTGTACAGAATCATCATTGATGATTGATTTTAAATCATCGAGATCATACAAAAAACACTTGTCGAGGGTGCCTATTCTGGGATCAATATCCCTTGGTACTGCTATATCGATAAAAAAGATATTCTGTTCTTTCCTTAATTGTAATATTTTTTCCATGAGTTCTTTTGTGACTAAGAAATTTTGTGAACCAGTCGATGAAAAAACAATATCTACTTCAGGAAGATATTTATCAATATTGTCTAAAATAACCGGTTTACATGAATTCCTATCACTAAAGGTAATAGCATTTTTTACATCTCTACTCGCGACAAATATATTTGATACACCTTCCATCTTTAGATGAGAGACCAGAAGTTGGGACATCTCGCCTGTTCCAAGGATCAGAACACTTCTATCTTGTAGTTTTTCAAATATTTTTTTGCTCAACTTAACTACTAATGATCCAATCGAATCTCTTTTGTTCCCTATCGAACTTTCAGATCTAACTTTTTTTGCAGTATGAAGAGATAGATGGATAAGTTTATGCAAATAAGCCCCTATCGTCCCAACAGAACTAGCCACCTTGTAACTTTCTTTGATTTGATTGACAATCTGTGGTTCCCCGAGAATCATCGAGTCAGAACCAGATGAAACTTTAAATAGATGATAAACTGCATCTTTATCATGCATAAATTGGTATGTAGTTGGTGATTTTTCCATTTTAAACTTATGAAAATTAGATACGAATCCGATTATTTCTGGTTCGATATTATCCATATCGCTATAAACGTATATCTCTACTCTATTGCAAGTCGATAGGATAAAACACTCTTCAATTCCTTCACGTTCAATCAATTCTTGAAGAGCGAGATGTAGATTGTCCTTGTTGAATGCAAAGTTCTCAAGAAATGAGATCTCAGAATTATTATGATTGATTGTCAGTACCGACAGCATCAAAACTCTCCCTACTATATTTCTTTTCCCAAACTTTGTAATCATCAGAGAAATATTTAAGTCTTGTTTTCTTATATTCTTTTGAGCTATACAAAGCATCGTATTCGTTGATACCTGTAAGTTCTGATAACTTTTTTAGTAAAGAATTACAGTCTTTAGCTGAACGTCCATGAATCATGGTAAATAGAGAATAAGGCCAATCCGGATAAGTAGGTCTCCTATAACAATGGCTTACTGATTTGAAACTCGTCATTTCTGCTGCAACTTGTTCAATCATGTCTTCAGGTACTTTCCAAACACCCATTGCGTTAGCTCGAAATCCAGCTTTTCTGTGATGAAGAATTGCAGCAACTCTTCTCATGATTCCATTTTTATTAAATTTCTTGAGGCAATCAATAACATCTTTAGATGGTATACGAAGTCTTTTTCCAATCTCCTCAAAAGGTTTGGGAACAAGAGGAAAATCTTCTTGAACTTCCTTGATGACATTTATATCTTTTTCTGTAAATTTGTAATCTTTAGAAATATTTTCTTCGCTATAAAAATCTTCATCTTTAGAAGACAAAGAATCTTGACCAGTCATATCCAGCTTCACTCCTATCTTGAAAAGCTTTAATGTGGGAAGAATTCTAGTAAGTCGTGAATTGGATAATTTCCCTAGTAAATCGACGGTTGCTTCTAATCCTAATTTACTATCCGGAGGAACCGCTAATGTGAACCACAAATTATAAAAATGATTTCTTTTGTAGTTATGGGTAACTCCTGGATGAGAATTGATTATATGCGCGGCCTCATCAAGTTTATCTTCGTCAAAAGCCATAGCTACAAGAGTAGATTTGTATTTCATACTTCTAGTATCAAAGATGGCACTGATCTGTCTGATAAATTTAATATTCTTTAATTTCTGGGTTCTAATTATGACTTCTTCCTCAGAGATTGATAGCATCTCTCCCAAATCTGAAAAGGGGCTATCGGTCAACGGGAAATCAGACTGCAATAAATTCAGCAACTTATTATCGATCTTTTCTATATCCATACTATCGACCCAACTTATAATACTTACCAAAAACAAATGGTAAAGACATTAAAGTATACCACCTGGTGGCATGAGAGATATTTCATCTATATTTAGCGATTTTTTGTTAGTTATCGAATCAAATAGTACCGAAGCAACCTCGGAATCTTTTATCATCTTCGTCTTATCAGGTTTCCATCCTTTAATTTGCTTCCAGAATCTAGTTGATGTAGGTCCAATCTCAGCATGGACAACTTTAATTTTTTTTGGTCTTAATTCTTCTCTCAATGCTTCTGTGAATCCTTTTAAGCCAAATTTAGATGCGCAATATGCAGACCAATTAGGAAATCCTATTTTTGAGGCAATAGATCCTATATTTAAAATCAAAGAATCTTTCTTTAGTAGTGGAAGGAAGGTCGTAGTTAACAAAAAAACTCCAGTCAAGTTTGTATCGATTATTTTTTTCCATTCATTTAATTTTAATTTTGCGACAGGGGCTCGTATCCCTAGCCCAGAGTTATTAACCAAGAAATCTAGCCTTTTATGTTTCTTTTTAATAGTAGAAAAAATCTTTTTAATATCCTTAGGCGAAGTAACATCCGCTTGAAGACACAAAAGATCTTTATCATTTTTGAATTCTTTTACCAATTGATCTAGATTTTTTTTGTTTCTAGAAAACGTTATTACTTTGATTTCATTGTCGAGGAAGATTGATACAAGACTCTTACCTATCCCACTCGTTCCACCACTTATTAATGCAACTTTTTTTTTCATTAAATCTTTAATTTCTATGATTGCCAATTAAATTTAGAAACTCAGCTCTAGTCCTCGTATCCGTTCTAAAATATCCTAAGAGCTTGCTCGTAATGGTAGTTGCATCAGCAGCTTTAATTCCTCGCATCTCCATGCAAAGATGCCTCGCTTTTAAAACGACAGCGACTCCTTTGGCATCTAGTTTTGACTGAAGATAATCGGCAACTTGATTTGTAATTCTTTCTTGGTTTTGGAGCTTGCGTGAAAAAACCTCAAGGGTTCTTGCAAGCTTGCTTAATCCTACAATTTTCTTATCTGGAATATATGCTATATATCCTTTACCAAAAAAAGGTAAAAGATGATGCTCACAGAATGAATAAAAGGGAACATCAAGCTGAACTATCATCTCATCAGTTTTTTCTGCATTAAAGGTTGTCATGTCAAATTTTGTTGGATTCAAAAATTCTGCAAAAAGATCCAAATATCTTTTGGGTGTCTTCTTAAGGCCTTCTCTGTTAGGATCTTCACCAATTATCTGTAAAAGCCTCACGATTGTATCCTCATTGTCCTCAGTTTGTTTTTCAAACGGGAAATACACCCATTTAGTATTCTTGTCTTTATTGAAAAGAGTTATAAATTTCTTCTTCGGATAAAGTTTTTTATATTTTTTCTTTGTTGAACCGGAATCCAAAATGTCATCTATAACAATATCAGCATCTTCAGGGGTGGGAACATTCTTGCATCCGAAAAATCCAGCCAAGACCATCCCATTTTTAGGTACACCATAAATTTTTGTTTTAGAACTTATATCATATTTCTTTTTGATAAAATTTATTCTAGATAAAACGTCTTTCCATGTTAATTCGACAATTTTGTTCATTATTATTCCTTATAATCAAAAAAGTTTTCTGATGTCTCCCATAGTCTAATATGAAATAAAAAAGCCGGACTAGGAATTTCGTCGATGAATCTTTTCCATAAATACTTTGCTATATTTTCACCCGAGGCGTTAACTTTTGTAAAATATTCTATCTCTACATCTAATCTTTTATGATCAAGTTTATCAATTATTTTAAAAGCAACACCGTCTAAATCTTCTATATTGATAATCATACCAGTATCGGGTGAGATTGCTCCTTTAACCGACAATTCAACATAGTAATCATGGCCATGTCCTTTTGGATTATTACATTTTCCGAATATTTTTTTGTTTTTTTTATCTGAGAATTTATCATTATGTAGTCTGTGTGCCGCACTAAAATAGTAAATTCTAGTCAATGTACAATTTTCTTCGCCCATTTTATTTCCAATAGTCAACAAACAAATCTTTAGTTTCGTAGAGTCTCACTTTTTTTAATTTACAATCTCCAGAATTTAATTTTTCAGTTATACACTCATACAATATTTTTGCAAAATTTTCGGTTGTGGGAATTAGTTCTTCAAAATAATCTGTATCTTCATTTAAAAATTTGTGGTCAAATTCTTTCAGAACACTTTTGATAACGGGTTTGAGTTCATAAATATTAATCATCATTCCCGTATCTGGATCGACTGATCCTTCAATAGTTGTCTCTAATATGTAATTGTGTCCGTGACCATATTCGCTTGTACATTTACCGAAAATCTCAAGATTTTTTTTCTTGGACCAGTGCTTGTTCCAATATCTATGGGATGCAGAGAATTCTAAGCGCTTTGTAAGAGTTCTATATTCAGCCATAAATTCTTTAGGGTACCATTATATCGTAAAAAATTTAGTCAAACGGCCTAGCCAACAACTTGAACAATACTCTCCATTATTTCTAAAGGAGTCTGTTTGCCAACGGGACTAGGAGTTATAATAGTCATATCAACCCCAGCCTCCTCCCACTTAGAAAGAGTTTCTTTGCATCTACTTGTTGGACCAACAAGAGCCACCTCGCTGACTAATTCGTCCGTCAAAACATCACCAGGCTTCTCTCCACCTTTTATTCTATCTATTATTTCTCCGTATCCACAAAGAGTAAGTACTCTTTGATAAAAAGGTAGCATACAATAGCCTGCAAGGCCTTTTTTGGCTGAAGCTAAAGCTAAATCTAAGTCTTCAGAAATAAATGAAGCTAATCCTATCGTCATAATAAGATTCGATTCAATAGATGATGATTCTCTTCCTTTTTTTCCAGATTCAATTAGTTTCTGCAAGTGACCAGGAGTTACGAGATAGGGCATAAGACCGTCTGCAATTTCTCCTGCAAGCTCTGCGGTTTTTTCTGTAAGTCCGGCTATATAAATTGGAAAAGGATCCACTTGCCGCTTAAGCCTAGTTCGTTGAGATGAACCATCTAGGTGAGAACGCACTTCGTTAACATAAGTTCTCATAGATTCTATAGGGTCACCCATATCAATTCCAAGAGCCACATTGACCGGAGCATGAGAAACACCTAATCCAAGCAACATTCTCCCTCCGCTAGCTTCTTGAATCGTCATTGCTTCGGCAGCACATATAACCGAATGACGTAAATATATGTTAGAAATCCATGTCCCTACTTTTGTTTCCTTCGTATGATTAGACATCAAATGAGCATTAGCAAGACTGCTATACGGTGGAACCTCAGGTGATAATATTGCGTGTGTGCTTGAGTCCTCCGCCAATCTAGCAATTCCCACTAAATCATCAACAGGGCATCCAAATACTGGCGTTGTAACAGAAATATCCATATCTGATACCTCCCTTAAGATATTATCCACTAAGTTTACTTTATTAATCTAGCAATTGTAAGAGTTGATTCATCATGTCCAGGGGACTTTGGGGTCCAACATTAAATGGAGTAAGTATAGGAAGAGTAGTTCCGTTGTTATAGTAAGAATCTAAAGTCTTTCTGCAATCTTGTGCTTTTCCATATAAACATACTTCATTCAATAGTTCTTCGGTTAATGCTTCCTCAGCTGGTATTCCTGAATCTATTTTATCGACGACATCCTCAAATCCGCTATTCCTCAAAACTCTTTTGTAGAAAGGTCGATTTGCTTGTCTTCCAATACCTACTCTAGCAGCTTTTAAAGCAGCATCAACATCGTCAGAAAGAAAAACAGGTATCCCTGCAGTTAGTTCAAAATCTTTACTTGCACCTGCAGATATAGCAGATTTATATAATTTTGCTAAATGTATCCTACTAGCAAGGTAAGGCATTATTCCATCAGCAAGTTCGCCAGCTAAGGATGCTGTCTTAGTTGTCAAACCAGCAATATGAATATCAAAAGGAATCAAATCCCTTTTTATTATCAACTGAGAAGAGCTACCATCGGCATATGATTTAACTTTTGTTACATAATCCCTTGTTTTTTCATATGGATCACCCATATCAATTTTAAAAATATCATTGATTGGTTTATGAGAAACGCCTAGACCTAGAATCATCCTCCCTTCAGACAATTCTTGTACAGTTAAAGCTTCTGCCGCACACATTATTGGCTCTCTCATGTAAATATTAGTAATCCACGTACCAACTTTTATTTTCTTAGTTGCCTCTGCCATAACCTGAGCATTTGAGATAGCACTATAGATAGGAACTTCGGGTGAAAATATCCCATAGAAACCTCCTTGTTCGCTAAGCGAAGCTAAAGATTTCAAATCCTCCGTGCTGCATCCTCTTATTGGTGTAGTAATGGCTAATTTCATATTGTTTTCACTTTTATTATATTCCCTGATATCATGCCTTATTCATACTAGTTGCAACAACCTTCATCCTCGAGAGTGCAACAATCTTTCTCCATGCGAGTGGCTTCTCTTATTTCTGCCTCTTCTTCCTTCTCGTCTTCTACTTCATCTTCTTCGTGTTTAATGCTCTCGCTCATAATTACTCTCTGTGATTTTAATTTCTAATATTGATTTACTATATCTCGATAATATTCGGATCTTAGTTCATCTTCAGATTTTTCTGAAATAATTTTCTTTATTTTTTTTACAATATCTTCTTTGTCTCTAGGGTACATAGCTTTAATGGGTAAATAATTGGAAATATGATTCGAGAAAAAATATCCATTAGATAGATTTGTATTTTCAGCAATAATTTCTAATTCTTTTAAAAGTTGAAACTTATCTGGCAACTCAAATTCTCCTTTTTTCCAACTTTCATATATCGGAGCATTGGATCTAATCTGTAACGATAACAGTCCAACATAATCTGGATCACCTTGTGATAACATATCAGCCGTTTCATAAGCATGTATAAAACTTCTATCTTTACCGCCGACGCCCAAAAGAACCATGCCTGAAACTTTGATTCCCGCTTTTTTAAGCTTTGACATCGACCGAATAGTTTCCTCTTTAGTTGCTCCTTTTTTTATTCTTTCAAGTGTTATATCGTCTCCGCTTTCAAATCCTATATAAACCATAGCCAGACCGTTGGACCCTAACATAGCTAACTCATCATCGCCTTTTCTTAGAATGTCTCCCACATTGCCATACAAAGAGACTCTTTCCATGTTGGGATTAGAACTGTAAATTTTTTCAATAGTTTCAATTAAGAGTTTGTAAGGCATAACAAGTGCATTACCATCCGTAATAAATGATCTTCTGAAATCTGGAGAAGAACGCTCATCTATTATCTGAAAAATCTCCTTTTTGCTCCTCATCCTAAATTTTTGGTTTGGTTGTCGATACATTGCGCAATAAGTACAATTATTGTGAGAACAACCTATAGTTGCTTGAATCAGTAAGCTATTTGCCTCGCTAGGAGGTCGAAACATCGGTTCTTGAAATTCAATCATTATATCTCTCTACTTTTATATACTACAATACTTATATATAATAGCATTCCAGATGGGCAAACTTAAAGATTTAATAAGTACATACAAATTAGAGGATCACGAATCGTCATCTGTTCCGTATATTGTTGGGATATTTCTCTATATTTTTTTTGTAGTTGGGTTCGTTTCATTAAGCTACTTACTTTTTTAACCAATCAATTAAAATCTGAATTACATCTTCTTCTTCAATTACATTATTGGTATTGTCCAACATTTGGTTGGATGATTCGCTAAAGCTTAAGATAAACAATTGTCTAAACTTTCTTTTTTTAGCAGTTAAAATACTGCCAAGCACAATACACCTATTTTCGTTTTCATAAATTATTATTGCTCTATTCTCAGATTGTATAAATAGTGATTCTTTTTCCGTTTTTAAATCAACGAGATGGTTAAGAGCGGTAGGTGGCAAATCTAATGTATAGAAAGCATTTTTTTTGAATTTAAACCTTAAATTATTAATAAAATCTATGAAATTTACCATTTTCAACGAAAAGTACTCCTAATGCTATACTATACATTACCAAATGGTTCTAGATATCAAATCGCCTTCATCATTTATCACGAAAGTTTCCACGATAAGCAGAAAATCGAATGAATTAAGAACCGTTAAACTTAGAGTAGTTTACAAAGATGGTTTTTTCTACTTGACCAGGAGGAATAAGGACTCTTCTTGGTATAAAAATCTACTCAAAAATCAGTATGCAGAAATTGAAATCAATAATAATCTCTTAAAAGGCGAAGCATCCGAAATGCTGGATGAAAAGGAAAAACTTGAGATTTCTAAGATTAAATTCGCCGACGAAAGAAGCTACGAGCAAAGATTTGGGTTTAGATTAGGAATTAAGGAGAAAATAAAATAGGATCATCATTGGGCAAGATTCAAAATTTAAAGATTAGCGAGAAGAAAGCACTTTCAAGTTTACTTAGAAAGAAAATCATTGGTGAAGTTTTAATAAGTAAAGAATTTTTAAAATCTCTGTCTTTGGTACACGATTTGTTAAAAAGGAATTTAAATCTCGTAATAAACCATAGAGGTAAAGTTGATCAAATTTTCATTGGTGAAATATGGGAACTAGAAACACATTTAAATTCAAAATTCAACGTCAAGAATGGACCAAGTAACAAAAGACTGGTCTCAATTACTGATAGAAAAAATGAATTTGAAAAGAAAGACAAAGTTACACTAATAAACTCGAAATTTCGAAATTTTTTATTGATTAAAAGAGAGGGGAATGACCGTAATATATTTTCACTATGTCATAAAAATATTTCAAATACTACAAGCCTGTGGTCAATAAATAATTTTAACGATCTAAATAAGCTGAACGAAGAGATGATGTGGGGTATGGATACAGAGGGCAAAGATAGTTCCAGTCGGTTAATTCTTAATAATTCAGAATTAGAAAAAGTTTACTTAGTTATAGTCTCAACGAAGTCCAAGAAAGAATTGGAAAATTCCCTAAGTGAATTAACAGAGCTCTGTACATCATTACGTAAAGAAGTGGTTGGATATAAAACACAATTAAGAAAAAGTTATAATCCGACTACCTTAATTGGCAAGGGGGCTTTAAGTGAAGTTTTGTTAGAATCAAAGTATCACGATGTATCTTCAATAATTTTCAACCAAGAACTCCTACCACTTCAATCAAAAGAGATATCCAAACTAACGAGTATAAAAATCAGCGATAGGACAGAAATTATTCTAAAAATATTTCAGAAGAATGCCCAGTCGAAAGAAGCACATACTCAGATCGAACTAGCTCAATTAAAATATGAACTACCAAGGCTAGCGGGGCGAGGTAAACAATTTTCACAAATTGCCGGAGGAATTGGATCAAAAGGACCGGGTGAGAAGAAAATTGAACAAAGAAAAAGATACATTAGAAAAAGGATTAATATTATCGAAAAACAAATAAATAAACTTAGTCAGAGAAGATTTCGAAATAGATCCAATAGAGATAAGAATCAATTGTTAGCAGCAACACTAATTGGATACACTTGCGCTGGCAAGTCAACTTTGTTTAATAGATTAACAAAGTCGAAAGTGACCGAAAGCACAAAGCCTTTTTCGACTCTTAATCCCATAACACGAAGAACATATTTATCGAACAATACAGAAATCTTATTAACGGATACCGTGGGCTTTATTAGCAACTTACCTGAGGATTTAATTTCCTCATTTAGAGCCACTCTGGAAGAAATTAATGCATCTGATATTTTGATTCACGTAGCAGATGCATCAGATCCTGACTTAGAAGATAGAATATTTTCCGTTGAAGAAACTCTTTTAAAAACAAAGCTAATAGATCACCCAAGAATCCTTGTTTTAAATAAGATAGATTTGCTGACACCAAATCAAAGAAAAATGTTGGAAATCAAATATAGACAGCCAATGGTTTCATCTTCGAATTCGTACGGCATATCCAATCTCAGAGAATTCATAGAACAGTTCATCTTTAATAACTCAGAAAAAAGTCATGTAGCCAGTATTTAAAATTCAAGATGATCTACGGCTGGTCTAAAATTCAAATGTCCGCTTTTTATAACCTTTGTATTACTATTGAGTCTATTCACTTCAAATGAAAGGGTTGGAACTTCATCATTTTCTAACCAACCTCGAACAGTTAGGTCATTTCCTGGCCATACAGGGCTGGAGAATCTCAGATTTACGTCTTTGATTTCTCCGGGCAATCCTTTGAAATAGTTATCAGTTATTTGCTCGATTGCCATTGCCATAGTACACAATCCGTGCACTATTACGCCTTCCAGGCCAGCCTTTTTTGCGTATTCTAAATCGATATGTATTTTGTTGTGGTCCCCTGAAGCTTCGGCATATTTATGAGTTATGCCGTCAGGAATATGGAAATCTTTATCTAATACAAAATTTCTCTCTTCAATCTCAGTTTGTGGTTTTGGCTTTGATTCTTTTTTAGGAGTATTTGTCTGCAATTTGGAATCTTCTGCTCGAATAAATAATGTCCAATAGGATAGCCCCACTTCCTTTGCATTACTGTCTTCATGGACAGATTTTAAAAAAATAATATAATGTTTGCCTTTATCCTGAACATCTTCGATTAACGAATGGGTCGTGATTTCTTCGCCACGCTTTAAGAGTCTTTTAAAAATCATTTTCTGTTCACCATGGACAAGCATTAAGACGTTTTTCTCAGCTTCTTCTTTCGAACCGTGTAACTCCTCCGATTCCCAGAGTTCTTGTATATGTGCTATTTCTAAGACCACATTAAACATGGGGGGGACATATTTAGATTTTGAATAAAAAGGATTAACAGAATTTATTGCTTCAAGATAGTTTCTTACGGATTCCTCATCGATTACGACAGTTTTTTTCTGAGTTTCATATCCTATAGCGCCAGTATTTATTCCCAATGTGATTACTTCCTATATGGAAATCTAATTATATCCTAAAGTGTCGATGATATCATTAATGCGCTTTTTTCTATCTTTCGCATCCGTCAAGGTTCTGCCAAGGACAATAAAGTCAGCACCTCTACGTAGAGCTTCCTTGGGCGATACCACTCTTTTTTGATCATCGTTATCTGACTCCAGTCTTACCCCAGGGACCAGAATTTTTACTGCACCAGAAAAATTTTTTCTTACTAGGTCTATCTCATCACCAGAGCAAACAATTCCATCTACCCCAGCTTTTATTGATTGTTCAGTTAGTCTTAATACATTGTCTCCGATGGTGCCACTGAGACCAATAGAATTTATTTCATCTTCATCAAAACTCGTTAATATCGTAACACCAAAGATGTCAGGCCTAGTTTGACCTCTTTTTTGTTCTATTCTTTTTAATTCTTCTAAAACACTACTAATCGATTTCGAACCAGACAAGCAATGCATGGTAAATATTCTTGTATTTATATTAAAAAGAAAATTCGACGAAGCAATAATTGTATTAGGAATATCAAAGAATTTAAAATCAAACATGATTGAAACTTGCATTTTTTCTAATACTTTTATTAATTCAACTGAATTTGGAAGAAATGCAATTGGACCGATTTTTACAAAATTAATATATGGGGATAAATCACTAAGGATTGATTTGATTTCTTTTATATTGGGAGTATCAAGCGCTAAAATCAAATTATCAGGACGTTTCATTTATTGTCTCTTCGATTTTCGTATAGTCATTTTTCTTAATTTCCTCACTAGCTCCAGTAAGTCTATTTTTCAACTCAACTACATCTTTTGCAAGTGATTTAGGGCCAACAACAACATGCCAAGGGATTCCTAGCAGTTCCGCGTCTTTGAATTTAACTCCAGGAGTCTCATCTCTATCATCGATTGCTACATCAAATTTTGAATCTAAAAGGAAATGGTATATTTGTTCGCTAAATTTTACAACATCATTATTTTTTAGATCTGTAGGTATAACGACAACCTCAAAAGGAGCAATCGAAAGAGGGAGTTTGATTCCATTATCATCATTATTTTGTTCTATCGCAGCGGCGATTACCCGTCCAACTCCAATTCCATAACATCCCATAAAAAAAGACTTTTCTTTTCCATTCTTGTCAACAAATTTGGCACTCATGGAATCGCTATATTTCCTTCCTAATTTGAAAACATGTCCTACTTCTATTCCTCTTGTTGTAGTCAGGACCCCCTCTTCAGGGCATTGACATTTGTCACCCGGTTGAGCTTCTCTCAAATCTCCAAAATCATTAATATTAAAATCTCTTCCAAAATTAACATTCATACAATGTTTATCCAATTGATTTGCGCCGGTAACAAAATTGATCATAGGTCTAATTGCGTTATCTGCATAAATCTTTATATCTAAATCTATTGGGCCAGAAAAGCCTTTAATTGTATTCAGTTTTTTGATCTGGTCCGCAGTTGCTAATTCAACAGTATCTAATTCTCTAAATCTCTTATATTTAGTAATACTTAATTCATGATCTCCTCTAATTAGAGCCGCTTCAAAGCCCTGATTTGTAGATACGATCATTGTTTTAACAACATTCCGAAATGTTGTTTTTAAAAATTCAGATACTTCAGATACAGAAACTAGTGAGGGAGTTGCTACTAAATCCAGTGGCAAATAATCTTTTCTGTCTATTTGATATTGTTCATCAAAAACAACAGGAGTTGATTTTAAATTGGCAGCAAAATCACATTTATCGCATGTCATAATCACATCTTCGCCTGTATCAGTTAAAACCATAAATTCATGAGATACGCTACCACCTATATTTCCTGAATCCGCTTCGACCGCTTTAAAATTAAGGCTACATCTTTCAAAAATTCTTTTATATGCATCAAACATCTTTTGGTACGAAATCTCGGCTGACGGCTCATCAATATCAAAGCTATATGCATCTTTCATCACAAACTCTCTGGCCCTCATAACTCCAAATCTTGGTCTAATTTCATCTCTGAACTTAGGTTGAATTTGATAAATTGTTAAAGGCAAGTTTTTATATGATTTAATCTCTCTGTCTACCAAATCTGTGACGACTTCTTCATGGGTAGGGCCTAAACAAAATTCTCTATCCGCTCTGTCTTTGAATCTTAATAATTCCTTTCCATAGATATCCCACCTTCCACTCTTTATCCATAAATCAGACGGGGTAACGAAAGGCATCATCACTTCGAGGGCACCAGTATTATTCATTTCTTCTCTAATAATATTTTCAACTTTTTTAAATACTCTTAGTCCAGTTGGGAGAAAATTATAAATTCCAGCAGCAATCCTTCTTATCATGCCAGCTCTAATCATCAATTTATGACTTTGAGTTTCTGCATCAGAAGGAGCTTCTCTAAGAGTTGCTAATAAAAATTTAGATAATCTCAATTTCCCGAATCAAATCAATTAAGATTTTTTATCTCCTCGACTAATAGGTCGACGATCTCATCTTCGTTGCAAGATCTAAAGAGTTTACCATTCTTGTAAATCTGACCTTTTCCCCTTCCCCCTGCAATGCCGATATCCGCATCTGATGCTTCGCCTGGTCCATTTACTACACAGCCAAGTATAGCAACCTTTAATGTTCTTTTTGGTTTAAGTTTGGCTATTCTTTTTTCAACCTCATTTACTAAGCTTTCCAAATCAATTTCAAGTCTACCGCATCCAGGACAAGATATAAGTTCTATCCCATTTTTAAAATGGCCTAGTGCTTTGAGGATATTATTTCCCAATAACACTTCTTTTACAGGATTGTCAGTCAAAGAAACCCTTATAGTGTCACCTATTCCTTCAGACAACAAGCCTCCGATGCCGATTGCAGATTTCACAGACCCTACTTCAAAAGTTCCAGTCTCTGTAACACCAACGTGGAAAGGAATATCGGTCAAAGATGCCAATTTTCTATAAGAATCTTGCATAATTAGTACGCTGGTAGATTTAACAGAAACTTTAATATCTTTGAAATTGAGTTCATCAAGAATTGAAATGTGCCTCATGGCGCTCTCGACCAACGCATCTGAAGTAGGAGATCCATACTTCTTTAAAATATCTTTTTCTAACGATCCCGAGTTGACTCCGATTCTCACTGGGATGCTTGCTTGTTTGAGAGATTTTACTACCGTTTCTATTTTACTTTTGGAGCCTATATTGCCAGGATTAATTCGTAGTCCATGTATGCCAGACTTAATAGATTCTAGTGCCAATTTGTGGTCAAAATGGATATCGGCAATAACAGGAATCTTGACACTTTTGATAATTTTCTTTAATGCCTTAGCCGCATCCAGGTCGGGAACTGCACACCTAACGATTTGACACCCTGCTTCTTCTACTTCTTTTATTTGATTAATTGTAGAAACAATATCTCTCGTGTCTGTCTTTGTCATAGTCTGGACGGATACGGGATGACCTGAACCAATCTTGACATCACCTAACTCAATGGTTCTCGTTGTTCTTCTCATCTGATTTTTAGCTTATTTAATACTGAATAAAGTGTCAACTAATGTAATAAGTGTAAGTATATTTTTTTGATGTATAATTAAACCCGTAATGAAGAATATCATTTTCAAAAAGAAAATCAATTCTGAGGAATCAACGCAAAATACTTCCAATGTCCAGCTTAAATCGTTTAAACGTGAGAGTAGTAATGATAACGAATTCACCTTTACTCAAGACAAGGTCATGGAAGCGCTAAAAAACATTATGGATCCGGAACTTCCCGTCAGTATTGTTGATTTAGGTCTTATATATAATATCGAAACAGCTGATAACAACATCAGTGTAAAGATGACACTTACTACTCCTGGCTGCTCAATGGGTAGCGGTATTGCAAGACAAGTTGAGAATACTCTTTATGCCCTTGGTGCAAAAAATGTAATTGTCGAAATTTTATGGGATCCTCCTTGGAATCCCAACATGATGAGTGACGAAGCCAAAACAAAGCTTGGCATGTAATCAATGGACAAAAAAGATTCGATTCGGAATTTGCTTAAGGATATAAATTATCCGGGTTTTACCAGAGATATCATTTCTTTCGGAATAATTAAGGATATAGATACTTCCAAATCAAAAACGATAATTTCAATCGAGCTTCCAAAAGAAGATCAAGAAATCGCTAAAGCAATATCAATAGCAATTAATAATGCCTTTTCAAGAGAAGGTCTAGAATTGCCAGAACTTAAATTTGCAAGTTATAAAAAAGATCAAAAATCATCTGAGGAAAATACAGAAGTCAGCTCTAAACTCCCAAATATTTCTACATATATAGCTATCGCTAGTGGGAAAGGAGGGGTTGGGAAATCGACGGTCGCAATAAATTTGGCTCTAGCTCTTTCAAAAATACTTGACCACGTTGGCCTTATGGATGCCGATATTTGGGGACCAAGTATCCCTATTATGTGCGGAATAAATACAAAACCGATGGCGACAAAAGATGGGAAGATAATCCCGATTGAAAAATTCAATTTAAAAATGATGTCTATTGGCTTCTTGTTGAACGATGATGATACCGTTATTTGGAGAGGTCCAATGATTCATGGAGCAATTAAACAATTTATCGAAGATGTTGAGTGGGATGGGGTAGACAATTTGATAATCGACCTCCCACCAGGAACTGGGGATGCCCACCTATCTTTAATTCAAACGGTTCCTTTAAACGGAGGAATAATTGTTACAACTCCTCAAGAAGTTGCACTAATTGATGTTAAAAGAGGAATTCAAATGTTCAGAAAATTAAATGTTCCTGTTTGGGGTATCGTTGAGAACATGAGCTATTTGCAACATGGTGATGAAGTAATCGATATATTTGGCAGAGGTGGGGGCAAAGCTATGGCTAAGAAATTTGATGTTCCATTTTTAGGAGAGATACCAATAGATCCTGAGATTAGAAAAGGTGGTGATTCAGGCAACCCCATAGTTTTTGCTAATCCTGACTCACCAATTACAAAAGTATTTGAAAGTATTGCTACTCAAGTGCTAGAAAAAATATAATTTAATTATAGAATATTTAGATGAGCAAGAATGAAGCATTAATGGATTTTTCAAATATAGTTCTTTCCTATGCCGTTAATGCTACGATACACCTCGGATTAACGCCCGATCCCGCCAACGGACAAATATCCAGAGACCTTAATAGGTCTAAGGATCTAATTGACATATTAGATGTTCTAAAAACTAAAACCCAAGGAAATCTATCTGATGATGAAGAGAAAGTTCTATCGGAAACTCTTTCAAATTTGAAGATGCTTTATGTAAAAGCAGTATCCCCGAAGGAAGATGCGGAAACAAAAAAATCCCCAAAGAAAGATA
>DCAB01000022.1:0-6447 GCA_002311855.1 Candidatus Dadabacteria bacterium UBA1144 | reverse complement strand
CCCCAAAGAAAGATAAGAAAGCAACAAAGAAAGACTGAGCTTTATATCTCAATCCTGGCAATCTTTTTTAATTCATTTTCCCTTTTGTAAATATCACTTCTTTTTAGATTTAACAATCTGTTAATTCCAAAATTTTCGATTGTAAAAGATGATAGAGATGTAGCATAAATCATTGCATCAAGAATTGTTCCTTTGTTAATATTTTTTTTATTGTCTAAAAAACTAAAGAGAGCACCCGCATAACTATCACCCGCTCCAGTTGGATCGACTACATCACAAAAAGGATAACTTGGAACCAGATTGAATGATTTATTTGTTACTAGCATGGATCCCATACTGCCCTTCTTGACTATTAAAAATTTAATTTTTAAATCTTTTGTAATAACTTTACAGCAATCCTGGATAGATTTTTTTCGTCCTATTAATCTTAGTTCTAACTCGTTAATTGTTAAAATATCGATTCTGTTTAAAATTTTGAATAATTCTTTTCTTTTTGAATTAATCCAGAAATTCATCGTATCTAAACCAACAATTCTTGGTTTGGGATATAAATCAAGTACTTTATTTTGTAGAACTGGATCTATATTGGCAAGAAACAAAATTGCATTTTCTTTCGGATACGAAGTGGGTATATGAGGAGAAAACTTTTTGAATACATTTAGATTGGTGAACCTTGTTTCAGGATCTTCTGAAAACGTGTTGTATGTGCCACCCCAATTGAATGTTGTACCATTCTCAATTATTAATCCGTCGGTTGCAATATTTCTTTTGCCAAGTATTGTAAGCATTCTTTTTGGAAAATCACTTCCAACTACAGATACAATATTAGTTTTTGATTTAAAACTTGATGCGATAGAAAAATATATGCACGAACCACCAACGATTCTTTTTCTCGATCCTCTTGGAGTTTTGATATCATCAAATGCAGACGAACCAACGACAATTATACTCATGAAAGCAAATACCTTTTAATTATTGCTGCCAATTTTTCCTTTGACTCTTCTGATATTGAATGAATTGAACTTATAATCGCAGACTTAAGAGCATCGCTTATATAATCATCTTTTTTGTCAGGAATTTTATTTATTGCGTTATAAATAACTTTCTTCGCATTATCGATGTTCTCGTTCATTGTTTTTACAACTTTATCAACTGTGACTGATTCATAATCTTCATGCCAACAATCATAATCAGTACTCAGTGCAAGGGTTGAGTAACAAATCTCAGCTTCCCTAGCCAATTTTGCCTCGGGCATGTTGGTCATTCCAATAATATCAACATCCAAAGATTTATAAAAATTACTCTCCGCGAGGGATGAAAATTGTGGGCCTTCGATGCAAAGATAAGTTCCACCCATTCGTACATCAAGTTTTAATTCCTTACAAGACTCATACAATACTTTTGACAACTTCTCACTTACGGGCTTAGCCATTGATACATGAGCCACAATACCTTCATCAAAAAAGGTGTTTTTCCTAGTTTTCGTGAAATCTAAAAATTGGTCCGGTATGACAATCATTCCTGGAGGTATATCCTTCTTCATGCTTCCAACAGCACTAACTGAAATTATCCAATCTACTCCTAAAAATTTTAATGCATAAATATTTGCCCTATAATTTATTTCCGATGGACCAATCAAGTGTCCTCTGCCATGTCTAGAGAGAAAATATAACTCTAAATTATTCACGCTTGTTCTTAAAATTGAATCTGAGGTCTCTCCCCAAGGAGTAACAATATTTAATTCCTCGGCCTCAACTGAGTCCTCAATATCATATAAACCACTCCCACCTATAACGCCAATCTTTGTCACTAGAAACCTCCAAAGAATGAATTGATTATTAATTATACTATGATATATTTTTGATTCTATTTATTCACTTCAATGAGCATTCTAGTCGACAACAACACAAAACTTATAGTTCAAGGTATCACAGGAAGCCAAGGGTTGTTTCATGCTATTCAGTGTAGAGATTACGGAACCAATGTAGTTGGTGGAGTTACGCCAGGGAAAGGTGGAACCAAAGTTGAAAGCTTCGATGTTTTTAATTCCGTATCAGAAGCAAGAAGAGAAACCGGTGCTAACACTAGCTTAATTTTTGTGCCTGCTCCTTTTGCTCCAGATGCAATACTTGAAGCAGTTGATGCCGATATTGATATTATAATTTGTATTACTGAAGGGATTCCAACCAATGATATGATCAATGTTAAAAAAGTCATTGATTGTTCCTCTTCTGTTTTAATTGGACCAAATTGCCCAGGAATCATAACTCCGGGGCAAGCAAAAGTTGGCATCATGCCTGGGTATATTCACAAAGAAGGAAGGATTGGTGTCATTTCTAGGAGTGGAACTCTAACCTATGAAGCCGTTTGGCAGCTAACTCAGCTAGGTATTGGCCAATCTAGTTGTGTAGGCATTGGTGGTGACCCAATTATAGGCTCCTCTTTCACTGATATTTTAAATCTATTTCAGGAAGACAAAGATACCGATGCAGTAATTATGATAGGAGAAATCGGTGGAACCTCCGAACAAGAAGCAGGATTATGGATTAAGGATAATTTTACGAAACCTGTTGTTGCATTTATTGCTGGAGCTACAGCTCCTAAAGGAAAAAGAATGGGGCATGCTGGTGCTATTATTTCAGGTAGTTCTGGCTCAGCGAAAGAAAAAAAAGAATTACTTGAATCCGTAGGCGTCAAAGTTTCTCCAAGTCCTGCCGAAATGGGCGAGACCCTCCTCTCCCTGCTTTAATTGTTTATACTTAAAAGATAGTGAAAATTTTTGACTATGAGCTTCAAATTTTTAATAACTTATTAAATTCAATTTGCGAACAAATGGGCAACTTGATACAAAGATCAAGTATCTCGATCAATATAAAGGATAGAAAGGATTTCTCATGTGCATTATTTGATTCTAATGGGAACATGATTGCTCAAGCTTCACATATACCTGTCCATATTGGATCAATGTCACACAATGTGAAGTCGATAATAAAAGATTGCGATGTAAGAGAAGGAGATATATTTATTTCAAACGATCCCTTTAATGGAGGTACTCATTTACCTGATATAACTTGTATGGCACCTTTTTTTTATAAAAATAATTTAGAGCTTTTTCTCGCAACGAGAGGTCATCATTCTGATATCGGAGGAATATCTCCAGGTTCAATGCCTATATCGAAGAATATTCACGAGGAAGGTTTACTTATAAAAACAACTTTAATCAGAAGAAAGAAGAGAACTCGAAATAAAGTAATTCAAAATATCGCAAAATCATCTAGAACCCCAGAAGAAAGGCATGGGGACCTAAAAGCTCAAATAGCTACTTTGGATTTTGCAGAAGAAAAATTACATGAAATATATAGAAAGTATAGTCCTGATAAAATGAGAGCATCAATTCGAGCAATAAAAAAATACACAAGAAGATTTTTTAGAGAAACGATTAAATTATTACCTGATGGTGAATATTCATTTTCTGACTTTTTAGAAAATGATGGCATTGAAAATAAAAGATATAAAATAAAGTTAAAAATAACAATCAAAAAGAATAAAATACTTTTAGATTTTAAGGGAACTAGCAAACAAGCAAAGGGCCCAATCAATTGTCCTAAATCTGTGACATATTCTTCCGTCCTCTATTGTTTTCAATGTCTAATCGGAGAAAATATTCCAAAGAACGAAGAATTATTAAAATTTTTAAAAATAAAAATTCCTAGGGATTCTATAGTGAATGCAAAATTTCCTAGTGCAGTTGCAGCAGGAAATGTTGAAACTTCACAAAGAATAGTTGATGTAGTTTTTGGAGCATTGGCAAAAGCAATACCTAATCAAATTCCCGCTGCATCAGGGGGATCAATGAATAACATTTCTATTGGTGATATTGAAAATTCTTTCGCCTACTACGAAACAATTGGATCAGGGTCGGGTGCTGGAAAAGGCTTCGATGGAGAAGATGCTATTCAAACTCACATGACCAATACCCTTAATACTCCTATCGAAA
Organism: Candidatus Dadabacteria bacterium UBA1144; assembly: GCA_002311855.1. Classification (GTDB taxonomy): domain Bacteria; phylum Desulfobacterota_D; class UBA1144; order UBA1144; family UBA1144; genus UBA1144. The sequence goes on along the minus strand of DCAB01000022.1, from coordinate 2,450 downwards.
TTATAGAGAACGAATTACCGATAAGAATTACAAATTATTCAATTAGAAAGAATAAAAAAAATAATAGTTTATACAAAGGGGGGCGTGGAATAAGAAGAACCTACAATTTTAAAAAAAACGTGCAAATATCCATAATTACAGAAAGAAGGACAATGAGGCCTTATGGATTGAGCGGTGGGGATAAGGGTCAATCTGGGGAAAACTTTCTAATAACAAAAAACAACAAGAGAATTCGCTTACCATCGAAAGTATCTGTGGAATGCAAGAAAGGAGAATCAATAGAAATTAATTCTCCTGGAGGGGGAAGTTGGGGAATTGAAAAAAAATAGATTTTTTATTGATTGCCATCAAGACATAGCCTATTCAATAAGAGCTAACAATAGGCCCCTAGATACGAATGATTCAAGGTATATGATTACCCTAAAGGAAACTTTAAAATCCAAACTTGGATTGATATTTTCAACTATTTTTGTTTCTCATGTGAAAAGAGAAAAAAGATATCGGGAAGCAATTTTACAATTTAAAGAATATGAAAAAATATTTAAGAATTGCACCTCTTTTTATAAAGTGAAAAAAAATAAAGATATTAACCTAAAAATAAAAAATAAAATTGGCCTACTGTTCCTTATGGAAGGTGCAGACGCAATTAGAAATCTCTCAGACCTAGATATGTTTTACGATAAAGGACTAAGAATATTAGGGCTAACTTGGAATAAAGAAAATAATTATGCTTTTGGCGCCAGCAAATCGGGTCCACTAAAAAAAGAAGGACACAAATTAATTGAAGCAATGAATAAAAAAAGGATTACTTTAGATTTATCTCATCTTAGCTATAAGTCCTTTTGGAGTGCAATAAATAGCACAAAGTTAATACCAATCGCTACGCACTCAAACAGCTATTTCCTCCGAAGACATAAAAGAAATCTCACTGTATCTCAACTAAAAGCCATTTCAAACAAGGGTGGAACAACTGGAATAGTTCTCTATAATGACTTTATTGCTAATAAATCTCGAGTTTTTATGGATGATGTGTTTAATCAATTCTCCTATTTATTATCAAAATGTGGTGAAGACCACATTGCTTTAGGCTCGGATATAGATGGCGCACCTATACAAGATTTTCCTCAGGGTATAAGAAAATCATCTGATCTATATAAAATCATAGAGATGCTAGAAAAGAAAAGAGTTAGATCTAAGATAATTGATAAGTTTGCATCACAAAATATTCTTAGGGTTTTAAAAGAAAATTTAGCTTAAACGCACTATTCTTCTGGGTCAGATAAAAATCCACAGCCTGGACAGTATCTAATATAATAAATTATTTCAGTGATACAAATTAGATATAATGTCTTTCCTAAGCAACTAGCCACATCCTTTAAAGTCTACTTGTACAATGAGCCATTGATTGTCAAGCTTTGCGAATTTCATAATTTTCTTGCACATACCAGATGCAGAATGTGAAGTAGTTTCATTGGATGGAGAAATGGTTGTCCAAGATTTGCTCCAACCATCCATATAAGTAAATGTTTTATATTCTCTTTCAGGGATTATAAAATTTTTAACTGGAATATTAAATTCTGTTAGTTCATTATTTCTTTTCACAACAAAATTACACGATTCCGGATTTTTTTTATCATATAATTTATTAATATTTCTTCTATTTCTATCTCCTACCTCTGTAGAGTTAATAGATATAAGAATATCGCCTTTTTTTAATCCCGCATCTTGAGCAGGAGAATTTTTTTCAACCCAAAAAATTTTGGGGCTAGTGCTAGATGTTTTTTGAAATTTAAATCCACACTTATTAACTTCTTTGGATGGAGAAGTCCAAGTGAAAGATGAATCGGGAGAACCCCATGATTCGATCAGTGAATTATCATCTGATCCAACCCAGGTTGACATTGCATCCCATAATCAATAGCTTGTACAGGAAGAAAGGAAAATAAGACAAAAAATTAAAGACCATATGTGCTTAATATTGAATATATAACAAAAAGTTAAAAAAATGCAACTTTACTAAACCAAAATTTAAAAAATGGCATATATCTAAGAAGTCAATTAGACATAACAGTTCAATATCAAAATATAAAAAATTATATTTCAATTTATTAGTTTATTTAAATTTTATGATTGAATTTGTGAATCATTTGAAAATTTAAAAGAAGGCAATATTAGAAAAAATAAGTAAATACATACTTCGCAGTTAAGGCTCACGATCGATTAGTACACATTAGCTGAATCCTTTACAGAACTTACACACTGTGCCTATCAAACTCGTAGTCTTCGAGTGATCTTCAGGAACCATTAGGTTCGGGAGAATTAATCTTGAGGCAGGTTTCCCACTTAAGATGCTTTCAGCGGTTATCCTTTCCAAACGTAGCTACCCAGCACTGCCGTTGGCACGACAACTGGTACACTAGAGGTTTGTTCACTCCGGTCCTCTCGTACTA
>DCAB01000021.1 GCA_002311855.1 Candidatus Dadabacteria bacterium UBA1144 | reverse complement strand
AACGAAAGATATCCATCAGATTATATATGGTTCTACTCTATGAAGACCAACAAGAAATTAAATGTCTGTGGATTAAATATTGGACGCGAGTTTCCTCTTTGTCTTGGTTCTAAAAAAACTACTTTATCTACAGTGGAGTACGAAATTAAAAATAACTCAAACAAAACTTATGGCGTGAGTTATTTTCTCGGAGAAAATTATCAGAGTGGTTCCGTATTAATAGCCAAGATTGATAAAATTTTCTTAATTGATGATATCCCAATGGAGATGACATTTAAGAATTACAAGATTTACAATTCGGTGAAGAATACACTTACTACTCATACGAGTGAAGAAAGTTATGATTTCATAAAAGTTATGAACATGGAATCAGATGTAGTGTCTAAGGAATACAAGATGAGCGAATTTCTTATTGATAAGGAATTAAACATGGGATTCACGGGATTTCATATGAGAGAAGGAGATAGGAAAAAATATCTTCGATGGTCTTCAGGAAACTCAATGATGATTGTTCTCAATAAAACAGATAATTTTTTCCTTGTAAGGGAGATGAATCTCAATTTGATTCGTCCCAGAGCATCGGACAACAAACCCGCAGTTGTTTACATTTCCCATAACGATTATAGAAGTAAACATATAGTAGCAAAGACTGAGGAAATCAAGCTCTCATTTGTGTTTAGTCCTGGAATTAATTATATAAAATTTGAAAGCGAGTCGCCCCCTGTTGATAACGGCGATCCACGGAATATAGTTTTTGGTATAGCCAATTACAGTTTGAATGATATTTAAAAAAATTACTTCATTCCTATTTTGTCAAACAGTATTATTTTGAGAAATGTTTTATCAGTAAAAACAAAATTTTCTTTTCTTAGGCTTCATATTCAACCCGAACGTTTTTTTAATTTTCCCGGTTTTTATGTTATATAATCTTGATGTCCAAGTCGCAAACGTTGGCAATTCAACTAAAAAAAGATGTTGTAAATATGCTTAATAGGGCACAAGCCTCTCATACTGGAGGATGCTTATCTTGTCTTGATATAGTTAGTGTACTTTATCAGGAGATTCTAAACATCAAACCAAACAAGCCGAAATCACCCAATCGGGATAGGTTTATTTTAAGCAAAGGCCATACTGGGGCAGTTGTATTTGCAACTCTTGCGAATAAAGGTTTTTTTCCTAAAAGTTGGCTTGATACATTTTGTGAAAATGAAAGTAAAATCCCGGGTCATATTGATAGCCATGGAATTTTAGGTGTTGAACTTTCTACTGGATCTTTAGGTCATGGTTTGTCAGTAGGAGTTGGAATGGCAATATCTTTAAAATACAGGAAGACAAAAGCGAATGTCATTATTCTTTTGAGTGACGGAGAAATGAATACCGGTAGTACTTGGGAAGCGGTAATGTTTGCGTCCCATCATAAATTAAATAATATAATTTCTGTTGTCGACAAGAACAAAATTCAAAGCTTTGGAAGAACTAAAGAAATTATAGACTTGGATCCTTTGGGGCGGAAATGGAAATCGTTTGGCTGGAAAGTGTACGAAGTCGATGGACACAATCACAAGAAGCTAAAAGAGACTTTTTTGAGAGCCAAAAAATCGAGAACTAAACCCGTAGTTATAATTTGTGATACTGTAAAAGGAAAAGGGATAAAAGACATGGAGGACAAACTTATTTCTCACTATAGACCTCCCACCGACGAAGAAACAAAAACAATTATGGAAGAAATAAAATGAAGAACCCATCTTTAAGAGATAGATTTGTCTCTAGATTAATTGAATATTCAAAAAAAAATAAAAATTTGTTTTTATTGACCGGAGATCTAGGCTTCTCTGTTTTGGAGCCATTTAGAGAAGAAAATCCAAAAAGATTTTTTAACATGGGAGTATCAGAACAAAATATGATGGGTGTAGCAGCGGGTTTATCGCTAGAAGGGAACAAGGTGTTTACTTATTCAATAGCTAATTTTGCAACCTCTCGTTGTCACGAGCAAATAAGAAATGATATCTGCTATCATGACCTCGATGTTACTATAGTAGCCACAGGTGGAGGATTAGCATATGGTGCTCATGGATATACGCATCATGGCATTGAAGATATAGCAATAATGAGATGCCTACCCAATATGACTATTTATGTGCCTTCTGACAGATTTGAATTGGATTTTTGTTTTGATAAGATTTTACAGAACAAAGGGCCTAAATATCTCAGATTAGCTAGGGGTAAGGAATCCGATATATATCAAAAACCTATCCCAGAAAATATTGATATTGTTGAAATTGAAAAATGTTCAGAAATTACTTTGCTTGTTTGTGGTCCTATATTGGATCAAGCTATTGAATGCTCTAAACATTTTAAAAACAAGGGTATCAATATAGGTCTTTATTCTTTGCCAATAATTTCTCAAAGTTTATCATTAAAAATTAAGAGGTTGCTTGGCCGATCTTCAATTTTTATGACAGTTGAAGAGCATAAAAATATTGGTGGTTTTGGTAGTTTTATTTCTGAGTTAGCAATTGGCATGAGCCGCCCACCTAGAATAATTTCCTGTGGCGTAAGTCCTAAAAATATTAATTCAATAGGAAATCAAGAACATTTAAGAAAAATAAATAAAATCGATAAGTCTGCATTGATTAAAACAATTTCAAAACTTTTACGAACATTATAAAATCGTACTATCGTTTTTTAACGAGAAGACTTATTTTAATCATTTATTTTGCGGACTGTAACTGATCTAATATTTATATCGTTATCTGTTTTAATTTTCTTGAATAGATGTATCCAAACTGCTTTATGTTTGCTTGAACTAGTTTTTTCTTTAAGGCTAAATGCGAAATCGCTCTTCTTATTAAATTTTTTACCCCACTGGGTAATACTAAAGTCAAAAAAACTTTTATCTAATTTGATTGAATCATTAGTATTCAAAAAAATCTTATAGGTGCCTATATCAAGATCGTTGTGAATTGCGATAGAGAAAATAACGCCAATGTAATCTTTATCAACCTTGATTTGTTCGTTTTCAAATTTAATTTCTGGATAAATATTAATTGCATGATTTGCAAAGTAGAAAAATTCCTTATTTTGCAAATGTGATCCTGAACAATCTTTCTTTTGAAAGATATCTCCTGCTTCTAATTTTCCAAGGATATCCTTATCTCTTTCTGTTACGCAAGGGCTTGGGAATAGTTTAATTATTTTACTGATTTCTTTTTTATTTAGATTGCTATTAAATGAAGCGATTTCATAAAGCATATCACCTTCTATAGGGGTTATTCTTAGTGAGCCAAAAGTCTTTCTTAGCGTTTTTATATTGTAAAATGCATATTCTCCATGATAGCTATCTCGAGTGCTCTCAATAATTGGATTTAAATTAAATTTTGATTTTAATTCATCAATTATCCGTCTTCCATCATCGGAATAACCCTTTTTATTTATTATTATTCCTGTATAGCCATAATAAATTGCATATTTGAGCATTTCTTCTATTTTATTGGACATTGAACTAATTTGACTGTTTATACTACATGCTGTTCCTTCTTTGAAAGCCATCCAGGAAAATTTTACTCCTTTATTTATTAGCAAATAAGACCAAACATCTCCATAGGTGGTCTTGTTGATATATCTTGTCTCCGGAAAACAAACATATGGTATTTGAAGAATTATATCGTCATTGTCTATATGCTGATCCAACATAGAGTAAAATTCTTTTTGAGGGTTATATATCGTGTCTATATTGTTAGGTGAACTTTCTTTTTCGAATGGTTTTTTAATGCCTCGAAAATCTAAGAGAGAGAGCCCAATTATTACGATAAAGATAAGAACTAACGATATCTTCTTGATAATGCCATAAAAATTTTCTACAAATTTTATTTGAAAAAATCTGTTTAAAATAATTCCAGCGGCAATTAATGATATACAACTTACCCAAGGAATTATCCTGTAATGAGATCCTAGCACTAAAAAGTCTGTAAAGAGATAAAAGGCTGTTAAAAGCCCACCGCGATAAAAAACAAGAAAAATGAAAATTGACAATATCCCTAGAAAATTTAGTTTTTTTGTAAAATCATCTTTGAGGTTGCTTGTCTTAAATGCATACACTATAGATGTGCAGAAAGAGATGATTCCCAGCATCCCAAGATAAGAAGATAGAAAATTCACTTGTATTTTGGTATTGTCTACATAAAGAGAACTAATGAATCTGAAACTTTCGAATACATGATCCAAAGTAGGTACAAAAAATTCAACAATCGAAAGACCGTAAACAGTAGAATGAACGAAAGTCCTTGTCATGTAATCATAAGTAAAGTGGGATGCAAGCCTAAAATTAAGGTGAGGGTAGATATTGAATACTGCAGTTAGAAAGCTTATTAGAATAAACAAACTTACGATATAGATCTTAGTTTTATTTTTGTTAGATGAAAGAAGTTCTTTAACAAGTAAGAAAAGTAATATAAGTAAAAAATAAAAACAGTTGTACAAACTTAATGATGTGCAAAGAAAAATTATTATAAATGTGATAATTGTTTTTTTAGATAAAAGATGTTCTTTGTATGAATTGTTTTCATAGATTTTATTATCAAAGTAACACGCTATCCCAAGCAGTAAGGGTATCCCAACATTATTTATAACTACAGATGCATGGACATGTTGTACCGTAATAAATGGTATAAATGCATAAAGAATTCCTATGCCAGAAGCAACTACGATTGAAGTACGTATATAATGCCTCAAAGATATAAACATACTTAGTGCGCAAAGTGGAAAAAGCGAATAGTAAAATGTTCTGAATATTTGGAGTATATCACTCTCAAATAGGCCTATTAAAAAATAATGTGCACCCATTATTATTTGTCTCCATGGCCAAAAGTTATGAGTTATCGACAATGGAGCGCCCATGTGTGGATCTGAGTAAATATGGCTGAAGATGCTATTGGAATATAGTTTTATGTATGTAAGTTCCCAAGCGGCATCCGAATGCAAGGAGTAATCTAGAAAATCTTCTCCAACCATATATTTTGTAAGAAATATTGTTATCAAAGGAGTGAACAAAAGTGCAACAACTTCTAGAATTTTGCGATATAGATTGTCTCTTGTATTCATTGAATTGTTTCCTTAATGCTCTCCAATGCGGAACTTAAATGAGAAAATGTAAGTGATAATTTTTTTTGTTGTCTAGAGATTTTTTTTATGTGTTGGGTAGATTGAGAGGGCAAGCTTTGTATTTTTCTTATCGTTACCGATCTGATTTGTAGATCTTTATCGGTGACATTTCTTTTATATATATATATATGGATTGGTTTAAGCTTTTTTCCATGAAGTTTATTTTCTAATTTAAATGTAAAAGTGTCATCAAGCGGAAAGCTCATTCCCCATAAAGTAACTTGAAAGGCGAGCGACCCATTACTCAGCGAAGTCATATCATTATTGTTCAGGATAATCTTATAGATACCTTCATCGAGCGTTGTTGTTATACTCACGCCCAAAATATTACCTATATAGTTTTTTTCTACACTAATTTGTTGATTCTCAAAATCTAGATTTGAATTCAGATTAATTTTATCATCCGCAAAATAGAAGAAATCTTTATTCTGTAGCAATTTTCCTCTACAAAGAACATTGCCTTCGCGATTCTGATTTTTGATTTCCCAGCGCCCCGGATATCCCCCAAACGTATACCAAGAAGGAGCGGGGGGCCTTGGTCTCGAAATAATATCCAAATGCCTTCCCTTCTTTTGTTCAATCCTGCAAGGACTAGGGAAGAGATATTCTAGTCTTTCTAATTCAGTATTGATGTGGGGATAAGAAAACGTCCAACTAATACGATCTAAAGAATCACCTTCCTCTGGTAGAATGTGAATATCTCCTGGATTGATTTCCTCGCGCAATTCCTTTACGTCAATATCGTAATAAATGTATTCTGTGTTGATTTTTGGTGTCAGACCAAACTTGTCTTTCATCTGATTAACTATATCCGCCCCTTTGTCTTTATAACCTTTCGTGTCCAATATTATTCCAGTATATCCATAATAAAATGCGTACTTCAGCATCTCTTCCACTTTGTTTGACATAGAACTAATCTGACTATTAATGTTGCATGCTGTCCCTTCTTTGAAGGCCATCCAAGAAAATCTTGTCTCTTTTTCAATCAATACATAGGACCAAGTATTCGTATAACTTGTTCCAAGTATATCCTTTGTCTCAATCCAACAAACATAAGGTATTTGAAGGATCATATCCTTATCGTCTATCTCTTTTGTTAACTGACTATAGAAAGCTTTCTCTGTTTTATATTCATTAGTTGCTGATATCCCTTCTTTTGTAAAACGAGGTTGATTTCCTCTAAAGTCTAAAAGCGAAAAGGCAATTATTACAAAAAAGAAAAATGTTAATACTCCTTTTAGATAAATATTGGGAATCGTATTCTTGGAATTATTTATGAGATTCTTTTCAAGGATAATTTTTTTATAAATTCTATTCAAAATTATCCCCGCACCTATTAAAGATATGCAAATTATCCAAGGAGTAACTCTGTGCTGTGATCCTAAGACTAAAAAATCTGTGTAAAGATAGAAGACAGTTATAAGACCACCGCGTGAACAAAGAAGTAAAAGAAAGATTAATGTAATCCCTAAAAATCCCAATTTCTTTGAAAAATCATCTTCTGGCTTGTGTTTTTTGAATGCATACATTAGCGATGTGCAAAACGAGACGATTCCAAGTATGCCTAGGTAAGAATGATCGAAATCACTCTTTATTAGAGTATTTTGTCTATATAAATCATTAAAAAATTGAAACGTCTCAAAAATATGATTTTTTATTGGTATAAAGAATTCAACAATTGTGAGACCATAAAACGTGGTATGGACAAAATTTCTTTCTATGTGATGAAATGTAAAATGCGAATCTGCTTTCAAAGCAAGATGTGGATAAACATTAAACAAGCCAACCAAAAAATTTATTAGAAGAAAAAACAGTATGATTTGGATTTTTCTTTTATCCCCATCCTGGGATATGAGCTCTTTCCCTAGCAAGAAGAACAGGAGAAGGAAAAAGTAAAAACAATTGTAAAAACCTGAAGATGCACCAATTAATATTATTAGGCTTATAAGGATGGTTGATTTTGATTTAAGATGTCGTGTAAAGGGGTAACTTTTATAGCTTTTAAAATTTAAATAGAAGATAATTCCTAAAAGCAAGGGTATAAATACACTATTGATTAGTACTGTTCCTTGTTGAATGACTTTATCGCCGAACATGTATGGTATAAACGCATAGAGAAGACTGATTCCAAGCGAGATTACGTTCGGAAGTTTTACCAAATATCTCAATGATAGGAACATTGTCAAAGCGCAAATTGGAAAAAGAGAACGATAGAATATGTCATAAATTTGAATAATATCCTTCTCGAACAATCCTATTATGAAATAATAAGAGCCTAATACTAGCTGTCTCCAAGGCCAGTAGTGATTGTCAATAATCAACGGTGCGCCCATAAGAGGATCTTTGTAAATGTGATTAAAGATATTTTGATAATATAGCTTTAGATATGAAAGCTCGTGAGCCACATCACCCGATAAGGAGTATTCTAAGAAGTGATCTCCAGCTATATACTTGATAAGTAAAAAGGCTATTAGAGGAGCCAAAAAAAGAGATGAAACTGAACCATATTTCTTAATAAGATTTTTCATTTATTGTTATTTGTCTTCCTTATCAACCCCTAAGCATTTTTCACCTATCAATATAGCATATTTACTCATGGTCCATTATAGTAATATTTAGATGTCGAAACGTTTTTCTACAGCGGCTCAAAACCTAATAGGGCAACCGATGTTCCGCATGCTGTCCAAAATTGAAGATTTAGAAAAACAAGGTAAACAAATTTTGCATTTTGAATTAGGAGATCCTGATTTTCCTACTCCTACCAACATAAGCGAAGCCGCAATAAAGAGTATACGAGAAGGTAATACCCACTATGTTAACTCGATGGGAATTAGGGAACTAAGAGAAGCGGCACAGCTTACAACTAAATTATCTAGAGGCTTTGAGCCAAGCATTGATCAAGTTCTTGTGACTCCTGGAGCAAATTATATTATCTTTCTTGCTATATCTACATTGGTTAATCCTGGAGAAGAAGTTATTATTCCAGATCCAGGTTTTCCGACTTACACATCAGCTGCAAATTTTGTCGGAGCTGAAACTGTATTTGTCCCTGTACATGAAAAAAATAATTTTAGACTCTCTCCTGATGATTTGGAATCAAAGATTACAAATAAAACCAGATTGTTAATAATCAATTCTCCTGCAAATCCAACGGGCTCTGTTATGACAAAGGAAGAATTGCTTGAGGTTGCAAAAATTGCTGATAGGAAGAATTTGTACCTACTAACTGACGAAGTATATTCGCGACTTATATTCGATTCAGAAAAAAGTTTTTTTAGCCCCTCTACGTTAGATGAATGCAAAGAACGAACCATTATAATTAACGGACTAAGTAAGGCTTTCTCTATGACTGGATGGAGAATAGGTATTGCTATTGGCCCATCTGAAGTAATTACTAAAATGGGTCTAGTTGTTGAAACTCTATCGTCCTGCACACCTCCTTTCTGCCAAATAGCAGGATTAGAAGCAATCAATGGTGATCAGTCTGGATTAGTAAAAATGAAAAAAGAATATTTTGATAGAAAGAATATACTCGTAGAAGGTCTTAATGATATTAATGGAATTAGTTGTGTTGACCCAGGCGGAGCAATGTACGTTTTTCCAAATATAAAAGAAACTGGTATGACGAGCGATGAATTCTCTGAATATGTATTAGGAAAAATTGGTATTGGAGTCCTACCTGGTAATAATTTCGGTGCAAATGGGGAAGGATATATAAGAATGTGTTATTCTACATCGCAGAAAAATATAAAAGAAGCACTAAGTAGACTTAAGATACTTTTTAAATAATATGAAGAAATTACGTGTAGCCGATGTAATAGTTGACTTCTTGATTGACAGAGGGGTGGATACCGTCTTTGGTCTTATGGGTGGAGGAGCAATGTTCTTAAATGATGCTCTCGCACTAAGATCAAAAGAAATTACTACTGTTTTCAATCATCATGAGCAAGCAAGTGCCATGGCTGCTGTAGGTTATTCTAAAATGAAAAATGATCTTGGAGCGGCAATGGTTACTACAGGATGTGGAGCAACAAATACTATTACTGGGCTCTTGGACGCTTGGCAAGACAATTTGCCCTGTATTTATATCTCTGGTCAAGTGAAAAGAAAAGAGACTTCGAGAAATATAAAACCTATACAACTTAGAAACTTTGGAGTGCAAGAAGCTGATATTGTTTCAGTCGTCGAGAGCATAACGAAATATGCAAAAATGATTAATGATCCCGAAAGTATATATGATGAACTAAGGAAAGCTTACAAAATCGCAATTTCAGGCTGCCCTGGACCTATTTGGTTAGATATACCCCTAGATGTACAAAGAGCTCCCGTACCAAAACAGAGATGGAATTTCAAAAAAAATAATAAAGAAAAAAAATTCCTAAATACATTAGATTCTAATATTAAAACCATTGTTACTCTTCTGAAAAACTCTAAACGGCCAGTGATTATTATTGGTAATGGAATTAGATTAGCTAAAGTAGAAAAAGAATTTGAGGCATTGATTAAGAACTGGAAAATTCCTGTTACTTCTTCTTATTTAGGAATAGATATATTTCCAAATTCACATAAATATCATATTGGTACATTGGGAACAAAAGGTAACAGAGCAGCAAATTTTGCAGTTCAAAATTCAGATTTAGTAATTGCTTTAGGTTGTAGAATGAGTGTCCCTTTGACTGGTTTTGAATACCAAACTTTTGCGAGAGAAGCAAAAGTTTGTGTGGTAGATATAAACAAAGAAGAACACCGCAAAGGAACAATTAAAATCGATAAATTCATACATCAAGATCTTTCTTTGTTAATACCAAAACTTCCACAATTAAAATCAAATTGGAAGGATTGGTTAAATAAATGTATGTATTGGAGAAAAAAATGGCCAGTTTGCGATGAATATCAAAGAGATGATAAAGAAGGAATCAATTTGTATCATTTTTACGAAATTTTTAATAAACATACTACGAAAAATTCAATAATCGTGGCTGATGCAGGATCGTCTGGCTATGCTTCGGCTCAATCTGTATTGGTAAAAAAAGGCCAAAGATTTCTTATGTCTGGTGGTCAAATGGAAATGGGTTTCACTCTACCTTGTACTATTGGTGTTGCATATGCGGCAAAAGATAAAATGGTATTTGGTATTACAGGTGATGGGTCGTTCCAACTCAATATTCAAGAACTCCAAACATTAGCTAATTTTAAACCCAATATTAAATTGATAATATGGAATAATAGTGGCTATTTATCTATCAAATCTACCCAGAACAGATTCTTTGAAGGTAGAAAAATTGGTGCTGGACCTGAGAGCGGATTAACTTTCCCTAATACATCTAAGATTGCAAAGGCATATGGGTTACCATTCAAAAAAGTATCAAAAGCAAAGATGCTAGGGACTTGTCTTGAGTGGTTAAAAAGCTTCAAAGGCCCTGCAATTCTTGAAGTTATATGCCAAACTGAACAGGAAATAATACCCACAGCTGCTACAAAAACTTTAGATGATGGAAGCATGGTCTCTACACCTCTAGAAGATATGTACCCGTTCTTGGATGAAAAAGAATTTTTGGAGAACATGATTGTGAAACCAATAAAAATCTGATCCTAATTATTACTTAGTCTTTGGTAATTAAAATTGAATATCTGGTTTTAAATAAATAAAAATTTTTCTTTATTTCTATATTTGTTCCCTCTATAGATTGAAAAAATTCCTTGTCGTATGTTATAAAATCCAAATCTTTATAATCCTTATTTGATATATTTGTGAATATATCACTGTATATGGTAAAAATATCTTTCGTATTTGTTACAAAAAGAAGCAAGAATTCAACGAACCTATTGTGAACCGGTATATCTGATATGATTAATTTTATATGGGGAAAGTTTGAGATAAAGAAATTAATTATTTCCAATAGATTTTCTTTTTTTATATATTGAATAACGCTATTTAATAAAACGATATCTGGTTTTATTTCATTGAGCAGCAACTCATCTAATGAATGTATTGTACAAATATTAGGCTCTTTCTTTTTGTCGTGCAATCTCAGTACGTCTTTGTTTTTATCAAATAATATAAAATTTTTATTAGGGATTTTTTCGTACAATGAAGCAATCCCGCAACCAAAATCCATAAAATTTAATCTATCCGTAGACCCAAGTAATGACGTGATATTTGAAACGAGCGAGTTTTCGTTGATTATGCTGAAGTTGCTATGGTTAAAAATCATTTAGTTTTTAGCCGAAATTAATTCGTTCTTTCTCGACTACAAAAGGACTAGCCTGGTTTTTGAATTGATTAATTAATAAGTATTCACCAATAAGACCAAGAAAAAAAAGTTGCACAGAGGCGAATAGAAACAGGGCGATTACCCAAGGGGCCATTCCCATTTCGAAAGTATCCCAGTGTAGTATTTTGTAAAGAAAATAAGAAACTCCTACTAGTATGGTAATCAGTGAAGAAAATAAACCAATTAGTGAGACAAGACGCAATGGGATTATGGAAGTTGAAACAAGCCCTTCAATCGCGACGGTATAAAGTGAAAAGAAATTATTTGTTGATTTGCCTGACTCCCTTTTATTAGGAGTATAGTAAACTAATTCTTTTTCAAAATTTAGCTCAAGTATTTGTCCTCTGAAATAAGGACTTTTATCATTTAGTCTAGCTAAGGCTTCCTGTACTTCCCTATCGTAAATTCCATAAGAATGAAAATTGGGTATTTGTTCTTCTCGTGCAAAAAAATTTATTAATTTGTAGTAAATTTTCTTAAATAAAGTATAGCCCTCTTTTGTTTTTTTAGGAATTGCTAGTACGATTTTTTTTCCTTTTTTCCATTTTTCAACTAGAGATGGGATATTTTCCGGAGGATCTTGGAAGTCACAAACCATGGGTATTATGGCATCTCCATTTGCCTGCAACATGCCATAGTAAGGAGAAATCAATTGACCATAATTCTTTACATTAGCGATAAGTTTTATTTTTTTATCGGCGGAACACATAGTTTTGATTCTCTCTATTGTCTTGTCTGACGATCCATTGTCTATAAAAATAATTTCATAATCATCATTTGGAAGTTCGGACTTAAATATTTCTCTGGTTTTATCTGCAATGTTTACCACATTATCTTCTTCGTTATAACAAGGTATTACGACTGAAATCAAACTCATAGCTTTAATATATAATCTAAAATCACCGCTGTCTACATGCATAAAAAGTGATACAATTACTTGCTTGTATGTTCAAAAAGATTTTAAGCAGAACAAGAAATATAAGAATAAAACCAGTTATTGATTTTGGTAAATATCTAACTAAAAAAATAATTCTGACTATAAAAATTCTTCTTGTCGCATTTTTTCTCATAGAAGTTTTTGGCTTCTTCTTTCTTAAGAACAATAGTTATTACTGGGAAAATAGATTTCAATTTATTTCGAATAATTCTTTCAGAATTACTTTGCTCAATACAGATCCCCCTACGAAATTTTGGACTTATGTGCCAAATAGAGAAATTGAGACTTCAGTAGCATACGTTTTACACAAAAATAGAATTATTAATATTGATGACAAAAAGGATTCTCTTCTTGGAATTGAGAGATTAAATGTCTCAAGATCGACAATTCCAGCTGTAACCCATGTGGATTATTCAGCAAGAATACAAACGGTAACCAAAGAAACCAATTCGATATTTTATGATTTGATACGAAAGCTCAAAGACGTAAATGATTGCCCAGTTGTTATTAATACGTCTTTTAATGTTAGAGGTGAGCCAATAGTATGCACCCCAGAGGATGCTTTTAATTGTTTCATGGGAACAAATATTGATATATTGGTAATCGGGAACTATTTCCTTTCTAAGACTAATCAAAGACCGGAGCTTAAAAAAGATTACAAAGGCAAGTATGAATTGGATTAGTTTTAAAGGAATACGCAGTCTTATAAATTTTTCTTAAAAAATTGGTTTATGTGTTCTGACATATAATCTATCATGGAATCGTTTATACCTGGGAAAGTACCAAGCCAAAAAGTGTTATTCATAACAAAGTCTGTGTTAGGCAATTTGAAAGGGACTCTAAATTTTCTATTTTTCATATACGGTTGCTTTGTTATGTTGCCAGCAAACAAAAGCCTGGTGTCGATTTTTGATTTGGTCAAAAATTCCAAAAGATCTTTTCTTGTGAAATGCTTGTTCTTTCTCAAAGAGATTGGAAAGCCAAACCAAGAAGGATCAGATTTATCCGTAGCCTGTGGAAGGATGATGAATTCTTCCAGATCTTTGAGATTATTGTAAATCTTTGAGAAATTTGCCTTTCTACTTTTTATAAATTTATTTAGATGTTTAATTTGTGCTAGACCAACAGAGGCCTGCATATCTGTTATTTTCAGATTATATCCTAAATGTGAATAAATGTATTTGTGATCGTATCCATGCGGTAAATCTCCTGCTTTCCAATTGAATCTGACTCCACAAGTATTATCGCATCCAGTTTCACACCAACAATCTCTTCCCCAATCCCTAATTGATCGAATTGCTTTGTTTAACAATTTCCTGTTGGTAAATACAGCTCCTCCTTCACCCATCGTAATATGATGCGCGGGGTAAAAACTTAAAGTTCCTATATCGCCAAAGCTTCCAACATGTTTACCATCATATTGAGAACCAAGTGCATCACAGCAATCTTCTATAAAAAATAGATTGTATTTTTTCGTAATTGCTAAAACTTTATCCAGATTGCAAGGATTGCCTAATGTATGAGCAATAGATATAGCCCTGGTCTTTTTTGATATCGCACCCTCTATTTTCTCACAGTCGATATTGTAGGTTGGAATATCTATATCAATAAATACAGGGGTACAATTGTGTTGCAAAATTGGATTCACGGTAGTTGGAAAACTTGTAGCGAGGGTAATTACTTCATCTCCAGGTTTTAAAGAAGAATTTTTCAAGAGATGAGATGTTAATGAGGAGAATGCTAAAAGATTGGCCGAAGACCCAGAGTTACAAGTGGTTACATTTTTTACTTTTATAATTTTACTCAACTTTTCTTCAAATGAAGCATTGAATCTCCCAGTAGTTAGCCAGAAGTCTAGCGCCGAGTCAATCAATGAGTTGATGTCGGTATAATCGTAAGTTCTTCCAGAGACCGGGACACGTGTTTTTCCTGGTATAAATTTTTTCTTCTCTATACCTTCGTACTCATTCTTTACCATTTCGAAAATCTTTTTTCTTATTTTTTCCATATAACCGTCCTTTATATTCCTTAATTATCTTTACAACTTCTAATTAGTAAAGTCTTTTAACTAATAGTATTATTTTAAGGAATATTTTATCAAGTGAAAGAATAATATTCGAATGTATAATAACTATATTCTGCAAAGTTTTACATATATTTTTGGCTCAAATTCTGAAATAGCGAGAGAATTGATTCTAATTAAAATAAGAAACGGTATTCCATTGTGCCTTTTTACTACTAATCCAAGCAAATTAAGATTGTTTTTAGAAGAGTACGGAGTTATAGAAAATGAAATTATCAATATCTACCAATACGATCTATCAAACAAGATTGAAATAGGCTCTAAGTTGAAATCATTAATGAACGAGAAACCAATATCTTCAATTTTTACAATGGTTGGCTATTTGGGTTCGAAGGATGAAAAGAATTCCGAAGAGGAAATTAAGAAAATTTACGACATAAACTATTTCCATATTAAAAATATGTTTGAACATATGATCGATTTAAATTTGTTGGAGAGCGTAGGAAACATCTCTATGGCTTCATCGGTTGGATCAGATTTGTTTTACAGGAGATACCGTGATTATTATGAATCAAAAAGGCTTTTGGATAGTTTTATTTGTGATTTGAGGCTTAAAGTAAGCAAGAATGATTGTAAAGTTGCTAATCTAAAAATCGGACCAGTGTATGACACCAGGATGGGACCTAGCAAAGGATTTTTTAAGTTTTTTGCTTCAGCCAAAAAAGACGTCGCTAATTTAATATATAAAAACTTTAACAAAAATGAAATGCTATATATTCCAAGTTTTTGGAAATTTGTTGTTAAGATTTATCTGTCTTTACCGAACAGATTACTTAATTTTCTTAAAAATTTAATCTAAAAAGCAAGTAAGAAATTCTTTGTTGCCCATTTGATATTTAGATAATAACTATTAAATGCGTGATCCAATAGTTTTCTTATTTCACTAGTTGATAGATTTTTGTGATGGAAAATCGGATTCCACTGATTGTATTCCTCGTATTTATTGGCAAAGATTTTATTTTTAAATTTTGAATATATAGGTGTTCCAGGATAAGGTGTGAAGACGCTAAAAACAGCCAGGTAGGTATTGAGTTTCTTTGCATATTCAATTGTAGCCAAGCAAGATTCTTTTGTATCAGTTTCATATCCTAATATGTACATTCCCATGACTTTAATGCCTAAAGATCTTAACATTTCAGTTTTTTCTATTTCTTTAGATTCTTGAAGCGTAAATCTTTTTGCGTCTTTCATTACTTCAAGATCTACGGACTCAATTCCAACCTGTATAAAAAACACACCTGCCTTTTTCAACAAAAGGGCTAAATCATGGTCAATATTGTTTAGATGATCTTCTATAGTAAATTTGATTTTTAATTCTTCTTTGATAATCATGTTGGCGAGTTCCACAGTCCTTTCTCTGTTGATTGAAAATACGGGATCTCTAAAAATAAATTCATTAACTCCCATTTTGTTAATCCAATATTTGATTTCTTCAACAATATTTTTACTTGCCCTAGCTCTAGGTTTTCTTCCTTGTTCTAAGGGGTAAGTGCAATAATTAAAACATGAATAAGGACATCCTCTTTCTGCTAAGATGGGAATACAAGTTTTCTTATGGATTGTCCCACTAAAAGACAAGTATTTGGCCACTAAATCCCAGCAGGGAAATGGCAATCTATCTAAATTGGTAATATCGGAATTATTTGAAATATTCTTTGCGCTCTGATTGTTTAATAGATCTTCTAATTCGTTATCTAAAAAGTAGAATTCAGACTCACCCTTGATAACCTTTACACCTTCATTTAAGTAGTTCTTTGAGCAATTAGAGGCAAACGAACCAATTACAATTACTTTTGATTTATCTTTAATTCCTTTAATGGTATTTATCTCGGTTTCATGACAAACAATTGAGCTTGACATAATAATTGCATCATAATTATCGAAATCAACAATCCTATTGCTATATTCAATTTGATGACCCTTTTCTCTAAGGACCGAACCCGTATACATTAAGTATAAAGGTGGCCAAAAATTTGTCCTCTTTGAAATCTTTTTCAAAAATTTAGCAAATAGACCATCACCATAGTCGTTACCTGTACCATAAGATCCATTTGTGTCCTTAGAGATCCTATAATCTGTACCTTCTTTGTATATATCTAGCAGTAGAACTTTCATTTGATTTAATAGTAATATTTATAAATTATTTTTACAATGATAACAATTTCGAATCTTTTACAACTTCTAAATTGAAGTCCTCACAATCTTTTTTGAAATCTCCTAGAAGCCATTCAGTTTCCAAATCTCTTACTTGAGGGCTGTGTCCATCTATTTGTACTACATCACTAGAGGAACCGGAATGTAACATAATGAGGGTAGGTGAATCGATACTTCTTAATAATTTCTTGAAGTCTTCAATGTAATTATTTGTGGATTTCAAATTAGTGTATCCATCAAACAAGTGATTTGTTCTAAAATTATCAATAAATTTTTTTCTGGCCTTTCTTCCAATATGATTTAGATATCTTTTTTTCATAGTTTCTAGCATAGGAAGAGAGGATTCATAATTATCTTGGAATTTGGTGGATCTTATCCACCCATTAAATTTTTCTTTCTTTAGAATTTCAATCAGAATTTTTGAAATTGTTGGAATTTGATGTAAATGGTAGTGACCATCAATAAAATCGGGAGCTTTGTTAAAGTAAAGTTTAAATTTCTTTAGCTGTTTTTCGATTGATTCAATTATTGAATGTTCATTCAGTAATCGCATTAATGAAAAAATTATAACAATAGAACAACAAAAATCAGAGGATAGATAAATCGGCCTTCTTATCAACGGAAAAAATTCAGTAAAGTCTAGATGTAACCCCATTTCAAAACTTGTTTCTTTCGAGACATTGATTAGAGCATTCGCTTCAGGTCCAAAATTGGCCATGCCAACAAACGTACTTACTCCGGATACTAATCCATTTCTTGAAATTTCTCTAATAATTTTATTATGACTAAGACCTAGCCCATAGTCGTCAATACAAGTATATATGGGAATCTTTTTTTTGTTCATATTGACAACTAAAAAGACGGCTCCTCTTCGAACTTGAAAAAGCAATGTTATATGTTAAGGCTAAGAGTAAGACTTTTCAAGCATGGTGTTCGTAGCTTTGATAAATAGCCTTAAGGGGTAATAAAATCAATATTTCTTTTGTCACATCTTTAATTGGGCTCTTATTAGTATTTTCTGTAGTAGTATTCATTAGAATCTTTAACCCTATTTTTAAGTTTTCTGATATAATGTTGTTGCCAGATTATACAATACCTGCTGGAATTTCAGTTATTTATGCAATTTTAATTAATTTCTTATTCTATAGAAATAAGATTGTAAAAGTCCAAAAACCAACCTGGGAAAATATTTCTCTTTGGATTTTTTTATTATTGATTTTCATATTCTTAATTTTTATTGCAGATTGGGAAGCATTTCAGTGGAATCATTACAGAAAAGGCATTTATTCAAATATAAATACATATCTCCTATCTTTGCTGTTTTTATCCTTCATCTTCCTTTATAAAAGTCTCAATAAAGATAGTTTTCTGAAGAAAAATATAAATGTTTTAGTTCTAGCAATTTTAATATTTCTTCCGGTATATTTAGGGTATCTTGTAATCTTTAATGACTTTCATAGATACAATTTAAACGCCCAAAATTTTCAAAATGTGCTTCATGCAATAACTCAAGTTTACTTTGGAAAGGTAGTATTGTTGGATTTGATTTCCCAATATGGTGGATATCCTATTTTTCTAAAACCAATCCTTAAGATTACTGGAGTAAGTTTAATATCAGTTACATCTATTCTTGCTTTTTTGATGTTTATTAGTTTCTTATTCTCAGGTCTTTTTTTATATCATGCCCTCAAGAATAAAGTTCTAGTGATTCTAGGATTTTTTTCATATATTTTTCTACACCTATTAGCAACATCATTGTGGCCTTACGAAGTATTTTTCCCTTATTGGCCAATAAGAATTTTGTTTCCCACTTTCTTAATCTTTATTTCCTATTTTTACTTTAAAGACAAATCTGAAAGGCTTTTTTATATAATAATAGCCCTACTTTCTCTAGGAGTAATATGGAATGTGGATGTTGGAATTGTTTGCTTTCTGAGTTTCTTGTTGGCGTCATCTTATGAGAAGTTTTGTGAAAAGGATTTATTTCTTACAAGATCTAAAGCATTTTTATTGCATGCCTTAAAATGCGTTATCTTTCTCTTTGCAATACTAATTTTAATTAGCTTGTATTACAAAATAACTTATGGAGATTGGGCAAATTACGGCATGCTTTTTGCTTTTCATGAAAACTATATACAATGGCATAGTCCTGATGGGCTATCTAGACTTTCAATGAGTGGTTTATGGCTACTTCCTGTAATTACATATATAGTTTCATTGAATTGTTCCGCCAACGGAATGCTTCAAAGAAAACATAATACCGATGCCTACATCTTCTTGTTATCGATTCTTGGTATTGGGATATATAGCTATCATGCATATCAGCATGTCCCACAAATAACTCCAAGGGATTGTTACCCTGCTATTTTTATAATTCTTCTATATCTGGACAGAGAATTGACGATGACTAGTTTTAGGTCTTTCTTCTCAGCATCAAAGGTTAGAGATTATATACTCAATTCTAAAAACTCTCTTTTATTAATCTTAATGTTATTTGTATGTTTTACCTCCTCGTCATTTCTTATGGATCTCCAAAATCCGCTGATTAAGGATCACGTTAAGATTCACGAATTCTATTTTCAAGATAAAAATAATAAAAAAATACTATGGGAGGTACCTGGCCCTACTGGAGAGATGTCGAGTGCTTATATTTATATGTCAGATTATATTGACGATAATACGCTTACTCCATCATGGATAGACAGAAAAGAAAAGATTCAAAAATTTTTCCACAAGTATAATATCTCTAACAAGGAAAAGATAATAATCTTTTCAATGTGGGATTCTTACCTGTACATGAAATTGAATCTAAAATCTCCATTATCTATTGCAAATGCTTATCATATAATTCCGACAAATCAGCAAGAAGAAGTTGTAAATTATATACTCAGTGGTGATGCTGATTGGATTATTTTAGATACTGACCCCTTCTTAGCCCATGCTAAGTTAGATTATTGGCTCTCCATGCCCAAAATAATCGAGTCAAAGTATCAAAAAGTCGATTCCGCTTCAGTTATGGAAAATTACCATGTTGGATGGAAAAAGGCGAACTTAGTTATTTATCAGAAGAAACAGTAATCTCTGTGTCTTGTCCGTAAGATTAATCAATTGTGAGCCATGAGGAAGTCGGTATTTAATTTTGATATTCCTATGTTATATAATCTTAATGACTAATTCGAAAGAACTCGCAACTCAAATAAGAAAAGATGTCTTTAGTATGCTCAACAAAGGACAAGCCTCACACGTTGGAGGATGCTTATCTTGTCTTGATATAGTTAGTGTACTTTATCAGGAGATTCTAAACATCAAACCAAACAAGCCTAAATCACCCAATCGCGATAGATTGATTTTAAGTTCTGGACACAATGGCCCAACCGTGTTTTCTGCTCTTGCGAATAAGGGGTTTTTCCCTAAAAGCTGGCTTAAAACATTTACACAGAACAAGGGTAAGATCTCAGTTCATATTGATAGCCATGGGATTCCCGGTGTTGAACTTTCTACTGGATCTTTAGGGCACGGTTTGTCAGTAGGAGTTGGAATGGCGATGTCCTTAAGAGATAGAGCTATAAAAGCCCATGTCTTTATTATCTTGAGTGATGGGGAAATGAATGCCGGCGGCACTTGGGAAGCAATGACGTTTACCTCTCATCATAAATTAAATAATATAATTGCCATTGTTGACAAGAACAAGATTCAAAGTTTTGGAAGAACTAAAGATGTTATAGACTTAGATCCCTTGGGCGAAAAATGGAAATCGTTTGGTTGGAAAGTATATGAAATTGATGGACACAATCACAAGAAACTCGGAGAGACTTTTTTAAAGGCCAAGAAATCGAGAACTAAACCAGTAGTTATAATCTGCAATACTATAAAAGGAAAAGGATTGGAAGGCAGGGAGGATCAACTTATTTCTCACTATAGGCCTCCTACTGACGAAGATATAAAGAAGGTCATGGAAGAATGAAATGAGAGATAGGTTTGCTTCTAGGCTCATCAAAGCAACCTCGAAACTTCTATAGGCATATGTTTTCTTTGTTTAATCGATTAGTTGTAACCAATGAGAAATATTTAAAAAAGTATTCTAACGTAGTATTGTTGGCCTGGACGGTATGGATTTTGTTCCCACTTTTGCAGAGTGGTTTCATTTCAGATGATTCTTACTATTCTCAAATTCGTGGACTTTTAATATTTCATGATATGACTTTTTGGCAAGAGGTCTGGGATAGGATTAGCGATGGGCTATCTGACGCAGGTAGATTTAGGCCACTAAACTGGATTTATTTATATGGTTTATATTATACAACCCAAAACCTATTGTTAATTAAGAGCATAACGCTTTTAATCATATGTGTGGATGTATTACTTTTTTCCACGATAATTAGAACTTTGACAAGAAGTCGGAATCTTGGTTATCTCTGTGCTTTTTTAGTTCCTTTATTTTTCCAGTTCCGATTTTGGCATGATCCTATATTAGCTTTCACATTTTTCTTGCCCATGATGTGCATGTTCTTGTTCATCTCGATACTTTTCTTGATTAAATATCTTGAAAAGAAGGAAAATTCTTACCTAGTATATTTTATTTTTGTTTACTTTGTTTCCTTGCTGACTTATGAGATTACTTACTCGTTTATTCTTTGTTATATCTCCATTATCTTTTTTTATCCTCTGGAAAGAAAGTCGTATAAAATCATAATTTCTATTGTTTTATTAACCTTGGTCCATATCGGCATAAACAATTATTTCTATATGGGGGCATCCCCCATAAACTTAGAAGGAGAATACTTGGGGGCCAAGCTTCAACTTGATTTAATCGGAGTCATTCACGCT
>DCAB01000018.1 GCA_002311855.1 Candidatus Dadabacteria bacterium UBA1144 | reverse complement strand
CAGTTCACTAAATGCTAAAGGCGTTGCGTTTCCCCCAAGTAAATTGATTGTGCGAATCTGAAGATTACTTCGCATCACCCTTATTTTGAGCCCATTTAGATCTTCTGGTTTTTCAACTAATTTTTCTTTTAAAAAAAAACTCCGAAATCCTGCATCATAATAACATAATCCACGTAGCCAAAATTGTTCACCTCGCAATAGTAATTCCTTTCCAATCTCACCATTTAAAGATTGCCATAGATGATTAGAGTCTCTGAATAGATAAGGCAAACTATATACACCCATTTCCGGAACAAAATTCTCTAATACTGCAGATGATACCTTCGCTATATCCAATGAACCCAACTGTAATAACTCAAGGCTTTCTCTTTCATTACCCAATTGAGAACTGGGATATACTTTAATTTTGAGTGTCCCATTAGAATATTTATCCAAATTTTCTCCTAAATAAACCATCGCTTTATGAACTGGAGAATTCAAATCTAACACATGACCAATTCTAAGTATGCGTGAGTTTTTCCTATGATCACAATTTGTTAGAGTGATTAAGTATACAACACTCAATATCAGAAAAACATATTTTGAGTATTTATGATTCAAATTATTACTTTTACGAAATTTCAATTCTTTATCTATACTGTATTTTATTTAAATAACACATCATTTTACCCTTGCAGACTGGATCTGACACATATCGGTGTAATCTAAGTTTTCTCCACCCATTGTCCAGATAAAGCTATAATTTTTTGTTCCAGCACCAGCGTGAATAGACCATCCTGGAGAAAAAACTGCTTGCTCGTTTTTCATTACTATATGCCGAGTTTCCTCTTCTTCACCCATTAAATGAAAAATCACACTATCGTCGTCCAAATTAAAATAAAAATATACTTCAGTCCTCCGAATATGTTTATGTGGTGGCATTGTATTCCAAACGCTACCAGAATCCAATTCCGTAAAACCAAGTAATAATTGACAACTTTCAATACCGCCATCGTAAATGTATTTGTAAATGGTTCGCTTATTTGATTCCCCGACACTGCCAAGATGTAAAGGTTCAGCATCCTTTAAACGGGCGTGTGCAGTTGGATATTCAGCATGGGCAGGATAACTAGTAATGTAAAATTTGGCTGGATTATCTTCGTTTATGGAATGAAAAAGCACTTTTTTACTCCCTTTTCCAATATACAAAGCGTCACGGTATTCCATTGGATAAGACTTCCCATCTATCTCAATCGCTCCTTCTTCTCCAATATTCATTATCCCAAGCTCCCGGCGCTCCGTAAAATATTCTGAACGTAATATTTCTGATGATTGAAGCTCTAAAGGCTTGGTAAAAGGCAATGCAGCTCCTACCATGGCACGCTCTAGATCAATATAGTTAAAATTGATTTCATCTTTTTTAAAAAAGTCTGATAATAAAAATCCTTCTCTTAGTTGTTGAGTATTCATCACTTTATAATGTTCTTTATCTGGCATTTGTCTGATTTGAATATTCATATTTGCTCCTTTAACACATTAGTTAATGATTACTTCTAATTACTAATCTTTAATAATTTCTGATTACTAAAAGGGTCTTGACGATTACTATTAAGATATTCTGTTATCTGGGATTGTTCCAATTCTAAATCTTTATGATAAAATGTGGCATAACTTCCTTCTACAAAAACCAATGCATATGGAATATTATTTTCATAAATAACCATAACATGCGCAGCATCCGTTTTAAGTTCATCAAGTTTTATATCCGTTTTTTTCTTTTCGTAGTAGGAAAATTTCCTATTGCGAAATGTCACTATTACTTGTAGGTAATGCGAACGCTCAAATAGTTGTATTTTCGGAAATGAATTATCATTTTTATCCAAAGGTGCTAGAAGTGTATAAAAACTATAATTCTTGACACCTTCTTTTTCAAAAATCACTGAATGTGTCTTATAGTTTTTTTTGTTCTCAATATTCATAAATGACGGGTCTGCCTGCATAATATAAAATTTAGATGCCAAATTATCTGCAAATGCCCAATTGTATTCCGAATCTATCTGGTATTCCCCCTGCCAGATCTGTTGATATTTGTGATAGTCATTTGATTCGAATTTATCAATTATGAGCCAGCAGTCAGGTTTAAAGAAAATCACATTTCTACTATAACCTACTCCCAAATTCTCGTAACCGTTGTGTGATCCAGAAAATATATCAAAATTTTGACCGGGATACCATATATTAACAATTGGTTTAGGTAATTCATCCCATATACCAAATCCGGTTCTTGCATGGTTGCTCACCCATTGTTGGCCTTGTAGAATGTTATCACAAATGGCTACATTTTTTACAAGTGAATTTTTCATCGTTCTGTAAGAAGAATCGCTATACCTTACTCTATAATTAGGCAATATTTTTTCACCATTTGCATAAGATATAATTCCAAGAATTCCACCATGAGTATGATCTGGTTTGTATTTCGCCAAACCTCCATCAATTATCATATATAAATCATTAATATCCCACCCACTTCGCATCACATAATAGTTCGAAGAGTCTAAGGCAACCGAATTGATTTCAGGCATCTCCGGAGTTATTTCATTATATTTTTTTATTGATCCTTTTGGCAAAAACCAATAGAAATCTGCTGGCAAATTATCTTCTGCAAAATATCTATAGATTGAATCATTAAAAATAAGAGCACCAAGGCTCATATAAGCCGACTCATTTGGGTCTTTTAATTCTGCAATCCTATTTGATGAAATTTTATTTGAATTATCTCCTACCGTTAGTTGCACAGGATTATATTCATCCTGCGCATCCTGCAGTACCGGTAGTTTTCTATCTGGCATAGATAATTTCACAATCGCATCAAACATTTTATTAAATCTTGATAAATAAATTTCTGGAAGATAAACATCGTTCATTTTTGAAATTTGCCAAACTCGAAAATAATTAGTTATGTCTAACTTAAAATAATGCGATGCCCGTTCAAATTGGAATCCATCGGGTTTTATTTCAGTGCTAATATGCTCTAGGATTACTCTTTTTGCGGTTTTATTCCAATAATTCATGATAGGAAATTCAGGATACATTATTGTCATCTCATATAAACCTTCCAAACCATGTAATTGATGATTTCCCCAATGAAATTTCTCACAAGAATCAAAGAGTTTTGCGCCATGTAAAAAAAATACTTTTATCATAAAAATGTGATCTTCAAATGTATAATCTGGAGATTCCAGAAATAGGTTATGTACCATTAACCAGTTTCTAAGTCTATGACCAGCATAAAATCGTTCAAAAACATTATTTCTACCAGATTCAGTTCTTCCAGTTTCATAATCTTGGATAAAATCATGAACCTGAGATTGCATAAAAGAGAGATATTCAATTTTGTTATTTAAATAATAACTCAAAGCAATATCAAATGCGATTGCTTGTCTTGCTAAAAATCGTATAGTATTAGGAGTTTGCTTTCTACCAACTAAATCACTAGCTGGAAGCTTCCAGTTAACATCTTTTCCATAGGTATTAATATATTCATCGGCTTTACTTGTGATTAAACTTTTTTTTTCAGGATAATAATGAATATATTTTTTAGCTAAATCTTTTACTGACTTCGCATCGAAAAAGTATTTTGGTGTTGATCTATTCTTAAAATATTTTAC
>DCAB01000019.1:119350-120971 GCA_002311855.1 Candidatus Dadabacteria bacterium UBA1144 | reverse complement strand
GTCTTTCTAATCTCATGCTTTGCACCTTTTACGTAGTACCAAGATTTTTTTACCTTATCAGGCATAGCAGATCTTTTGATCCTCCTACCATCATAAGAATTCTTTGAGCCTATTTGGGATCTGTCTATAAAGTATTTATCATCGACTTTTTTCTCCAATATATCTCGAAGAGTTTTGGCTTTTCGTCTAGATTTAGGAGTGACTGATATATCATAGATAGCTTGTTCTTTTGTCATGAATCCAGAATTTGAGAATCTAAATTTAAAATTATCCGAGACATCTTTGATCTTTTCCGTAAATGAGAGTGAGCTTGCAAATATAAAGTCATCTTGTTTGTCTTTGATATCTACAGGAAAATCTTTTGAGAAAAATCCTTGTTCTTTTATCCATAAAGTAGGACTGACTCCTCCCTCCAACATCTTTTTCGCATATACGGTAGAATTCTTACATCCAAATATGAAAGTCCTTCTTCTTTTTTGAGGAAATCCATAGTCCGCTGCATTTATCATCCTCCATTCGACCGAATAATCGCTGTCTCTAAGACATGCGAGAATGACACCAAAATCTCTGCCTTTTTGTGAAGAAGGGGAGCTAAGTAGTCTATCCACATTTTCTAGGAGTATGTATTTTGGGTTTTTCGTTTTTATGATGTCGTATATATTCCACCAAAGCACACCTTTGTTACCTTGCATACCTTTAGCCGCACTTGTTGCTACGGAATAATCCTGACAAGGAAATCCACCGACCAGGAGATTGTGATTAGGGATTTTATTATACTCGACTTCGTTGATATCAATATTGGAGAAATTTTTTTCTCCAAAGTTTTTTATATAGCATTTTTCAGCATGCTGTACCTTCGTGGAAGGTTCATACTGATTTGCCCATACAGTCTCCCAACCAGACTTTTCCAGACCCAATCTAAACCCCCCTACCCCAGCAAAAAGCTCACATACAGTCAATTTCATTTTCTTTTTTTTTATCGTCTGATATCTCATTTTGCTTCATTGGGAAGCATGCAGTTCCCTTTCATATCGTTCTCTCATCTTTGCTAGGAAAGGGGTCCTGCCTTAAGCGTTTTGTTACAGTTTTCGCGTATGTGTTCTGTATAGATTTTGGTACTCTTCCTAAATCGTGTAAAGCACTATCGGACATTTTTAAAATAAATCTTTCTTTGTCTGACATAGGTGGACCTCTTTTCGCTTATAAAAGTAACTATATCAGAATTCTTTTGTTAACAGGGTAATAGGGGAAGTTGGAAAATTTTTATTGCTTTAGTATTTTT
Source organism: Candidatus Dadabacteria bacterium UBA1144 (assembly GCA_002311855.1). Lineage (GTDB taxonomy): Bacteria > Desulfobacterota_D > UBA1144 > UBA1144 > UBA1144 > UBA1144. Next base: position 119,689 of record DCAB01000019.1, on the reverse strand, counting down.
ATAAATGTTAAACTTCAATTAGTTAACGGTTTAAAATGAGAAGAATCAGATTAACGGTAGTTTTATTAGTGGTGATGTCTTTTTTGTCGGGCTGCGCCTTGGTATTAGAGGTACATGATGTTGTATATAAAAAGAATGAAGAAATAAAAGCATGGTACAACGAAACAAAACAGAATATTCATTGGAGCAAAAAAAGTGATGTTATTGAGGAAACTCCAGCAGCACAGAGTGAAGCCACGAAGACAGGTGCTGCGGAAGACATAGTAAATGATCCGGATGTAATAGAACCCGTGCCGGAAGAACCTGAAGTGATTAGCCCAGAAGAAGCCCCCTCTTCTA
>DCAB01000019.1:117270-119295 GCA_002311855.1 Candidatus Dadabacteria bacterium UBA1144 | reverse complement strand
CTCTTCTACCGACTCAGAAGAAGCCAAGAACCTACGAACTCTTTCTTCGGAATCTCCTATAATGTTTTCTCTATTGGGACTTATCATAATATTCGTCTTTGTTCTTGTAGTAGCATTTCTAGTATTAAGGACAAGAAACAGGAATTATGGGATAGATCAATTCAGGGATGAAGTAGTAGAGCGTTGGAACAGTCTTTTTAAGTAAAACAAATATAGATTTTTGCTCATCTAGAGACAACCAGATCCCTTGTTATCTCCTGCAGATTTTTACAGCCTGACAATATCATACTTTCAATAAACTCTTTTTTTAAAATATCCAAGACAAGTTCGACCCCTTTTTGGCCATCATGTTTTAAACCCCAAAGTAATGGCCTACCGATCTGCACGGCATTTGCCCCAAGAGCCAAACACTTCAATACGTCGGTACCTCTTCGTATTCCACCATCAACAAGCAATAAGGCATCCGGGCCTACTGCGGTACGGATGGGCTCTATTTGTTTTAACGTTGGAACTGCTGTGTCTATTTGCCTTGCGCCGTGGTTACTGATAACGATTCCATCTGCACCATAACCTAACGCTTGCTGAGCGTCATCTGGTCGTAATATCCCTTTGACCAAAACAGGCAGTCCTGATGTTTCTTTGATCCATGTAATAGCTTCAAATGTCAAAGAAGGGTCAAATAAATGATCGGAGTGGGTATATATGTCACCATGTTCAAATTTAGTTCCTATAAAATTACCTAGGCCAAGATGCTCTGGCATCTTAAACGAAGTTCTTAGATCCCGCTCACGCACGCCTAAACGCGGCGCGTCCACCGTGAACTCTATGGCTTTATAACCAAGCTCTTTGCATCTTTTTAACATCTCTTCAGTAAAAGGTCTATCTTTGGAGACGTAGAGTTGAAAGAAAAGTTTGTCATGGCATAACCCTACTTCTTCAATCCCCTTATTAGATATAGTGCTCTGAGTCATGATCGTGTTGTGGGTGTGCGCAGCCTTTGCCGTAGCCACCTCGCCCTCTTCGTGTGCCATACATTGCATTGCTACAGGGGCAATTAAAATAGGCATATCAATTTCATTGCCCAGTATAGAACATGAGGTCCTAATATTGGATACGTCTCTTAAGAATCTTGGGAGTAATTCATATTCATTAAATATTGACCTATTTCGCTGCAAGGTCACTTCGTCACGAGCACCTGAACTATAATAGCTTTCTATCGGTTCAGGGAGATCAACAGGGAACTGTTTCTCCAAATCAAAAAGGTTAATAATCATTCAATTAGTATATATTACTAACATATTGTCTTTCGATATTAATCTAATTGGTTTTCTAGCAGGATTTTGTACTACTATCGCTTTTATACCTCAAGTCATAAAAGTTTGGAAAACAAAAAGAACTAGAGATATTTCCCTGGTAATGTTTGTAACTTTTACATTTGGAGTTCTTTGTTGGACTATCTATGGAATTTTTATCTCTAATCTTCCTATGATCATTGCAAATGCGATAACACTTATTCTCGCATCTCTAATACTAGTTGCGAAAATTAGATTTAACTGAGTATCTCTATTTCTTTTATACCTATCAACGTTATTATTTACATTATGAGCAAGTTAACAATAATTTTAAAAGATGATAACGGGAAAGACTATACAGTTGAGAACATACTTAATTTTCAAAAACACTTACAAAAATTTCATCCGGTAGACATATCAATTCATGAAGAAAACGGACATTACTTTAGAGTTGATGATACGTTTCGTGACAAAATAGACGAACTAGCTAAAAACGCATCAAAATAATAAGTGTTACATGGAGAGGTGCCAGAGTGGTTTAATGGGGCAGTTTCGAAAACTGCTGTACGGGCAACCGTACCGGGGGTTCGAATCCCCCTCTCTCCTGAAAAATAAAATTCTTTTTTATCTAGAATCTCTTGAAGGCCAGACAAAGTGCCCAAACGCTCAAGCCACCGGTCAATATCGTCACAAACCATGAAGAGGTCTATTCTTCGATATCTGAAGTACTTTC
>DCAB01000019.1:48156-117207 GCA_002311855.1 Candidatus Dadabacteria bacterium UBA1144 | reverse complement strand
TTCCGTTTCAGAACTTTCTTCTTCTAAAACGACCTCCACCTCATCGCTTTCAACAACTGTTGGAGCTACCTCAACTATCTCGTCCTCATCTCCTCCAAACCATTGTTCCTTTTTTTCCTTAATATAAGAACAGCTTGCAAGAGAGAACAACATTAAAAAAACTACTATAAATCTAATACTTTTCATTTTAAATCTTCCTCGTCTAGATTGTAGCATTTATGAAAATCCTAAATCAAGAGAACCCTACCCGTTCATAAGTCCAGGAACTAATACCGCGGCGCCATTCAAATCCCCATTGCGAACATCGTCTAGTGCTTTGCTGGCTTGGCTGAGAGGGTATTCAACGACATGGGTGTTAACCGGTATTTTCTTCGCTATTTGTAAAAATTCGATTCCATCTTGACGAGTAAGATTTGCAACAGAGTGTATTGAACGCTCGCCCCAAAGAAGATCATATGAGAATTGAGGTATATCACTCATATGTATTCCGCCACAAACTACCCTGCCTCCAGGAGCAATATTTTGTAATGCAATAGGCACTAACTCGCCAACTGGGGCAAAAATAATTACCGAATCTAGCTGTTGAGTTAATGTTTCGTCCGATCCACCTGCCCATTTAGCACCCATTTCATAGGCAAAATTTTGAGTTTTCTCATCCCCGGGTCGAGTAAAAACATATACTTCACGTCCTTCATATATTGCAACTTGTGTGATAATGTGGGCTGCCACTCCAAAACCATAGATGCCAAGTCTTTTAGGATCGCCTGTCATGCGGAGTGAACGATAACCAATAAGGCCTGCACATAAAAGAGGTGCAGCTTCACTATCAGAGCAATTAACATCTATAGGCAAACAGTACCTGTGATTGGCAAGGGTGTATTCGGAATAACCCCCGTCTATGTGATATCCGGTGAATTTGGCATTAGGGCATAGGTTTTCACGCTCAGTAGTACAAAAATTACAATCTCCACAGGTATAACCCAACCACGGTACTCCAACTCGTTGCCCAATATCGTATCCTTTGACACCCTTACCTATTCTTTCTATTCGACCTACAATTTCATGCCCAAGTACCAATGGTAGTTTTGGATTTGTTAATTCACCATCCAATATATGCAAATCAGTTCGGCATATGCCACAAGCTGTTACTCGTATGAGAAGTTCCTGTTGTCCGGGCTGTACAATATTTAGTTCTTTTGTCTCTACCAATTTCCCCGTAGATTGTAATTGAATAGCTTGCATAGCAGATTCTATTTTTTCTTGACCTTACTTTGTCTTATTTCAACTACTTTTTCGTCTTCGGTATACATATCAAAAAACTCTTGCATCTCATCAGAGAGATTTTCTTTGTTCATTTTGCTATTAATGCTTCTTGAGCTAAGCATAGAAAATTCGTCCCAGACCCCTTTTTCTTTTAATCGTTTCTCCAAATCATCTCTTAAGGGGTCTCCAGATGATGGAATCCTTTTTTCAATCGTATGCTTAATCGTAACTTGTTGATCCTTGTCCTCTGATTCTATCGTATACATGGGTTCTCCTGAAAATTTTTCAGAATATGCAACTAATTTTTCTTTAATATCATTAATTTTTTCTTTAATCTCCTTTTCTTCTTTTTTAAGTTCGATATACGATCTTGTAAGTCTAGGACCTTCTTGTATATCCGGATCGTGAGAATTTTTGTCAACTAATTCTTTATTTGAAAATAATGGACATATCTTCATGTAGCTACACCAATTACAAAGCATTGACTTTGTTGGTATATATTCTTGTTCTTTATTCTCTTCTTTTACTATTTTTTCTATGATGCCAACCGTTTCTTCTAATTCCTCATCTTTTACTATTTTTTCATACTTAAGCCTATGTCTTAAGAAATGCCAGACTACCTTTATTTCTTTTACACCTTCGAATCTATAATCAAGGAGTAAAAGTTTTTTATATATAGGAAGTTGCCTGTAGTCAAATTTAGTATTTATATCTAATTCTGTAGGTGGACTTTCACTAGTTTTGTAATCATGAATTTCTATTCTGTCATCATAAACGTCGATTCTGTCGACCTTCCCCGTAAAAGCTACTTTCATTTTTGATGACTTGGGAAGAATATTAGCGGTTCGAAAATTCGTTTCAGTATAGATAAATTTAAATTTTGGATCTTTAAGTGACTCTAGATTTTCATTATAGTAATTCTCAATACATTTAAGACCTATGTTGTAATAATCGCCATAATCGCGGTCTTCTTTTACTATTTTTATTTCTTTGTACTCTACAAACTTTTCATGCCACAACCTATCATAGAGAGCTTCGAGCTTCTCAAGAGGTATCAGTTCTTTAATCTTGAGCTCCTGATATAACCTATCAAGTGTCTCATGCACTATATTCCCCATAAATGCTTCTATGTAAGCTTCATCGTAAGATATCTTATCTATATATCTATATTTGAATTGTCTTTTGCAAGACAAAAAAGTCCCGAGTCTGGAAAAAGACCACATAGACTTATTTTATCATCTAATGCGTTTTGAAGTATTTATATTATAATCTTGAGATGGAGCACCTATTCGAAATAGTTGTTATAACTTTATTATCTGCAATAGTCATAGTCGCTGTATACATTTATAAATCAGCAAAAGGCGGTACATCTAAAGAGGATGAAAAATCTGATTTAAAAAAATATGGGGAAATAGAAGCTTTATTGAATGCTGCTGTCGACCGTAGTTTGGAGCAGCAAAAGGAAATATTTCAAGGTAAAGATTCTCAAATTCGAGACTCTGTAGCTGCGTTTCAAACTGCAGTTGAAGAAAACACTAAAGCAACTTCAAATATGAACATAAATATAGAGGATTTCAGCAAAGTTCTTGGGGCTGATTCTAGGATTGCTGGTCAATTTGGAGAGTGGCAACTAGAAAATCTATTTACAAATCGGAATTTAGTCGAAGGAGTGGATTATAAGCTACAGGTGTCTGCTAAGACCAAAGAAGGAAAGCTGTATAAGCCGGATGCCATACTTATTTCTAACGATAAATGCATAATTATAGACTCTAAAGCAACCGCCGATTTAGGAGAGACCATTAAGGAACTTATGAATAATGAAACATCAGAGGAGAGGAAATTGGAAATTAAGAATATTGTTGCTTCTAGAGTTAAAGAGAGAGCAAAAGAATTAGCAAAAAAAGAATATCAAAATCTTGTTTTTGAAGACAAATATACAACTCCTCAATTTGTAGTAATGTTCGTTCCTAGTGAGAATGTTTACTTCATTGTAAAAGAACTTTTACTGTCTAACGATAGCAATAGTATAGAAAAAGGTGTTCTTCTAGCCGGTCCAGATAACATGAACTTCATTGTTATAATGTGGGCATACATAAGTAGGGTTATAAAGATGCAAAACAGTGCTAGCAAGATAACACAGACAGCTGAAGATATACATAGACATTTCTCCAATGCTGTAAGCTCATTTGAGGATCTAAGAAATTCAATTGATAAAGCGGTAAAAAATTGGGGAGCATTACAAAAAACAATGGACAAGAGACTGATTCCAGCTGTAAAGAAACTTGAAGCACTTGGTGTCCTTTCCACAAAAGGTGAGTTACCTGAAGAGACAGGTGAAATAATTGAAACTACAAAACCAATGGAAAAACTACAAGAAAAATCAGAAGAAAATGATTTGAATTAGCTCCATTGTTTTTTCTTTGTTTTGCTTTGTCTGATTTTCACACTTTGTATTATTTTTTGATAACACCATTCCGAATTAATTTTATTCTTCTAGCCTGCAATAGCATATAACTGATGAACAGTAAAAAAATTTCATAAAATGCATAATTGTCCCATTTCGGTTGAAGGTATATCGAAGAGTAAATGACAATTAAAATTGTAAGACAAGCAAGAAATTTTAAAATCATATCAGACTTTGCCAAACTTTTTATCGAATCATGAAAAACTCGAAAAACTATCACAGAAAGTAAAATAAAATCGTAATGTTTAACTCTTGGAAGAATCAGAATAACCATCATGCAAGTTAGAATTGTTAATATTATGTTAAATTCAGTATTATCTAATTGAATTTTTTTCAAATAATTTCTAAAAATTGATATTGTTATAAATAAAAAAGGCGCTAAAAAAACATGAACTAGGTAATTGAAATATACCGGTGAAATAGAGCCAGAGAAATATTGATTATATAAGGAGCTTTGAAAAAAGTAAGGTCTTAATCCAATATCCACATATCCCAAGTTTGCAATCCAATAGGTTAGTAGATTCGGATAAAGCAAGTAATTTACAAGAAAAATTAAACCGAATGAAGCTATGAAAACCCCAATATACTTAAAATTTATCCTATTATCAATTACGATCGGTAGAAGAATGAAGGCTGCCATGTGAAATTTAATACTTACGACTATTCCCAAAATCAAATAGAATTTCCATTCATCTACCTTATTTATCAAATATTTTAACGAAATCAAAATAGCAAGGTAAACAAAGAAGCTAATGTTAGCCGCCTGTAGAGATATGATGTTTATTCCTCCAAACAGGGCTAGGAATAATATTATCAAAAACAATAACGGCATATCGATTTCAAATAGTTTTTTTGCGTTTGTACATAATAAAAAGATAGAAACAATTACTAGGAATACCCAAATTGTCTCTCCTAAACCCATGCTAAGATATTCAAAAGGTAATACAGTTAGAAGAAGTGGTAAATAAGTATATTGTAGAGGTAGAACGGTTCTCATACAATCAGTCTCAATTTTCCACGATTCGTATGGATTTATTCCTTTGTAAAATGCCATATCAGCACATTGAACAACATTAATGTCCCAGAACGAATCACCTTTGTGTCCAAATAAATAAAAAATCGCTGAGAGGATGGATATACCAAGTATTAGATATAAAGCACCATAAGCATTTCGTAGTTCTTTCGAATGTACAAACTTACTTTTAATATAAGCAAAAAATATTATAATTGATGCTAGTAGAATTAGGTTTTCAATATAAGAACCATATTTCAAGAAAAGTTCTTTACCCATGAACCAGTAGTACATTTCATTGATTATACATGTTAGATATTCCAAACCAACGTAAAAAACTTGATTATTTATCAATTGGAAAATTTATGATTAAAAATAAAATTAACCAATAATTGCTATCCAATAATTCAAACATTAAGGTAGAATAATAATAAATGGTAGATAGTAGGGCAAAATTTAAAATAGGACAAATCGTGGTTCATAAACTTTTTGAATATACGGGTGTAATATTTGATATAGATCCAAATTATCAAGGTAGTGAAGAATGGTACAAAGAAGTAGCAATGTCTCTCCCACCAAAAGACAAGCCCTGGTATCATGTATTGGTTAACGGTGAAGAATATACAACATACGTATCTGAGAGAAATATTGGAGATAACAGTGACCCATCAGAAATACAACATCCGTTAGTAAATGTACTTTTTGACAAATTTGACGGAAAACAATACCATTTAAAATTCAAATCAAATTAGAATACGTCGCTAATTTTATTAAGTTATCCATAATTATTAAAAAAGTAATACATCCAATTATTAGTAAAAATAATATATAAATATATAATAGTTAAAGATTAGCTTATCTAATTAGCTTATATTGTTATATTAATTATTATAATAATCTACATTGTTTATAGATTTACAATTTACATAGTGTAAAATGGAAGGCTACAATTTAAATAGATCTTCAAAACTTGGTTTAATACTATCTTGGAAATTTTCTTTAATCTTGTGAAAATCATGAGGAAGATATTTGAATAATGTGTAACTAGTATTTCTTTTTTTGTCAGGACCTAATCTAAAGAAAATCGCCTCATTTTTTTTGGACCAAAAGGTAACAGAATTGACAGTCCTTTCACAAATTCTTGCTCTAATACTTCCACGTGGCACATTAATTTTTAGTAATTCAATATGTTTATAAATATCTTTTAAAGTTACAAATTTATCAGGAGCTAATTCTATAAGAGCTTGAATTTCATTAATTAATATTCTAGTTTTCATTCACTAATTTGAGTATATTGTCAAAAGACTAATTTATCTATTATTATTTTTTAAATTAAAATTTTTGACATAATATTTCTTGATATATGTTCTAGCTCCGGAGCTTTTTAGCGCTTTCTTGTCTCAATCTTCTAATATCTATTTCCTCTTCCTTTATCTCTCCACTATGACCTGAGTACCATAATTCCAAACCACTTGATGTAACTTCGATATGAAATTGAAATCCGTAACTGCGTTGTATTCCAAAAGCTTATATCGTGTTCCCTTTGTCAGATTTTTCAAAAAACCTATATCTTCAAATTGTATGTTGTAAATCACATGAATTTGTTTCTTCATTAAAAGACAATTGCGTTATGCTACCCGTGAATGCTAACGATTACCTCTCTATTTCGTGGCCTATTATCAAAATCTACAAGAACAATTTGTTGCCAAGTCCCAAGTTCAATGAGATTTTTCGAAAAAGGGACAGACAGCGATGGACCCAAAATAGCTGCTCTAATATGTGAGAAGCCGTTACCATCTCCCCATCTTTGATTGTGAGCATAGAACGCATCCATTGGGGCAACTCTATCAAATGCTTCTTTAAAATCCGACAATGCACCTTCTTCATATTCTATTGTTGTTACACCTACAGTTGAGCCAACAACAAAAACATTTAACGCACCATTGTTAATTTGTGATTTTTTGAGTATAGAAATTACTTCACCGGTGACATCAATAATGTCATTAAAACCTTTTGTTTTAACATCGAATGAGTCCTTGTGAAAGAATTTCATTTCATTAAACTACAGTAAAAAATTATTGTAGAAAATACAAAAAATTTTACATCCTAGAATATAGTAGATTATATTATAAAGTACTTATGAGAAAGTTTATTGCGTTTTTTTGTATTTTTGCCTTTATGGCTTTCCCCTTGACCGCTCAATCTGAAAGCCCTGTGATAGAAGAAAGCTATTGGCATGTATCATCTGAGAATAGGGATGAATTCCTAAGTCTCTACGCAAAATATTGGAAGCCATTTTGGGAGGAAGCACGTAAGATGGATTTGGTCGTTGATGGTATAAGAATTTATGCTCACCGAATTCACACAAAAGACCATACTTGGACTTTTAAAACCGTTGTTAAATTTAAGAACTATGACTCCATAGATAAGTGGCTTAAAAATAGAGATGCTATAACACAAAAACTCTTTCCCGAATATAAAACCTATAAAAAAATGGGGTACAAAATTAAAAAATTAACAAATGACGAACTTCATTGGGACGAATTTATCAGAGAATTAAAACCACGCCCTTAGATTTTACGAAATTGAGATTAGAATGGTTAGATTAGAAAATATTTCCAATGTTTCCATAATCACTATCGAGAGGGACAAAGTAAACGCTTTGGATCTGGGAACAATATCTGATTTGCATCAAACTTTTCTCAAAGCTGAAGAAGATACCAATTCTTCATCAATTATCATACAGGGATCCGGAAGTTTCTTTTCATTTGGTCTAGATATACCATCTTTGCTCGAATCTAACAGAGAGGAAGTTAAAAATGTAGTCAATTTACTATTGAAACTTTGTAAAGATATCTATCTTTCTGATAAAATCACAATCTCGTCATTAAATGGTCACGCAACTGGAGCAGGATGCATGATTGCAATAAGTACAGATTATAGATTCATGACAAAAGAACGGGCTAAAATAGCTTTGAACGAAATTAATATAGGATTATCCCTCTTTCCTAGCACCGTAAATATATTAAAATCAATTGTTGGTGACAATAATGCAAAAAAATTTCTTCTTGGAGGAGAAATGACTGACTCCAAATCAGCTTTACATATCGGATTAATTGATAGAATTTACGATAAAGAAGATCTCTATAAAAGTACTTTGAACTTTGCAAAAACTTTTACAAATAAAAGCAAAAGAGCAATTAGTCTTATGAAGAAAGATTTGAGATTGAATCAAATTCTATATCTAGACAATGATGATAGTATAGAGGCGTTTCTCGATATTTTCTATTCGTCTGAAACTCAGAAAATACTTAAAGCTATAGAAATAAGAAAATAATATATATGTTTTTGCAAGATGGTCTTTTAAAAAAAAATTTTTAATTGGTCATGGTCTCGTAAGTACTTTAAAGGAAGATCAAAATCTTTATATCCATTTTTTATTCTCTCAAAATATACCGGATGTGGAGGAGCAATTGATCTAACTTCTTTATTCATTATATATATCAAAAAGGGGTACTTCTTTCCATCAACACTCCCTTCCCAATATTCCTTTCCATACACATCTGGGTAACCTTCGTATCGGTCTAAAGCAGCTTCACACTTTTCAGTTATTTCCCATATTCCACATGGTAAAATACTTTTTTTATCGATAACAATAGTGGCCACGGATCTGAATAAAAGCCTAAAACCTCTTATGTAGTTCTTTTCAAGCGGTAACGCATGTGGACACCTTTTTTTCATTCGATTTTTGTTCAGATTCGACCCATAGGCAATATAGAATATAGGATAGTCAATTTTTTTTAGAAAGGATTTTTTTTGTTTTATTCTCATGAAGATTTTGTAAATTACGTACTCTTGCTAAAAGTCGTATTTGAGACCAATGGTTGTGACCATGGGGTTTATGTCAATGTTCTTGTATGTAGCTTTACCGCTATCCAAAGTTAAACTTACCTCATCAAAAAAGATATTTCTTAATTCAGAAAATATAGAGATAGAATCTGTTAATACGTAATTACCTCCAATCAAATATTGGTAAACAGCTCTATTTTCGTTTGTAAAAGATTTAAAAGTTGTTGCTGTAGTACCAAGAAGAGGCTCGGAACATCTCGACCCAGTACATGATGACGTGTCCAAATCAACTCTATATGCCATCCCTACCCCTCCACCGACATAGATAGAGAAATTACCAAACTCCAGAAAGGAAGGATGATAAAGATAATTAAGAAGAAAAAAAGTTATGCTTAAGTCTCCATCGTTGTAATTAGCTAAAGTATCTGACTTAATAGAATCAAGCCCTACTTCGATATAATCTATTGATATCTCAACAGCAAAACTCTTAAAAGTGTTCCCAAATACAACTTGATAAGAGATTCCAGGCTCATATGCTATATCATAAAGAGCACTTGCAAAGGTTGGATCAAAATCTAGAGTAGAGATATTGTTAAAATCTGGAATACGGACATAACCGGAGGAGAGCTTTATATAAGATTTATCAAGACGAACATCATCATCAACTGCAAAAACAGAAGTTCCAAAAAACAAAAACAATAATAAGAAAATTCTTAGAATGGAAACGCTCCCCCTTAGTTTTACTATATTATATAAAAACTGATAAATGATTCAAGAAATATCTTAAAGATCCCTCTTTAATGCATAGTTTTAAAGCATGAACGAAAGTCTAAACAACAATGAATCTGTGAAATCATTTCTCATTGATCTTACAATTAACGGTAAACTTAAAGAAAATTCTCTTGTTGAAATCGATTATACAAATGAGCTGACATTTAAGGTTTTACCAAAAAAGAAAAAAGCTGCCTAGACAACAGAATAGCCACAATTAGGTGCAAAGAGCAACAATAACTGTTAAACTGAGAGAGTTAGCAAGAGAGATAATCTATACTTTTTGTATTTCATTACTTAGGCTAAATTAAACATGCGTGTCATCTGGATTACACTTTTTTTTATTATATTTACAACATTGTTTTCGCTCTACTACAAAACAATTTTTGCAATTTATAACGACTTAGTAAATTACTTTTAAGAGCGAATAAAATTACCGATTACCTGCATTAAGATGCCTATTCTTCAAGGGACTTATGATTCTTTTCTTAAGAAAGTTCTATATAAAGAGAATCCCAGTAAGGCAATAAGGACTAGTTGTGGAATAGTTGTCTCATATGTGGGATAAAGACCCATTGGTTTATATTCTAGAGATTCTAAAGAAGTAAGAGAAATGAATCCTGTTTCTTGTAATTCATGTATTCCATAACCAAGAAATGAGATTGAGAGAAAGAACAATATAATACTTGTACCAATGAAATAATATCTGAGATTAAATAACAAAGTAGCCTTGAATAACATATAAGCAACTACAGAAACAGCCAAGACGCCTACAAAAAAGCCAAAGGAGATGCTATCTATGTCAAATTGCATTATAAGAGTCTGATAGAAAAGGATTGTTTCAAAAATTTCTCTGTATACAGCAAAGAATACAACCATAAAAAGTACCGTTAAGTTCTTAGAAGATATAGCACAGTAGATTTTGGATTCTATATATTCCTTCCATTTTTTAGTTTCTGAGTTAGATATGAACCATACGCCTACATAGAAAAGTACTATTGATGCAATTATACTAGTAAACCCTTCTACCATTTCGGCATGGGCTTCTGTTAAAGAAAACAAGTAATTGGCAATTAAAAACGTAATCACTCCAAAGAAAATGGCAGAAATCCACGCATAATTAATAATCCTTTTTGCAGAGTGTTCTCCAATTTGGTTTAAATAGCCATAAATAGCAGCAACTATTAAGATTGCCTCAAGGGACTCTCTGAAAATAATTGTAAACGAAGATAGAAAAGGAGCACTCATGAAAACAGCCTCTGTGGTCGGAATATCATAGATATCATGGATATCATGGGTTCGGTACATATATTACTAAATGTGGGTCAATTGTCAACTTGCAATATAAAGAAATAATTAAAAATGTTATTATCAATTATGAAAGAATTCCTTAACAAATTTTATTCAACGTTAAGAGAACGAATTTTCTCAACTATTTTAGTAATAACCGCAATTATTTTAATAATTCTGGGGTTTTAAAAAATGAAATCTAAAATACCAATCTCTCTTACGTATTTTAGGATTCTGATTGTACCTGTATTTGTTTTCGCATTCTTTATACCAGGAGAATTAGGAAAATGGTTGTCTTGCATTATCTTTGTTCTTGCCGGACTTACAGACTATTTGGATGGTCGGCTTGCCAGATCATTAAATGAAGAAACACAACTTGGTGCCCTACTCGACCCCATAGCAGACAAAATAATGGTAACAGCTGCATTAGTTTTATTAATTCACACTAAAGCGATACAAGATTTAACTCTATATGCTGCAATGATAATAATATGTAGAGAAATCTTAGTATCAGGTTTACGAGAATTCTTAGCAAAATTGCAAGTATCGCTACCTGTTTCTAGCTTGACAAAGTTTAAAACATTCATGCAAATGCTTGCCATCTCCGTTCTATTGTCGGGAGAACCGGGAGATAGATTGTTAATGGGGTACGGGAGGGACATTGGCTTGTTAAGCCTATGGATTGCAGCCGGGCTAACCGTTTATACAGGTTACGAATATTTAAAAAAAGGACTAAAATATACTTAGTTTAATTCTTTCAAAAAACTACTTATAACATCTTTCATCTCATTGTCGAATCTCATCATATGATCATCGTCATCAACAAAATAGTTATACTTATCTGTTTTTAATGCATTGTAAATATCCTCACCCATGTAAAATGGAACGATAGTATCTTGTTTCCCATGCATTACAAGGGTTGGAATTTTAATATTTTTAATTTTTTCCTTTGAATTGAACTTGTCCTTTAAAATTAATTCAACTGGCAAGTATGGATAGTTTAATTTTCCCATATCGATTATCGATGTGTATGGAGACTCAAGTATCAAACCTCCATAATCTTTATTCTGAGATATTTCAATAGCAACGCCGGTACCAAGAGATTCGCCATACAAAATTATACTATTGAGACTTATGCCTTTTTGATTAAGCCATGTAATAGCTGAATTTGCATCTTCATAAAGGCCTTTCTCGGTGGGATATCCTTTGTTTCCACTAAACCCTCTCCATGATACAGCAAGATAATTGTATCCTAAGTCTTTAAAAAAATTTAATTTATAGATTCTGCTGTTTAGTGTTCCTGCATTTCCATGCAAAAATAAAATTGTTTTTTTGTCAAAATTTTCAAAATAGAACCAAGAATAAAGTTTTATATCATTTGTACTATCTATATATACTTTTTCAGGCATTCCTTCCAATTTTTCTTCGGTAAGATAGTTATCTACTTTTGGAAAATACAAGAACGACCTTTGGAATATATACATAAGAACCACGATGAATAGATAAGCTGCTATGAAACCGATTAATATCTTCAATCTTACATCCATAAATTAATTATATTTAAAAAATTAGCATTACGGGCATCATATTTATTAAAAAAGATTTTTTTAATTAAATAGAATATAATATAGAGATGAGATTTTTTCCATTGATTTTATTAATGACAGCCATAATTGTTTCATGCTCGTCCGTATATAAATAAAAAGATGGTGTTATGGTCCTACCAATACTAATATAGTTCTGGTCTTTTCGGAAGTTCTCCAAAAAATCCATCGATTCTTTTATAATTAATTTCAAAGGAACCGTCTGAGTACAAGTTAAGAACCGTATAACCAGGGTTCTTATCATCTAAAGTAAAAATTTCTTTATCTGGTAAGAACTGGAAACTTGTGGATGGGGTTGAGACGAAAGTTGTGTTATCAACAACTACTTCCATCTCTTGATGGATATGCCCTGATAAGACTAATTTTAGATTCTCAATATCAGAGAATTGCTTTGATACAATCTGATAATTTTTAGTTATATGTTGATCGAGCCATGGTGAATTAGTTGGAAAAAGATTGTGATGCATGTAGAGAAATATATTTGTATCGATATTTTTATTTGATATATTCTGTAAAAATTCTATTTGTTCACTTGTTATTTCTCCATAGATACTTCCTTGACTATATGAATCAAGATTAACTAAACACCAGGATTTAAACGAAATGTAATCTTTTTGATTCGTCTTTATTTCATCAAAAAAGAAATCATTTATATCATGATTTCCTCTTGTAAATAACGATGTACCGCTTAGTTTGCTTGAGATGTCCTTGAAAAAATCAAACGACTCCTTAGATTGATCTTGAACTAAATCTCCGCCAAATATATAGAAATCAGCATCTTGATCATTTACCAAAATATTACCTATAACAGCTTCAAAAGATTTATGAGTTTCTATTCCAAGAAATTTCTCTTTAAAAACAAGATGAGAATCGGCAATAAAAACCACTTTTATTTCACGTCTGTTCATCGATAATGTATAGCATAAATGTCCGTAAAAGGGCAAAGTCTCAATTATGGTCTATAGTAACAAAGTTCTAATATTAGAGCAATTCCCTAGTATTACTAGATTGTTTAATATATTTTCCAAATAATCAATTGTTTTTATAATGATTTTTTACTACAATAAGAATGGATTAAAATTATGTATTTAACAGAAGGAGCGTTTCACGATGATAGGTGAATCAATAAATTTTATGATAATTGGAATGGCTGTTGTTTTCATTTTTCTAATTGTCATGGTACTTGTCTTAGAAATTCAAGGTCGCATACTTAGTGGATTCCTTGGAGACGAAGTTGTCAAGAAAGACGACGATAAAATAACCGATGCATCTTCAGGTGCAATAGATGTAAAAACCACTGCGGTTATATCTGCTGCAGTCAAACAGCATATAAAGCAAAACAAATAAAATTTAACTTATCATCTTTATTTGCCAGAATATAGGGAAAAAATGGGTAAAAAATTTATAGACATAATGGATACTACATTTAGGGATGGATTCCAATCTGTCTTCGGTGGAAGAGTACTAATGGAAGATTTCCTTCCAGCTGTTGAAGAAGCTAAAAATGCCGGAATAAGTCATTTTGAATTTGCGGGAGGTGCAAGATTCCAAACTCTTTTCCTTTATCTAAATGAAAATGCATTTGATATGATGGACAAATTTAGATCGATAGTAGGATTAGATGCTAATCTTCAAACCCTTGCAAGAGGAATAAATACAGTAGGTCTTGATACCGCCAGTAGAGAAGTTGTTGATCTTCATGCAAAACTGTTTAAAAAACACGGGACTACCACTATTAGGAATTTTGATGCCCTAAATGACGTCTCAAATCTTCAATATAGTGCTGAGTGTATTCATAATCGTGGCCTTAAACATGAGGTCGTAATTACCATCATGGACCTACCACCAGGTTGTGTTGGTGCACACGATGTAATTTTTTACGAAAAGATATTAAGGGATATTCTTGATTCGGGTATGCCTTATGATTCATTATGTTTTAAAGATGCAAGTGGCACTGCTCACCCGAAAAAGGTATACGAAACAATTAAGATGGCGAGAAAGCTATTGCCCAAAGATGCACATATCAGATTCCATACTCATGAAAGTGCTGGGATTAGTGTAGCCTCTTATCTCGCATCATTAGAAGCAGGTGTCGATGGAATAGATACAGCTGTAGCTCCAGTATCTGGTGGGACAAGCCAGCCTGATATTCTGACAATGCTTCATGCAACAAAAAATACCAACTTTAATCTAAATAATTTAGTCACTTCAAAAATCATTAGATATAAAGAAGTTCTCAATGCTCTTCTAAAAGACTACTATGTACCTAGGGAAGCAAAAAGAGTTTCTCCTCTTATCCCATTTTCTCCAATGCCAGGCGGGGCTTTAACGGCAAATACTCAAATGATGAGAGATAACAACATTTTACACAAATACCCAGAAGTTATTTCAGCCATGAGAGAAGTTGTAGAAAAAGGTGGATACGGAACATCCGTCACTCCAGTATCTCAATTTTATTGGCAACAAGCCTTTAGTAACGTTATGTTTGGCAAATGGCACAAGATTGTTGATGGATACGGAAGAATGGTGCTTGGATATTTCGGGAAAACACCCACAGAGCCAGATGCAGAAATCGTGAAGCTAGCATCAGAACAACTTAATCTCGAACCAACGAACGAAAATCCTCTCGATATAGCCGATAGAGATGAAAAGAAAAGTGTTAAATATTGGAAAAATATTTTAAAAGAAGAAAATCTTCAAACTTCCAAAGAAAATATATTTATTGCGGCTTGCTGTGCAGAAAAAGGTATCGAATTTTTAAAAGGTAACATCAAAGTAAATGTTAGAAAAAACATTGATAACGATGATCAAGATGGAGCTAAGAAAGAAAATCAGTCTAAATCGCAAACTCAAGTATCTACATACACTATACTACTTGATGGTGAATCGTATGACGTACAAGTTGCATCAGGTGCAGGAGCTGACGTGGTTTCCACTCTTGGAAAAGTTGAGGTCACTGGAATTAAAAAAACAGAATCTCAAATCCAACTCGGACAAGATCAAGCTGAAGGTAAGACAGTTAAAACTTCGGCTGATGGAGAAAGTGTCAATGCTCCAGTCAATGGAGTAGTATTTAAAATTGAGTGTTCCGTTGGAGATAAAGTAACAGCAAATCAAACGGTAATTGTGCTAGAATCAATGAAAATGGAAATCAATGTTAAAGCCGGACTTGATGGGACTATAACTTCAATTAATGTTGCAATGGGTCAGAATGTCGAAGAAGGTGATACGATATTTATAATCGGTTAAAAGATATGAATACTTCCAGGTTCTTTTTAGCTTTATTTTTATTTATCTTTTTTGCTACTTTTGCGAATACAGTCTATTCGGCAGATCTTAAAGAAAAACAAGCTAAAGAAGCAGAATATCAAAAAAAAGGTATGAAAGATTTGATAAAGAGCTTTTATAAATCAACAGGTCTTTATGGATTTTTGAACCCTGATTCTGAAAAAATTGACTCCGGGAAAAAAGAGTTTGCATCAAATTTCTCTAAAAGCTGGGGCAGATTAATAATGATACTCATATCAATACTTCTTTTTTACCTAGCAATTGCGAAAAAATTTGAACCCCTCTTGCTCATACCTATAGGATTTGGTGGACTTTTATCCAATATCCCTATAGCTGACATTGCTGGCCCTAACGGTTTTCTTGGAATTCTATATTCTATGGGTGTCGAGAATGGTCTTTTCCCTATACTCATTTTTATGGGTGTAGGTGCCATGACTGACTTTAGTCCTCTTATAGCTCATCCAAAAACTGCACTTCTTGGTGCAGCAGCTCAATTTGGCATTTTTGGAACCCTAGTTGGCGCAGTGGTATTAACACAGATGACTGATTTCATTAATTTTTCATTACAAGATGCTGCCGCAATAAGTATCATCGGTGGGGCGGATGGTCCTACAGCAATTTTCATCGCTTCAAAACTTGCACCAGACTTATTAGGAGCAATCGCCATCGCGGCATATTCTTACATGGCATTAGTACCAATAATTCAACCCCCTATCATGAAAGCCCTTACTACTAAAGCTGAGAGAAGAATAAAAATGGTCCAGCTAAGAAAAGTTCACAAGCTTGAAAAGATATTATTCCCAATAACACTACTTATGCTTTGTATTCTCGTTATTCCTGCTGCCAGTCCACTAGTAGGAGCATTATGCTTTGGTAATTTTTTAAGAGAATCGGGTGTTGCTCAAAGGCTTTCAGATACATTGCAAAATTCTTTAATAAACATTGTCACCATTTTTTTAGGATTAGCTGTCGGATCAAAGCTTGCAGCAGAAAGTTTTTTAGTTCCTGAAACATTGGCGATAATTTTTCTTGGTCTTGCCGCTTTCTCAGTTGGCACGGCTTCAGGAGTTTTGATGGGCAAAATATTAAATAATTTCAGTAAATCTGATATTAATCCATTAATTGGCGCAGCGGGCGTATCTGCAGTTCCCATGGCTGCGAGGGTTGTTAGCAAAGTGGGTAACGAAGAAGACAATTCCAATGTATTATTAATGCATGCAATGGGTCCTAATGTGTCCGGCGTTATCGGTTCAGCAGTTGCCGCTGGTGTTTTAATTTCTATTTTTGTTTAAAATTTCAATATATTCATCAGACGCAATATCCTCTATTTTTAAAAAAGATGCTGGGTCTGGAAGAAAACTCAAACGAACTACAATATGACTCTTATAATTTTGTACATTTAAATCTAAGTTTTTTATAGTCCTATAAGTTCCTCGACCGATTCCCTGTCCTTGTTTAAACGAACATTCATACTTGTTGCCATCTGGGAAAGTTGTAACTGCGTCACCATTAAGCCATAAAATTCGTCGTACCCTTGAACTGAACTTTGTGTCCAGAGTAAAAAGTTAGTAGCCCTTCGCGAAATTGTGGTTGACCATCATCACCAAAATCGCATGTGCCTATAAAAATATAATTAGTTAATTCTTCAGGAGGAAAGACAGAAGTAACTTTTACATAAGGACTGTGCGGTTCTTCGATTTGAGTATTTATCTCATTTAATACTTCTTCCACTTCTTCATCTTTATCTTAAGCTTGTGGCATCGAACTATTAGTAGATCTATAAGCATTATCGCCACCTCTTAAAAAATAAATAAAGAAAATAATAAAACCTATAGCACTAGCCGGTCTATATTCACCAATATCCCACCCTACTACCCCCTGACCCGCATAGAGTTTCGAAGAAAATAAGAAAAAATCTAGCCATTAATAGTATTCTTTCTTTTTTTATAAAACAATACAAGTGCTAACAAGATGATATTTGGAATCCATACTTCTGGTCTAGACCAGAGAATACCATCTATATAGAAATCTGACAGAGGCCAGAAGATTTTGGTTGGAAAAAACTCCTTGGTGTGAAAAGGAAAATCAAGAACAGTATGAAAAGGCCATGCTAATGCAGCAAACCATATGTAATCTTTTCTAAAATAGTACAGCAAGAAAACGAGTAAAAACCCAGTAATAAAACTATGAGAAAAATCATACATAAAGAAAAGCCAATCAGGAATTATTTCTACTGGTGGAGGTTTACCAAATTCTCTGTCAAAGAAGGTTCCATTGATAATACGGAGAATCATCCAAGGTAAAAAAGCAATTAAGTCTGGGGCTGCTCCAAATAATAATGCGAAAAGATTCGTTCCTTTTCGTCCAAATAAAGCTTTACCCCATAGTGCGTGGCTAAAAGTATCCAATATTAATACTTTTTCTTGAGGAGATTAAATAGATATGAATCGATAGGCAAGAAGATTACAGAATTTTCATCGATAATCTTTTCATATGCCTCGAGTTTTCTCCAAAACTCGTAAAAATCGGGGTCTTTTGAGTAAGAATCTGAGTAAATTTGAGTTGCGATTTTATCACCCTCACCCTTAATTTTTTCGCTTTTAGCATATGAAGTAGCAATGATAATATCTTTCTCTTTATTAGTTCTAGCTCGAATCTTTGCAGATTCTTCCTCACCTTCAGATCTATATCTTTTTGAAATTCTTTGTCTCTCTGCAATCATCCTTTCAAATACACTTTGCTGAACTTCTGTTGGCAAATCTGCCCTTTTGATTCTTACATCAATCAATTCAATACCATACTCTTTAAGTTTGGCACTACTTCCTGCTTTTACTTTATCCATTATCAATTCTCTATTTTCAGCGATAACCTCATTTATATTATGGGTGGCAAGCTCTTCTCGTAGTTCGGAATATACAATATCTTCAATTCTTGTATTTGCAGCGAACATATTTCTAACAGATTTAAAGAAAACAAGTGGATCTTTGATTCTCCACCTAGCGAGAAAATCAACAACTAATCTTTTTTTATCTAATGTCAAATACTGTCCCGGTGGAGCATCTGTAGAAAGCATTCGTTTTTCAAACCGAGTAATTTTTTCTACAAAGGGTTTTTTAAAATGTAACCCCGGTTCAAGAATAGCTCTTTTGAATTCTCCTAATTCGGTAATAATGGCTTGTTGTCTTTCATCCACTGTAAAGATAAATGAAGGAGTCAGAAGAAGTAATATAATTATTATTGGTAGAATTCTTTTCATATTCCTCAATCCTTAAATACCTCCTTTAGTGGAATCAAATTCAAGGCACCACTTGATGAATCAGTTCCAATAATTTTTTTAGGTTTCTGTAAAATCACTTCAAGTTTTTCCAAATATATTCTTGTTCTTGTAACTTCTTTGTCTTTTCTATATTCAGAATATATCTGATTAAACCTTGCGGTGTCTCCTTTTGCTGTTGATATTCTTTTTTGCCTATAAGCCTCAGCGTCAAGAATCATCTTCTCGGCTTCACCCCTTGCTTTGGGTATAATATCTTCGAAAAAACCTTTTGCTTCATTAATCACTTTTTCTTTATCTTCTTTGGCTCTTACAACTTCATTGAAAGCATCTTTTACTTCTTCCGGGGGATCTACAATTTGAAGTTTAACATCAGTTATTTGCACACCAGAAGAATAAGTATCTAGTAAGTGCTGTAAAAATTCTTTAGTTTTTACTTGGATCTCATCCCTGCCTGTTGTCATAGCATCATCAATGTTAGTGACACCCATAACGCTCCTTAGCGCAACTTCTGCTGTATTTTTAATAGTTAATACTGGACTTGCAACTTTAAATAAAAAATTGCCGGGATCTTTTATCTTCCACTGTACAATTGCTTGCGCATCGACGATATTTTCATCTTTTGTAATCATTAACGATTCTTGAAGGACATTAATCCTTCTTCTGTCAGATCTAAATCCTATCTCTATTCTTCTTATTTTTTCAACATTGACTTTAGTAAGACTATCTACAAAAGGGACTTTAAAATGGAGGCCCGGGTCGGTAAAAGTTGAAAGTTTTCCAAATCTTTGAATTACTCCTACTTCTCCAGGATCAATCGTATAAATACTCGATAAGATGGCCAGTATCACAAAAACAGTGGGAACCCAAATCAAAAGTTTTTTGAACGTTTTATTCTCACCCGAACCTGTTGAAGGAACAGAATCTCCGTTACGGGAACCACCCCTTTTATCTAATTGACTTATAAATTCTATAATGGCCTTGATTAATCTAAACATTGATACTTTATATACTAACTAAAAAAATTCCATTAACCAATTTTAACAATTGAATCTACAATTTTAGCTATAGTCAAATCTCCTGTAACATTAATTGCTGTCCTAAACATATCAAGCAGTCTATCTACACCTGCAACAATAGCAATAGCTTCAATGGGTATCCCAACAGAAGTAAATACAATTGTCATCATCACAAGTGCAACTGATGGAACACCAGCAGCACCTATGCTTCCTATCGTTGCTGTCAACGAGATAATGACATATTCGATTAGAGAAAGGTCCAAACCTATCAATTGTGAAACAAAAATTGCTGATAGACCAAGATAAATCGCTGATCCATCCATATTTACTGTAGTACCAATTGGGATAACAAACGATGAGATTTCCTTTTTTATATTTAGATTAGTTTCAGCAGTTTTGAGGGTAAGAGGCATTGTAGCAGAACTACTTGATGAAAAAAATGCAAATATAACAGGCTCTTTTATAGATTTAAAAAAATGATAGGGATTTATATTACCAAAAAAATTAATAACAGTTCCATAGAAAAAGAACATGTAGAATAGAAACATTACGATGGTAATGATTACGAATTTTATTAATGAAAAAACTATTTGTCCTTCTATCGTTAGAAGCATATTTGAGAATAAAGAAAAAATAGCTAAAGGGGCTAACAACATAAGATAATTGGTAATCCTTAATACGAAATTATTAAAATAAGAAAAAAATCTTACAAGTTTATTTTTATAAATTGATGAGAATCTTATAAAAATACCCAAAATAACTGACATGATCATTATTGCTATAGGGTTCCCTTTTAAAATCAAACTAAAAAAATTCTTAAAATCTAAAGCTAGAACACTCAAAGTTGATGTCAAATCAATCGAGTTTCTATCTATGGGTGAAGCGGTTAATTGAATTATTTCTCCGGTTCCAAATTGTATTTGTGAACCAACTATTAGTGCATATGCAATGGCTATCAAAGTTGTAATTAGATAAAGAGAAAGTGTAAGTGGAACAATCTTAGCTAGAGAATTAGTGGAACCAAATGATGCAATAGAATATGTGATAGTTCCAAATATAAGAAAAGGAACAAACTGTTTCAAAAGATAGATGAAATAGTCGCCGAGAAATTTCGATTTTATAGCATATTCAGGGAGATAGGTTGCAAATGGTATGGCAAGTAAAAAAGAAATTAGCATCCATAATGAGAGTTGTCTTTGCATTTTTTTCTAAAATCTAGGCATGAGGTTTTAAAGTTATTCCTATAGTATCTCCAAAAAATTCTCGATTCTTACAATTAATTTATTTGATTTACAATATCATTTAATTTTCTATTAAGATTTTTTAATAAATTCACTGAATCTTCAACTTTCTTTGATATTTCTTCAGTTAGTTTCTGAGATTTTACCGTATACAAGTACCAGGTTGGGAATACAAATCTCATTTTAAAATAGATATCTCCATCGGGTGTTAGAACTGTGGCTTCCATATCTGAGAGTGATATGAAATTCAATTCTTCCAATCCATAACCATCATAAAAGGAAGAAATACCTTTTTCATTTGAAGAGGTTTCTTTTTTCTTGTTTGTATTTCTTTTCTCACTTATTTCAATAAGTTTAATTACGCCTTCAGGAGTAACGACTTTTTTAATCGCAATATCAATCGCTTTTTCACCAAAAATAGTTCCTCCAATTTTTTTTATATCTTCCAAAACTCCTTCGATTGGATTGTCTAGTTCTTTTTCTCGTAATTTCGATCTATTTTTAAGATGTTCACGAACGTCTTCTTTAACAGAAACTTGTATCTCGGGCCAAACGATATAACTACTCAGAGTATTTTTATCTTTTTCTTTGACCGCTGTCCCGATTTTATAAAGACTATAAAGTGGGGATAGGAAAACTAAAATCGCTATCAATAGAAGTGATATAATTGTTGAAATAAAAATTCTCATTTTTTCTATTTTACACTTAATTCTTCATAAGTGTATATCGGTCAAACAAATTCATATTCTGTCCATAGTTTAGTCTTCTAAAAGAATCTTGTCTGTCTTCGAAATATCTGCAGTGATCACAATTCTTTGATGGCTCAGGTACGTTTTCCTCGTCCAATGTTGATTTTAAATCCTTTAGCGTTCCAGGAATCCAAGAAGTATCACCTTCGTACTTGATGAGGTAGAGATTAAATTTAACTTGTTTGTTAAAAAATCCTTTTTTGATACCATTTGCATAAAGGAAAAACCCATAATTTTCGACATTCATTTCATTCATTCGTAAGAGAAATTGATAAAATTCCATCTGTCTTTTATATTGAGGCCACCATCCATCATCAGAAAGTGTGATTTCACCTTCTTTTGATGTGGCTTTGTAATCAACAACGATTACTTTTTTTGAATCCTCATTGAACCACAAATCATCTATAGCTCCCGTAAAAGTAAGATCTAAATCTTTGTCATAATATTGAACTCCCGTGAAGTTCTCTCGCCAACCATCAAGTCTAGTATCCTCAAATGGTAGATAATTGAGCTTTTCTTGTATGAATAATGGGTGTGGCACCTGTTCTTTTCTGTAATGATCAAATTCATTTTTTAACAATCTATCTACCGCATTGTTTATCGCAAATGTAGGTGTTCTAGTTCTATCAAGACCTTTAACTCTATCGAGCCAAAAGCATCTCGGACAATTAATAAAATCGTCGACTTTTGATCTACTTATCCTAAATTTTTTACTGGTCCCACGGCTATAACAATTTTTTTTTCTCAACATTTAATTATTTCTCGTTTCTATCACAGATTCTATTATATATGGCAGTGGCTATCAAATCACATCTCTCGGAATGAACAATATAGAGAAAGAGCTTCCCGTATTATTTTGTAATAAGTCTAGTACCTTTATCTTCATTAAAATAGTTGAGGGCCCACTTAATTAATACAGAAATTTTATTATCAAATCCTATTAGATAACAAATATGAACAAAAATCCACAAAACCCAAGCAAAGAATCCTTTGGCTGTAAAAAAACCCAAATCGGCTACTGCCTTATTTCTTCCAATTACTGCCAAAAGACCTTTATTCTTATATTTAAATTCCTTTTCGTAATCCTTATTTTGAGCTCTATTTTTTATTAATCTAGCAACAAAGATACCTGACTGCATAGCAACAGGAGCAATACCGGGTAAATAGTCTGCACCGTTCTTAAGTCTAGAAAGATCTCCGATTACGAAGATATTGTCATGATTTGGTACTGAGAAATCTTTTTCAACCAAAACTCTTCCTACTCTATCGAGTTCTACACCTGTTGAATCAGCGAGAATTTTACCCATCACAGATGCCATTACACCTGCTCCCCAGAGTATTGTTTTAGATTCAATTCTTACGGCTTCATTAGTGCCAGCATAAAAAACAGCATCACTTTGGATGTCGTTTACACGAGAGTTAGTTAATACAGTTACACCCATATCTTCTAGATAAGTTTTTGTGACTTTTGACAGTGAGTCTTTGTACGAGGGAAGGAGATTAGGCATAGCTTCTAATAGAAAGATTTCACATTCCTTTTTTGTATCTAAATTATGAAAATGTCCAGCCAAAGTTCGAAATGCTAAATCGGCTAAAGCTCCAGCCAATTCAACACCCGTTGGGCCCCCACCTATTATGACAAAAGTTAAAAGTTGCTTTCTTCTGACGGGGTCAGTTTCATTTTCTGCAAGTTCAAAAGCAGTAAATATTCTTCTTCTTACTTCAAGTGCATCTTCAATCGTCTTAAGACCGGGGGCGTCTTTATGCCATTCATGGTGTCCAAAATAGTGATGGCTCACCCCCGTGGCGACAATTAAATCATCAAATGGAATCTTCGTATGACTTGCGGTTTGAACATATCCATTTCGAGGATTAATTCCAGTAGCAACATCAAGTCGAATTGTAATATTTTTCTTGTCACCAAAGATTGATCTAATAGGTGCAGTAACATCAGAAACTGAAATTGTTCCAGTTGCAACTTGATACAATAATGGCTGAAAAAGGTGAAAATTTCTTCTGTCGATTAGGGTTACATCGACATTTGAATTCACCAGTTCGTGAACGGCATAGAGGCCACCGAAACCAGCTCCAATTACTACAACATGGTGTCTATCGTTTTCTTTGTTAGACATTTTTCGGAATAATTATAACAGTTATACCTAAATTTTTAATTGCTGTTCACACCTCATGCAAATATTTTTATCCGATTTACTAAAATCTTTACGACTATAATGCATCCAACATCTTTGACATTTCTTATTTTTAGTTTTCTCAACAACTATATCTAAATCATTTTTTTTGCTATTTGAAACGCTAAGCTCAGATACTATTAGTACTCTTTTTATCAACTCCAGATTATCGCTTAAAAAGTCGAATTGACTGCTATTGCATTTTAAATGGACTTTGGCTTCAAGAGAGTTCCCAAGGACTTTCATTTTTCTTTTTGTCTCAATCTCCCTTAAAACCTCATCTCTTAAACTAAGAATCTTCTTCCAACTGGACCGAATTTTTAAATCTTCAAATATATCGTTCGAGAGTTCGCCAACAAAGATAGTATCTTTCGAGCCAAAACTTTCCTTCCAAGCTTCTTCTACGGTAAATGAAAGAATTGGGGCTAGCATTAGACATAATTCTTTAAATATTAAAAAAATAGAAGTCTGAGCAGATATTCTTTCTTGTGAATTCTTCGAATAGGTATAAAGTACATCCTTTTGTACATCTAAATAAATGGAACTTAAATCGTTAGCACAGAAATTTACAATTTCATTCGTCCCTAAATGAAATAAGTAGGAATCAAAAGATTGGATATATTTTTTCTTAATATCTGAGAATCTAATCAATATCCACTTATCTATCTCTTGAAGTTGATCAAAATCAATGAATTTCTTATCATCAATATCGTACATGTTGCCCAAAAGAAATCTTAATGTATTTCTAATTTTTTTGTATTTGTCTGTTATGCTTGATAAAATCTCATCAGAGATTCTTACCTCCGACGAATAATCTTCAGACGCGACCCATAATCTTAATATATCTGCACCATGTTGTTTGATGATTCTTTCAGGATCGAAGACGTTTCCTTTAGATTTAGACATCTTTTGACCTTTACCATCAACTACAAAACCATGGGTCAGTACAGCTTTGTAGGGCGCAATGCTATGATTGGCTACAGAAGTTAGAAGGCTGCTTTGAAACCAACCCCGATGTTGGTCGTTACCTTCCAAATACAAATCCGCTGGATAATGATTATCTCTTAGTAGAACTGTTTTCCAAGAGGATCCAGAATCAAACCAAACATCTAGAGTATCTTCTCCTTTTACAAGATCAATTGCTTGGTCTTTATATTTATCAGGCAATAAATCTTTAATCTCTAGTTCCCACCATGCTGACGAACCTTGTTTTTTAAAAATATCAACAATTTTTTTAATCGTATCCTCATTGATAAATACATCTCCGCCGTCTTTATAATAAAAAACAGGGATGGGTAGCCCCCAAGATCTTTGTCTCGAGATACACCAATCAGATCTATCTTGAATCATTTTAGATATCCTATTTATTACTCTTTCTGGATACCATTTGA
This sequence comes from Candidatus Dadabacteria bacterium UBA1144, assembly GCA_002311855.1. GTDB lineage: Bacteria > Desulfobacterota_D > UBA1144 > UBA1144 > UBA1144 > UBA1144. The sequence goes on along the minus strand of DCAB01000019.1, from coordinate 91,803 downwards.
CCTTTGATATTTCTTCCAAAGCGAGGTTTCTGAATTTATCGACCGAAGCAAACCATTGATGAGTAGCTCTAAAGATTGTTGGCTTACCCGTTCTCCAGTCATATGGATACTGATGATTGTAATCTTCTGATAGAACCAAAAGATTCTTTTTTTTAATTAATTCTATAACTTTGTCGTTTCCATCGGATAGAACATTCAAACCATTCAATTCTGGCCCAGCTTCTTCAGTAAATCTGCCAGCTTCGTCAACAGGCGAGAAAACCTTTAGTCTGTTTTTAGTACCTGTATTGTAATCGTCGGTACCGTGGCCAGGAGCAATATGGACAAGACCAGTCCCAGACTCTCTTGTAACATAATCAGCATGGACAATTGGTGCATCCTTATTCGAAATTGGAGAAATATATCTAAAGTTTAGTAAATCTGCGCCATCCACCTCTAAAACCAGCGTAAATTCTTTATCAATTTTCTCATCTATTTTCTGAGAAAGTTCTTTTTCAATCATCCAATATTCTTCATCAGTTTGGTATATTCCATATTTAAAATCTTTATTGACAGAGACAGCCTCGTTAGCAGGTAAAGTCCAAGGGGTAGTCGTCCATATCATCAAGAAAAGTGGTTTATTCAATTTTTTGATGCTAGAAATAGATACAGTTTCTTCTTTTATCCTAAATTTTACATAAATACTTTTAGATATATGATTCTCAGGATAATCTAATTCCGCCTCGGCTAATGCAGTTCTAGAACTAGGGCTCCAATGAACTGGCTTTAACCCTCGATAGATAAAGCCTTTAGAATACATATCCCAAAAAACTCCAATTTGATTTGCCTCAAAACCAGGATCAATTGTTAGATAGGAATTACTCCAATCAGCTATCACACCCAATCTTTTGAATTCTTCTTTTTGACTTTCGACAAAAGACAAAGCAAATTCCTCACACATATTTCTTATCTCAACTTTTGGCATATTTTTGTTTTTTATCTTTCTTGATACTTGATGCTCGATTGGTAGACCATGACAGTCCCAACCAGGTATGTAGTCAATCCCCTTTCCAATAATTGAATTGTATTTCAATATGATATCTTTCAAGACTTTGTTGAGACAATGACCAATATGTATTTTGCCATTTGCAAAAGGTGGTCCATCATGAAGAACAAATCTGTCCTCAGACTTATTCCTCATGATATTGTACAGATTGATTCTGTCCCAGAAATCGAGTATAGAGGGCTCATTACGAGACAAATTGGCTCTCATAGGGAAATTAGTTTTAGGAAGATTAAGTGTTTGACTGTAATCCTGACTCAATTATTTACCTTAAAGAGTTTTTTTGATATTATCATAAATTTTTCTTGAAAATAGTACCCATTGATCCCAAATATCATTATTATAATTGTCTTGATTAATAGTTTGAATTATCTTTATTCCATATTCTTGATTTGTTATTTTAATATCATCATTAAATTTTATTAATGAATTAAATGAAGAACTAAGCCTGTGTATTATTCGGACATTTTTTTCTTCACCATCTCTGATTTCGGTTACAAGAAGCTTAACCCCTCTAATTTTCGAATCACCCGCCATCATAGTAGATCCCATACCCCAACCTTTTTTAGCTCTAGGAGTTTCAGCCTTAATAAACATTTCCATATTAAGATATATTACTCCTATTATGTTCAAATTTATCAAAAATACAAAATATGATAAGTTTAGATATGTCTAAAAGATCAATAATTTTGATAACTGGTGGTACAGGAAATCTGGGCACAGAACTTACAAGATTTTTACTCAAAGGTGATAATAGAATTTATTGCACATATATATTCGAAAACGAATTGAACAGATTTGGCGATATTGAAAAAAAAAATATAAATTTTATAAATTGTGATCTTACCTGTATGGACAGTACTGATGAGTGCATTAACAAAATCATCACAGAGGACAACAAAATCGATTCATTAATCAATTTAGTTGGAGGATTTCAACAGAAGAAGTTTATTGAATCAAATCTTGAAGATGCAAAAGAAATGATGAATATGAATTATTTTTCTGTTTTCAATATATGCAATTTATCAGTTAAAGCTCTTTTAAAATCTGAAAATGCTTCAATAATTAATATAGGAGCCGAAGCAGGAGAAATAGGATTCGAAAACATGACCGCTTATTCAGCTTCTAAGGCCGCTTTGATTAATTTAAGTAAAACGCTATCCAAAGAACTTAAGAAATTAGAAATAAGAGTTACCTGTATAATACCAGGCACAATCGACACTCAAGACAACAGGAATTTAATGCCAAATGATGATCATTCAAAATGGGTTCATCCTTTAGATATTGCAAAGACAATTTCATATTTGATTTCAGAAAATTCAAAGGCATCAAATTCTAATTTTATTAGAATGGAGGATATCAACAATGAGTGAATTTGAGATTGCCATTATTGGTGGAGGTCCTGGTGGCTATGTCGCTGCAATTGAATCAGCAAAATTAGGATACAAAACAGCGCTAATTGAAAAAAAGGATTTGGGAGGAACATGTCTAAATAGAGGATGTATCCCATCAAAATCCCTTTTAAAGTCAGCAGAACTTGCTGATGAACTATTTAACAAAGCAAAACAAAAAGGTTTCCTAATCGAGAAGATAACAGTCGACTTTAATAAAGTCATTGAAAATAGCAAAAGAAATGTACGGAGGCTAAAAAGTGGTCTTGATGTTTTACTTACCAAAAAAGATATAACAATATTTGATGGCAAGGCAAGATTCATTGACAAAAATACTTTGGAAATAAAATCTCAAAATGATAAAAAAATAATTAAAACTAAGAATATCGTTATTAGTACTGGCTCGAAGCCTTCCTTTCCGCCAGGACTGAATCCAGATGGATTATTAATCGTTGATAGCGACTTTATCCTTGATTCAGGCGAATTACCTTCAAATATATGTATTGTAGGTGGAGGATATATCGGAATCGAGTTTGCATATTTATACTCAAGTTTTGGAGTCAATGTCTCAATAATTGAGAAAGAAGAATCAATTTTATCTTCGCTTGACGCAGATATAGTATCTGAGCTAAAAAAGTCCTACAAAAAACGTGGGATAAAAATTTATGAATCTACTTCGATTGAATTGAAAGAGATAGGTGAATCTTCTGTGGAAGTCGAACTCTTAAGCCCAGAGTCAAACGAAGAAACCAATACTAAGCTTGCAAAATATGACAAAATATTAATATCAACTGGAAGAATACCTAATACAGAATCTCTTAATCTTGATTCGATAGGTGTTTTAAAAGATAATTTTGGTTTTATAAAGGTTGATAGAAATTTCAAAACTAGTGTAGATGGAATATACGCAATTGGAGATGTGATTGGCGGTCTAATGTTGGCACACAAAGCAAGTGAAGAAGGATCTCTGTTAATTAATGATGTTATAGCCTCAAATAAAGATTTGCCCAATTCTTCTTTAATAGTACCTGCGTGCATTTACTGTCAGCCAGAAATATCTTACATAGGCATCACCGAAGATATGGCGAAAGCTAAAAAGATTAAATACGATACAGTCAAATATCCATTCAAAGCAAATGGCAAGTCTCTAGCGACAGACGATATGGTAGGTTTTTGTAAATTATTGGTAGACGAGGATAAAAAAATATTAGGTGGTCATATAATTGGAAGAGGTGCTACAGAGATGATTTCTGAAATTGCATTAATAATGAGTAACGATTTAACAATAGACTCAATCATTAAGACCATACATCCTCACCCAACTCTTTCTGAAATTATATTTGAAAGCGCTTTAGTATTGAATAATAGTCCAAGGAATTTTTGAAGAAATGACGATTAATAAAAAAAGATTGTTATCAACTTTTATAGATTTGGTCAAAATTGATAGTGAATCTAGAAACGAAAAAAAAGTCGCTGAGTATATAAAAAATAAACTTAAAAAGCTAAAAATCAGATACGATATAGACAATTCTCATATAAAAACAAAATCAAATCATGGAAATATAATCGCAAGAATTATTTCAAATCCAAAACTACCGACAATAATCCTATCATCTCATATGGATACCGTTGTTCCTGGAAATGGAATTAAACCCATTATTAAAAAGAATTATGTATCAAGTGCTAGTAATACCATTCTTGGATCTGATGATAAAAGTGGATTGGCAATAATACTAGAAATATTAGAGATATTCAGTTCAAAAAAACTAGGTCACCTAAATATCGAAGCAGCTATTACAACATGCGAAGAAATCGGACTTCTTGGCGCTAAATTCCTAGATTACAAGTTAATCAAATCCAAAGAAGGCATAGTGTTGGATAGCATGAGCCCCGAAAGGCTAGTCGTTAAAGGCCCAGCTTCTGATTTTTTTTCAATTCAAATCAATGGAATCGAAGCTCATTCTGGAATCAATCCCGAACAGGGGCTGAGCTCTATAGTTGTAGCCTCTGAAATAATAACAAAAATAAAAACTGGGAGAATCAATAGAAACACTACAATTAATATTGGAAAAATTAATGGTGGGTCAGCAATAAATATAGTTCCAGGTAGAACCACAATATCGTGTGAAATTCGTGGCCATAACGAAAGAACCATCCTGGCCCAACTTAATAAAATAAAAAGAATTTTAGCTGCTACTGAAAAAAAATACAAAAGAGTAAATAAAAAGTTTTCTATAAAATTTACAAAAGAAAGAATCTATGGCGCAATCAACTTAAGTAGAAACTCGTTCATCATAAAAAGAATTCTTAGTTCTTGTAAGGATTTAAAATATAAAATCAATCTTGTTGAAACAGGCGGTGGAGCTGATGCCAATTTCTTCATAAAAAACGGAGTTAATACAGTAAATCTAGGGACTGGGATGAGAGAAGTTCATACAAAGAATGAAAAATTATTATTGAGAGAATTTTATCAATGCGCCGACATAGTTTTTAACAGTTTACTAGAGAGAGTTAATTAGATTTTGATCTATCTCTTCATAAGTCTTAACGACTGTGTCAGCATCTGATAGATGAACTGAATCCAACGCATTAGTTATGCCGATGCATTTCATTCCGGAACTTTTTGCAGCAATGATACCTTTTGGAGTATCTTCAACCACGACACTTTCGTTTGAATCCACTTGATAAGTTTCGTTGATTCTATCTAAGACTTGAATATATGTTTCAGGATTTGGTTTTGGATAATTCGTTTCATCAGATGATACGATAGTTTCAAAATGGGAAATTATATTTTCTTTATTTAAGATTCTAACAATTTCTAGTCTTCTTGCCCCAGAACCAATAGCTAAAATATATTTCTTTGATAATCTCGAAATTAAATCTAGTACACCAGGATAAATACTTGTTTCAGAATCATGGTATTTGTCAAAATATCTATGCTTGGATTCAATTAGTTTATTAATTAAACCGTCATTAAAATCAATCCTCTCTTTTTTGAGAAGCGTTGTAAAAACACCTTTGTCATCAAATGAGCAATACTCCTCATAATAAATAGACCTGGTTATCTCTTTTTTAATCGAAGTCAAAGCGGCATTAAAAGCTTTCAAGTGAAGTGGTTCGGAGTCATATATGACTCCATCAAAATCAAATATTACCAATTTTTTAATCATTACAGATGCTTAATCATATATAGTTTATGCAGACTAATCAAAATATTTAACAGACCTTTAATGATAATTAAATGATAATATAATTAAAGGAATGTTTGTAAGAGGTAGAAGATTAAGAAAAAAAGAAAGTATTAGGAATTTGGTTGAAGAAACAACCATATCCGTAAATGATCTAATTTTTCCAATCTTTTTAATAGATGGCAAAAACAAAACTGAAGATATTCCTTCAATGCCGGGAGTCCAAAGAAAAACATTAGACCTCCATTTTCATGACATCAATCAAGCAATAAAATTAGGTATCAATGCAGTAATTCTTTTTCCAGTAATTCCCAAAAACAAAAAAAACAAAAAAGCTACAGAAGCAATAAACAAAAACGGATTACTACCTTTATCAATAAAGAAAATCAAAAAAGAATTTCCAGAACTTGTTATCATATCAGATATTGCTCTTGATCCATTCAATTCTGATGGGCACGATGGGCTCGTATATAAAAACGAAGTGCTAAATGACAAAACCGTGGACATCTTATGTAAGCAAGCAATAATTCATGCCCAAAGTGGTGTAGACATAGTGGCACCATCAGATATGATGGACGGAAGAGTCTTGAAGATTAGACAGAAATTGGACTCTAAAGGATTTCATGATATTTCTATAATGTCGTACGCTGCTAAATTTGCTTCATCTTTGTATGGACCTTTTAGAGATGCATTGAATTCTTCACCTAAGAAAGGTGATAAAAAGACCTACCAAATCAACCCGGCAAATTCGAGAGAAGCTATAAAAGAAATATTATATGATGAAGCTGAAGGGGCCGACATGCTAATAGTAAAGCCGGCTAGTTTTTACCTTGATGTGATAAAAGAAGCTAGAGATTTATCCCTACTCCCTATTGTTGCCTATCAGGTTAGTGGAGAATATTCAATGATTAGAACTGCTGCGGATAAAGGCTATTTAGATTTGAATGACGTTATGCATGAATCTCTTTTATCTATAAAAAGAGCTGGTGCGGATATGATTATTACTTATTTTGCTTTGGAATATGCTAAATTAATTAGAAAGAACTAAAGAATTACTCATGGATGGCGACCAATGACATACGGGCCCCAAAGCTTCTGCACTTAGATGGTCCATCATCCCTATCTTGTTCGTTTTTTATCAATTAGCATCAAATGGACCGCACTTTCGTTGGCGTGATGCGAGTGACAGTGTTGGAGTTGAGGTTGGCTTTTTTGGATTAATCATGGGAACTATCCCAATTGCGATTATTTTCTTTAGTGTTGCCTACCATTTTTGTGGTAAAAAATATACTGAGAAATCCCTTCGAAGATTTAAAGAGATGGGGGGAGGGAGGATGCATATGGGTGAAGAGGATAACAGTTGGACAAACTGGCGTTTTTAATTAATTTTGAAGATAATCTTTGTAATTAAGTACAAAGACCCCTGCAACAATCAGAATAGTTCCTATTATTTTCTCAGTAGTAAAATCTTCTTTTAAAAAGATATAAGCATAAAAACATGTAAATAAGGGATAAATAGCAGTCAATGGGACAATCTTAGAAGCCGATGATCCAGAAAGTGCATTAAAGTAAAGGTATATACCCAGAACCGCTAAAAGACCCGGTACCAAAATAAGCAATAAGTTTCTGAAAGTTAAATCATCTAAACTTAGTACTTGGTTTGAGGAAATAAATATGGGCACCAATAAGCAAGTAACTAGAAAAAATCGAACACATAAGACATAAATGGGAGACATAACTTGCAGGCTTAATTTCTCAAATATAGGGGCCAGACCCCATATCGCAGCAACAATTAGTGCTAACAAATTTGGATTAACGTTCATTGAGATACTCCGTAATCGATTCAAGTGATGATATGGTAGTAATATCAGGATTATAGTTTTTAATTTCATTTCGATTAATTAATAAAGATTTCATTCCGATTTCATTGCTGGGAACATAATCAAGTTCATAATCATCACCGACATGAAGAGATTCTAGGGGTACGGACCCTATTTTATCTAATGATTTAAAAAATAATTTTTTATCAGGCTTTGAATATCCTGCTTCAGAAGAAATTGTAAAAGAATCAATATATTTGTTAATTTGAAAATGATCACATACCTTATATATCCTAGAATCAAAATTTGATGTTATCGTAATTTTAAAATTCATATCTTTTAATTTCTTTAATGTAGGTATCGTATCAGGATAAATCTGCCAAGCATCTAAAGAGAAATAATCATAAAGATCATCAAAATAGTCGTCAAAATCCTTAAACATACCTAATTGCAGAAATATATCCCTTACTAAACTATGCCACCACTGTTTTTCTGCTTTAAAAAGCTCATCCCCTTTAAGGCAATCAAAATGTAAACCCTTTCTGGATGAAAAGTGTTTTTTAAAACATCTAGAAATATCACTTGGATCGTAACTAGAAGAATATTTCTTCAAGACATTACAATAAGTATTCCCTAGTCCTTCTTTTATAAAGAATAGCGTGTCTGCCGCATCAAAAGAAACTGTATTGAATTTGCTCATAGTACAAGTGAAAATTAACTATATGATTATACCAGTTGTTACTAAAGATTTGATTTTTTTCTCGAAACTTAAATCTTCGTGCAAACAGAATTATGATTTAGTCCAAGTAAAAAATGAACATGATATCGAAACAATATTAATTAAGTGCAATTATCCCATTTGTATTATGGATATAGCATTCAATCTCGTAGATACAATATATTTTAAGGAAATTTTTAAAAACAGGGGCTGCCACACTATAGATACAATTGCATATTATCCCCACCTAGATAGTGCATTAAAAGAAAAAGCTGTAAAGATTGGGACGAAAAAACAATTAACCAAAAATCAATTAGTCAAAAACGTTAAAAAAGTAATAGAGGAATTAGTTTTTGAAAGTATTATAGAGCCATAGTAATCTGGAATATCGAGCTATAAAATCTAGACTGCTAATTAACTAGATTGTTCTGCAGGATACTTCGGAGTTTGTCTCGACTATATTCTTTCTTGTCGCAATATTCCTCAAACTGATCTCTATTGATTTTTCCTAAGTTGAAATATTTTGATTGAGGATGGAAGAAATAAAGGCCACAAATTGAAGAAGCCGGATTTAACGCAAAGTTTTCAGTCAGCGATACATCTATATTTTTTTCGACTTCAAGGAGATTCCATAGTTTGTTTTTTTCAGAATGATCAGGGCATGATGGATAACCATGTGCTGGACGACTTCCTTTATATTTTTCCTTTATCAAACCATTCAGACTAAAGCTTTCATCCTCGCCATTTTCAATTCTTATTTGTTTATGCAAATACTCGGAAGATGCTTCAACAATCCTATCACCTAGGGCCTTAATAATTATCGAGGTATAGTCGTCCCCTTGTTCCTTAAATGTTGCTGCATATTCATCTACTTCGTGACCCGAAGTAACAATAAATCCTCCTAGTATGTCTTTGTCGGCTTTATTAGGAGATATAAAATCAGACGATGAGAGATAAGTTTGATTTTTTTTATCTTGTTTTACTTGTTGTCTGAAAAAATATAATGATTCTAATTTATTCTTAAAACCCTCATCGTATATATCAATGCATTCATTAAAACTTACGGCATTCCATATTTGAGATAGTCCTTTTGGTTTTAAAATATTATCAGAAACTAATTTAATCAGGACCTCATTGGCATCTTCAAATAAAGTTCGTGCTTGTTCTCCATATTTTTTGTTTTTGAATATACCGGGATAAACTCCTTTAAAATCCCAGACCCAGAAAAAGGGTGACCAGTCAATGTAATTGATAATTTCTTCAATATCAAAATTCCAAATTTGTAAATTAAAATTTTCTATTTGATTTTTGATTAATGAAAAGTCCGGTTTGAATCTTTTTTGTCTCGCTTCTTCCAGTGAGATAAAGTTAATGTTTTTATCTTTTTTATATTTCTTGGCAAAATCTTTTTGTTCTTTGACTATAGATTGTTTGTACTTATTACTTTCTTTTTTGTTTAATAATTTTCTACATACTCCAACAACTAGTGAGGCATCTGGCACATACACTACAACATCTCTCTTGTAGTTCGGTGCTATTTTAATAGCAGTATGTGCTCTACTTGTAGTTGCCCCACCAATTAAAACAGGTACATTCAAATTATTTTTTCCAAATTCGATAACATTATTTGTCATTTCATCCAAAGAAGGAGTTATAAGACCACTCAAACCTATGATGTCAGGTCTAAATTCACTAGCATTTTCTATAATCTCCTTACATGAAACCATAACTCCTAAGTCTAGAACTTCATATCCGTTACATTCTGCAACAACAGAAACTATATTTTTTCCAATATCGTGAACATCTCCTTTTACAGTAGCAATGAGAATCTTCCCAGTAGATGAACTAATAACTTTTTCCTTATCCATAAAAGGCTTTAGGTAATTTACTGCCTTTTTCATTACTCTTGCACTTTTAACTACTTGTGGAAGAAACATTTTTCCATCACCAAAAAGTTCCCCTACTATCTTCATGCCATCCATCAAGGGTCCTTCTATGACATCCAAAGGAGAAGAGTATTTTTGACGTGCCTGCTCAGCATCCTGTTCTATATTGGTAGCTATTCCCTTTACGATTTGATGAGATATTCTTTTTTCCAAATCCCACTTCATCCATGCATCTTCCTCTTTTGAGATTGTTTTCTTAGAACCAATTTGATTTGCATAATCAATTAGATTGTCTGTTGCATGATTAGATTTATCGAAAATAACATCTTCAACCTTCTCAAGTAGATCTTTATTGATTTCTTCGTAAATCTCTAACATTCCAGCATTAATAATAGCCATATCAAGTCCATTATTTATTGCATGGTAAAGAAAGGAGGAATGCATGGCTTCTCTAATTTTGTTGTTTCCTCTAAAAGCAAAAGACAGGTTGCTAACTCCACCACTAGTAAGAGATCCAGGACAAAGGTCTTTAATTTTTTTAATTGATTCCAAGAAATTAATAGCATACTTCCTATGCTCATCGATTCCGGTAGCAATTGTTAATATATTAGTATCAAAAATGATATCTGACGCTTTAAATCCTACTTTGTCGACTAAGATATCATAAGCTCTTTTGCAAATTTTTAGCCTATCTTCAACACCAGTGGCTTGTCCTTTTTCATCAAACGCCATTACAACAACAGACGCTCCAAAATCTAAAACTTTTTGTGCTTGGCTTACAAACTCATCTTCCCCTTCTTTCAAACTAATTGAATTAACGATTCCTCTTCCTTGAATGCATTTAAGCCCAGCTTCCAATACAGACCATTTTGAGCTGTCGATCATTATAGGAACTTTTGTAATATCAGGATCCGATGCGATTAGATTCAAGTAGTTCGTCATACATTGTTCGCTATCAAGTAATCCCTCATCAAAATTTATATCTATAATGTGTGCACCATTTGCAACTTGTTGTTTTGCTATCTCTAAGGCCTCTTCGTAGGCACCTTCTTTAATCAATCTGGCAAATTGTGGAGACCCAGTGACATTTGTTCTCTCACCTATAACTAGGAAAGAATTTGTTTCATCTTTAGTCAAATGCTCGAGTCCACTATAAGATGACAGATTTCTCTTTTGTAGTTTTTTTCTTGGTGTAGCACCCTTTATAACTTTTTTTATTGCATTAATGTGATCAGGCGTGGTTCCACAACAACCACCAACAAAATTAAGGAGACTAGAATCTACAAATTTTTTTATTTCCTTTGAAGTCATATCGGGAGTTTCATCGTAACCGGTATCGGATAAAGGATTCGGCAGTCCCGCATTCGGGTAACAAAAGATTTTTGTATCAGCAATTTCCGAAAGGGTCTCTATATAATTTATTAGCGATGATGCACCAAGTCCACAGTTCATTCCAACAGCATACGGATTAGCATGTCTTATAGACTCCCAAAAAGCATTAATTGTTTGACCAGATAAAGTTCTGCCAGATTTATCTGAAAAAGTAACGGAAAGAAAAACCGGCAACCTGAAACCAATTTCCCTAAATAGGGTATTTAAACCGAATATCGCGGCTTTTAAATTCAGTGTATCAAAAGTAGTTTCGGGTAAGAATAAATCCACACCACCTTCAAGTAAGTATTTTGATTGCTCATAATAGGCTTGAGCTAGTTGATCAAAAGTAACATTTCTCTTACCAGGATCCTCTACATCGGGAGACATTGATGCAGTTCTATTCGTTGGGCCCATTGCCCCAGCAATAAAAATCTTTCTTCCTTCTACTTTGTCAACCGTTTCCGATATAGCTTCTTTGACCGCTTGTACTGCATTAATATTGATATCTCTTACATAATCTTCAAGGTTGTAGTCAGATTGTGCGATTTTTGTTCCATTAAAGGAATTGGTCTCAATTATATCGGCGCCAGATAAAATATACTGCTTGTGTATCTCTTTGATAGCATCAATTTTTGTTATATTTAATACATCATTGTTCCCTTTTAAATCAATAGAATGGTGTTTGAAAAAATCTCCTCTATAATCTGGCTCTTCAAATTTATATTTTTGAATCATGGTACCCATAGCACCATCCATAAGTAGAATCCTTTTAGAGCATTCAATGTCTAGAAGATTAAAAATTTTATTTTTAATTGGATTACCACTCATCACGAACCTGCCTTAATAATCTGAATTTATACTGAATTTCCTCATTTGCAAAAAGATTTTTATTTTTTACCAAATCCCAAAAAGAAAGCTCGTCGACTCTGAAAAAGGGGTTATGTTTTTTCTCAAATGCTAAATCTTTTATTGGTGATAAATTTTCTTGCTTGAAATTTATTTTTAACTCGATTAACTCTTTATGGATTTTACCTTGATCTTCATATAGTGATTCTAGAAATAGGATATTATTATACAGATAGTCGTGACCAGGAAGAATAAGAATATCGTCGGGTAAATTTTTAATTTTATGAAATATAGTCCTATAAAGCATTACAACATCTCCACGAAATTTCGTATTACCGACTCCACAATTAAAAACTGTATCTCCACATAGAAGACAGTTGTCAATTATTAGAGATATATGTTCGGGGCAGTGTCCCGGTGTATGAAGGACTTTAATTCTAAGATTATTTAATATGATTAAATCGTTCTCGAAAATATTATCAAATTTGAATTCAAAGAGATCCTTACAGAAATTATGGGCTAGTAGTTTGCATGAGTATTTTTTAAGAAAATAAGAATTGTATTTAATGTGATCAGGATGGGCATGAGTATTAACAATATATTGAGGAAATAAATTCTCATTTTTTAATATTTCTTCTATGCCATCTTTGTCTAACGGATCGATAACTATACATTCATTTGAATCTATTGGGGCTAAAATGTAATTAATATTTCTGTCGCTATTTTGGACTAAAAATCTATAAATAATACAAGAATCGCCTTTAATTGTTTCATACATTTTTTAATTATACCCATTTAGAAATCATCAATTATTGTTTTTATTGTTTTTAACATTATAATGTAAGTGTCGTCATTTAACTCTAATTGCAACGACTATAAAGAACTGCTAAACGGAGAAAGGGTAATTTTTCTGTTTGCCCTTCCTCTTCGAGTTACAATGTTGTTGTACGGAGTTCGTTATGTCGGTGAGATATACTATTAATTTAAGTTGTGCCTCAAAAGATTGTAATCGTGAATTTGAGAAAAAGGATTTGTACGTTTGCGATTACTGCTTTGGTCCCTTAGAGGCTAAATATGATTATGAAAAGATTAAGGATGACTTATCCATCGATAAAATTGTATCAAGGGAAAAGAACATGTGGAGATACAAGGAGCTTCTTCCCCTAGATGGTCCACCAACTGTAGGTTTCGATGTAGGATATACTCCATTCATTAAGGCTAAAAATCTTGCCAAAGAACTAGGGGTTAAAGAGTTATACATTAAAAATGACGGGGTAAATCATCCTTCCTTATCCTTTAAGGATAGAGTCGTGTCCGTAGCCCTTTCGAAAGCAAAAGAGTTAGGATTTAAAACAGTTGGTTGCGCATCAACAGGAAATTTAGCAAATTCCGTATCTGCACAAGCAGCCGCAGCAGGGTTGGAAAGTTTTATTTTTATTCCTTCCAATCTAGAAGAATCCAAGATAATCGGAACTAGCATATACGGATCAAATGTTATTGCAGTTAACGGTAATTACGATGAAGTAAATAGGCTCTGTACCGAAATCTTGGGAAATCATAATTGGGGGTTTGTTAATATCAACTTGAGGGCTTATTATTCAGAAGGGTCAAAAACTGTAGGCTATGAGATAATAGAACAATTAGGCTGGAAAGCACCTAAGCATATAGTAGTATGTATGGCGAGCGGATCACTATTAACTAAGATTTATAAGTCTGTAAAAGAATTTGAGAATTTGGGATTCGTAGAAGCTAATGGTACTAAAATATATGGTGTACAAGCAGAAGGATGTTCACCTATTTCGACAGCCGTTAAAAATAACTGGGAAACTTTTAAGCCTGTTAAGCCAAATACCATAGTAAAATCACTTGCTATAGGTAATCCAGCTGACGGAATAAATGCAATAAATTTATTAACTTCAATTGACTCATATGCTGAGGATGCAACAGACGACGAAATTATCGAAGCAATGGTTCTTTTGGCAGAAACAGAGGGAATCTTTACAGAAACAGCAGGCGGAGTCACTTTGGCTGGTGCAAAAAAATTAATAGAAAGCGGCAGAATACCCAATGATGAATCAATCGTTCTTGTCATTACAGGAAACGGGCTTAAAACACAGGAGCCATTGGTAAATAAGATTTCAAAACCATTTATAATTGAACCAAGAATGGAGTCTTTTAATAAAATATTTAATTAAGGAGGAGCATGATGGCGACAGTCAAAATCCCAACACCGCTAAGAAGATTAACTCAAGAAAAAGATGAAATTTCCACATCTGCTAAAAACGTAGCTGATATGATTTCTGATCTTGAAAAACAATTTCCTGGTATGAAGGAAAGATTATGTGATAGCGATGGCTCTATTAGAAAATTCATCAATGTATACGTTAACGAAGAAGATATTAGATTTTTGGGTGGAATCACAACCGAGATAAAAGACGATGATACAGTATCGATAATTCCAGCTATTGCTGGTGGTATCTAGTTGAAAAAATTCTTTATTTTGGCAAGATATTCCGAAATTGGATTCTTTGAATCTTTTTCTATTTCTTCTTGAAATTCTTCCATAAGCATTCTTTGTTTATCCGAGATTTTTGAAGGAATTACTATATTTAATTTAACAAACAAATCACCATAACCGGAAGAATTAAGAATTTTAATACCCTTTCCTCTTAATCTCATTATCTGTCCGGGCTGAATACCCGAAGGAATCTTTAATTCCGACTTCCCATCAAGGGTAGGAATATCAATTTTACCACCAATTATTGCCTGAGGAATACTTATGGGAATCTCACATACAATATTTTCTTCCTCTCTTGAAAAAAAAGGATGGTCCTTAACAATCATATCTATATACAAATCTCCATTTGGTCCAGAATCAAAACCAATGTCTCCTTCATTCCTTATTCTTAGTCTTGTTCCCGTGTCCACACCAGCTGGAACTTTAATTTCTACAGTTTTATTTTCTGTTTTTTCGGGGAAAGCTCCAACACCGCCGCATGAACCACAACTTCTACTTATCGAAAAAAAACCCTGAGAATAATTAACTTGTCCATTGCCATCGCACGCATTGCACATCTTGTAACTTTTTGCTCTCCTAATTGATACATTTTTTTTGGTTCCCTTAACCGCTTCTTGGAACTCAAGGACCAATTCTTCTCGTATATCTCTTCCTTTTGATCGAGTGCTTCTTGACGATGAACTTCTTGACGATGAACTTCTTGTTCTGCCTTGATTAAAAAAACCATCCATTAGGTCTTCTAAGTCAGGGAAGCCTCTTCCTCCTGGGAATCCTCCTCCTGGGAATCCTCCTCCTTCAAAGCCTGCAGAGCCAAATGTATCATACTGCGATCTTCTTTCTGAATCTCCGAGGATTTGATATGCTTCATTGATTTCTTTAAATTTTTCCTCTGATTTTTTATCACCCTGGTTTCTATCAGGATGATATTTAAAAGCTAGTTTCTTATAGGTTTTTTTTATCTGTTCATCTGAAGCATCTTTTGAGATACCCAATACGGAATAAAAATCTTTTGAGCTCATCTAAGAAGAACTCCCACCAGAAGAAACTGTGACTAATGCTGGTCTAAGTAATTTATCGTTAATTCTATAGCCATTTTGAATGATATTAATTATCTTGTCTTTTTTAATATTATCTGATTCTTTAACTTGAATCGCTTCATGAATTGATGGATTAAAATCATCTCCCTCTTTTGTTTCAATTTGGTTTATATTATTTTTTGATAGGAATGTATCACATTCTTTAAAAACCGCCTCTATTCCTTTAGAAAAATTTGATTTAATATGATTTTGAGATTCATTTTTGGAGGATTGTACAACAGTAGGGACAAAGAAACGATTTGCTCGTTCAAAACTATCAAGGATATTCAAGATATCTTTCAGTATAATTTCTTTAGTATAATTAGAAGCTTGGATTTTTTCTTGAGTGGTTCTCTTCTTAAAATTTTCAAATTCTGCTGCTAATCTTAGTAGTTTCTCATTAACTTCTTTTTGTGCTTGTTTCAAATCGCTAGCTAGGGCAAGGTATTCGTTTAGTGAATCTTGGTCACTCAGAAACAATATTAAACCTTTTTTCAAAATTTTATCTTTGGATAAATCAAACGAAAAGGCTTCTATATCATCATAAGATATCTCATTTTGTGTGTTTATTTCTTTAAGTAAATCTAATAGTTTCTCTTTAGTGTCAATAGATTTTGATTCTTTGTTATTACCTAATTCTTTTTTATCTTTTTTTGCTTCTGAATTCTTAACCATTGATAAACTCCAACTTTTTCAATATAGTCATAAAATTAGAAAATTCAATTTATTTTATATATCAAGCCTTCTAAAATACCAGAATCTGAAACAATAAATACTCTTTTTCTTAAAATATTCAAGATAGTTATCAAGATTATTAGTCCATAAATTATAACTTTCTCTCTACCTTT
Organism: Candidatus Dadabacteria bacterium UBA1144; assembly: GCA_002311855.1. Lineage (GTDB taxonomy): Bacteria > Desulfobacterota_D > UBA1144 > UBA1144 > UBA1144 > UBA1144. The sequence goes on along the minus strand of DCAB01000019.1, from coordinate 75,096 downwards.
TTCCATCCCCGGTATTTTTAATCTTTTTTTTGCCGGAATATTTTTTATTTTATTGAGTACCATTGAAGCATATTGTTTATTAATTTTGTATCCAGTTATTGAGCTTTCTTTGTATATTTTCATTTTTTGTTTAATCGCGGCTAAGGTAGTAGGAGTGCCTGCATTCATTATTAAATCAAATTTTGTTGAACAAATTTGGTTAAAAAGTTTTTTATTAGAGAATTTTTTAGTTGCATAATTTTGAATTTCAAACAAATTATTATCTGTAAAATTTTCTCTTAAATTAAATTTACTCATTAGAGTTACCACTCCTATGTCAATCGAAAGAAATCCTATAGGTGTTTTATTTTTATTTAATATAATTTCAGTACTTCCGCCTCCTATATCTACGACAACGGAGTATAGGTTGTTGAGATTCATTTTTGTTAAAGCTCCTTGAGAAGAAAGCAATGCTTCTTCTTTGGGAGATATTATTCGAAGTTCATGACCATACAAATTTTTAAATTCTTCTTTAATCCTTTTCTTGTTTTTACAATCACGAAATATACTGGTTCCTACAATTTGAGTTTTTTCAACATTGAACTCTGTAATTAGTGAGAATATTTTGTCGAGTACTTTGTAATAACTTAGGGGCGGAAGAAGTCTTTTTTGTGAATCCATGAAAGAGCCAAGACCAATTATTGATCTGTATCTTTTCAGGACTTTAGATTTTTTTTTGGTTTTCTTTACTATTGATAATCTAAAAGCATTTGTTCCAAGATCAACCGCTGCACATATCATCTTCTCTTTATACGAATACTATCGTTATTTATTATATTTTTTGTTGAATTTGTCGATTCTGCCAGTCGTACCACCTGATCTCTCTTTACCAGAGTAAAAAGGATGAGAAGAGCTCGAAATTTCAACTTTGACCATAGGGTACTCGACGCCTTCATGTGTGGTAGTTTCGTTAGTTTCAACTGAAGACGATATTATATAAGTCTCATCTGTAGCTATGTCCTTAAACAAAACTTTTCTACTATTGGGATGAATATCCTTTTTCATAGGGGAGAATACTAACAGCTGAACTAAATTTTACAACTACTTTTCAGTAAATTCAGCGTCTATAACATCACCTTCATTTTTTTTAGCTTCTTTTTTGTCATCACTTGAAGGGTCAGCATTTTTACTAGCCTCTTCCTCACTAGCCTGCTTATACATTTTTTCGGCAAGAGAATGTGACACTTTAGTTAGTTCGTCAGATGCATTTTTAAGGTCGTCAACATTTTCAGATTCTAAAGATTCTTTTGCCTTCAAAACAGCATCTTCAATTTCTTTTTTCTCCGAATCATTAATTCTGTCAGAATTTTCAGAAATGGTTTTTTCTGTTGCATATATCAATTGGTCTAAATTGTTTCTCTGGTTAATTAATTCTTTCTTTTTTTCATCCTCTTCTGATTTGGATTTAGCATCTTTAACCATATCGTCTATTTCATCAGTTGAAAGACCCGAAGAAGATTCAACTTTAATTTTTTGCTCTTTATTTGTTGCTTTATCAAGTGCAGATACGTTCAAAATACCATCTGAATCAATATCGAATCCAACTTCGATTTGTGGTAAGCCTCTAGGGGCCGGAGAAATGCCAGCTAAGATAAATCTCGCTAATGTCCTATTGTCTGCAGCCATAGATCTTTCGCCTTGAGTTACATGTATTTCAACACTTGGTTGATTATCTTGCGCGGTACTAAAAATTTGACTTATTTTTGTAGGTATTGTTGTGTTTCTCGAAATAATTGCAGTATTGACCCCTCCCAATGTCTCGATTCCTAAAGATAGAGGAGTAACATCAAGAAGTAGTATGTCTTTGACATCACCACTTAAAACAGCCCCTTGAATAGCCGCACCAAGGGCAACAACTTCATCAGGATTAATACCTTTATGGGGTTCCTTGCCAAAAAAATCTGTAACGGTTTTTTGAACTAAAGGTATTCTGGTAGAACCACCAACTAGAATGACCTCGTTCATATCTGAAGCTTTTAATCCAGCATCTTTTAATGCATTTTTACATGGCCCTAAAGTAGATTTGATTTTGTCATCAATTATTTGTTCCAACTTTGACCTTGATAATTTTATCAGTAGGTGTTTGGGGCCATTTTGATCAGCGGTAATAAAAGGTAGATTAACCTCAGTTTCCAAGGCGGAGGACAGCTCTATTTTTGCTTTTTCTGCTCCTTCTCTTAATCTCTGCAGAGCCATTTTGTCTGAACTTATATCGACTCCGTTTTCTTTTTTGAATTCACTCATAAAATAATCCATTATCAATCTATCAAAATCATCCCCACCTAAGGTTGTATCTCCATTTGTAGATTTAACTTCGATTACACTATCACCAACTTCAAGTATGGAGATATCGAATGTTCCACCACCCAAATCATATACCGCTATTAGACCATCTTTTTTCTTATCAAAACCATAAGCCAATGCTGCGGCTGTTGGCTCGTTTATAATTCTATCTACATTGAGACCTGCAATTTTCCCTGCATCTTTAGTTGCTTGTCTTTGGCTGTCATTAAAATATGCAGGAACAGTGATCACCGCATCAGTCACTTTGGCACCAAGAAATGATTCAGCAGCATTTTTTAATTTGGATAGCACATTGGCTGATATTTGTGGTGGAGAATACTCTTTACCGTCAACCTTAATCCAAGCATCTCCATTTTTGTTTTTTACGACTTCATAAGGTAAGACTTTTCTGTCTTCCTTAGTCTCTTCGAATCTTCTTCCAATTAGTCTTTTCGCAGAATAAATAGTTTTCTCGGGGTTAACAACGGCTTGTCTCTTGGCCGGTTCACCAACTAGAATTTCGGTATCTTTTTTACCGAATCCAACGACAGATGGAGTCGTTCTATTTCCTTCCTCGTTAATTATTACCTTTGGCTCATTCGACTCAACGAAGGCCACACATGAATTAGTAGTACCAAGATCTATTCCAATGATTTTGCTCATTAACACAACTCTCCAGTCTGATTAAATAGAAGCTAATCATTAAAAAACTGTTGTCAATAGTCTAAATAAGACTAACTACAGTTGACGCAGCTTCTTTCATAGTAGAAGCGGTAGTAATATTTAGACCTGATTCCACAAGCATTTTTTTGCCCAGCTCAACGTTTGTTCCTTCTAGACGTACAACCAATGGCACTTTGATGCTAACTTCCTTTGCGGCTGTTATTATACCGTCGGCTATCGTATCACATTTCATGATTCCGCCAAAAATATTGACCAATATTGCTTTAACATTTTTATCACTGAGAATCATTTTAAATGCTTGGGTAACTTGTTCTACTGATGCTCCCCCGCCAACATCTAAGAAATTTGCAGGTTCGGCACCATGATATTTTATGATGTCCATCGTTGCCATGGCAAGACCAGCTCCGTTAACTAGACAACCAATATTTCCACTTAATTTTACAAAGCTAATATCCCATTTTTTTGCTTCAAGTTCAGATGGTTCCTCCTCTCGTGGATCATGAAGTTCAGAGTATTCTTTGTGTCTAAAGGCTGCATTGTCATCAAAATTGACCTTTGCATCAAGTGCTTTAATATCATCTTCTTCTGTTAATATCAAAGGATTTACTTCAACCAAAGCACAATCCATTTTAGTAAACAAATTGTACATTCCAATCAAGATTCCATTTAATTGTTTAGTTTGGGGAGAATTAAGTCCCAGAAAATAGCCGATGTTTCTTACATGAAAAGATTGAATGCCAACAACTGGATCAATCGGTTGTGCAAGTAATTTTTCTGGTGTCTCTTCAGCTACTTTTTCGATATCCACGCCACCTTGAGAACTTGCTATTATCACATTTTTTTCAGAAGATCTATCAGTTACAAAAGATAAATAATATTCCTTTTTAATAGAAGATGCGGCTTCTACGTAAACTTTGTTCACAACTTTTCCTTCTGGGCCAGTTTGGTGTGTGACTAAGGTCATGCCCAACATGTCTTTCACAGTCTTTTTCACTTCACTTGGTGTCCTTACAAGCTTCACACCTCCGGCCTTTCCTCTTCCTCCAGCATGGATCTGGGCTTTTACAACAAATTCGTTTGCGTTTAACGATTTTGCGTATTTTTCAGCTTCAGTTTCATTTTCAAAAACTTCTCCTTCAGAAGTAGCTATATTGAATTTCCTAAACAAATCCTTAGCTTGATATTCATGAATATTCATAATTGACAATCCTCTTTATAATTAAAAAATTCATTTATTTCTTTTTAAAAATTTTCTCCACAACCAAAGAAAGGGGTCATAAAATTTATCAACTACGCGTTCTTTCAGAGGTATAATGGCATTATCTGTTATTTGAATATCTTCAGGGCATACATCCGTACAGCACCTAGTTATATTGCACATTCCTGAGCCAAAATCTTCTTTAACGGACGTAATCCTATCTGCAGTATCTAAAGGGTGCATATCAAGAGAAGCAATGCGAATCATGAATCTCGGGCCAACGAATTTATCTTTTTTGTTATGGTCTCTTAGTATATGACAAACATCTTGACACAAATAACATTCGATACATTTGCGAAACTCTTGTATCCTGTCAACATCTTCTTGCATCATTACGTAATCACCATTTTTATTTTTTTGTTTGGTATCGGGAGTGAAAGGTGTAATCCTTTTGTTTTGCTCGTAATTCCAAGAAACATCAGTAACTAGATCCTTTATCACCGGAAAAGTTCGAATTGGGCGAACATAAATCGTGTCTTCAGCACTATATTCATTCATACGCGTCATACACGATAGTTTTGGTTTTCCGTTAATTTCCACGCTACAAGAACCACATTTTCCTGCCTTACAATTCCAACGTACAGCCAAATCATTGGCTTGCTCAGCTTGTATGCGATGGATCACATCAAGCACAACCATCCCTTTGTCAACTTCTATCTGATAATTCTCCATTTGCCCGCCGGATTTATCGCCTCTGAAAAGTTTAAAATTTCGTAAAGCCATTACTTGTTCCTCTCCGATTCTACTTCCTTTTCTAATTCTTCAATCGTTAAATTTGCGATACGTTCTAATTCACTATCTGGTCTTTCACGTTCTATTTTTTTTGTACTCATCGAACCATCACCATTTTTACTAGCAACTATATTATACTTAAGCCATTCGTCCTGTTCACCAGGAAAATCAATCCTACTATGTGCACCCCTACTTTCTTCTCTCATTAATGCGGACTTTGCTACTGCTTCAGCGGTAATTATTAAATTACGTAAGGACAACGCCTCATGCCATCCGGGATTAAATTGCGAAGCTCCATCTGCTTTTACTTGTTTGTATGCTTCTTTGAATTCATCTAATTGTTTAATTCCTTCGGTTAATAACTCATTCGATCGAACAATACCAACCTTGTCTTGCATTGCTTCTTGTAGTTCCTCGTGTAAGAGATAGGGATTTTTTCCGGATTCACGATTTAGAATTTGTGTCCCCGCACGTACAATGGATTCAACTTCTTCTTGATTAATCAATGCGCTAAAGTTGGTTCCGCTTATATAGTCTGCAGCACCATCTCCAGCTAGCTTTCCAAAAACTAATAAATCTGATAACGAGTTACCACCAAGGCGATTTGCACCATGCATCCCTCCAGAACATTCGCCACAAGCAAAAAGTCCAGGCACGGTGGACATTTGGGAATCAGAGTCGACCCTTATACCCCCCATAAAATAGTGTAATGTTGGTCCGACTTCCATAGGTTCTTTTGTAATATCCAATTCTGCTAACACTTTAAATTGATGATACATAGAAGGAAGTTTCCTTTTGATATCATCTGCGCTTCTACGACTGGCAATATCAAGAAACGCACCTCCATGGGGAGATCCTCTACGATCTTTTACTTCTTGACGTATAGCACGTGCCACAACGTCGCGAGTCAACAATTCTGGTGGCCTCCTAGCGCTCTTGTCGCCATCTAGCCATCTAGCCGCTTCTTCCTCGGTATCAGCAGTCTCAGGAGCATAAAGGTCAGGAATATAATCAAACATAAAACGTTTACCTTGGCTATTAATCAATATCCCACCGTCTCCTCTTACTCCCTCCGTAACAAGTGTCCCCCTGACGGAAGGAGGCCATACCATTCCCGTTGGGTGAAATTGAGTAAATTCCATATCCATTAATTCAGCGCCTGCTTCATAAGCCATTGCATACCCATCACCAGTATATTCCCAAGAATTCGAAGTTATTTTCCATGCTTTTCCAGCACCGCCTGTAGCTAAAATAATTGCTTTAGCCTTAAAAGTAACAAATCGGCCTGTTTCGCGCCACATGGCAACCATCCCAGAAATTTTATCTCCGTCCTTTAGTAAATCTAAAGCAGTACACTCCATATAAACTTCAATTCCTTGATGAACACCATAATCTTGCAATGTACGAATCATTTCAAGACCGGTACGGTCGCCTACATGAGCAAGACGGGGGTACCTATGACCACCAAAGTTACGCTGATTTATTAATCCAGATTGTGTTCTATCAAAAACCGCACCCCATTCTTCTAATTCCCTTACACGATCAGGAGCCTGTTTGGCATGTAATTCAGCCATCCTCCAAAGATTAAGGAATTTCCCTCCGCGCATTGTATCTCTGAAATGAACTTTCCAATCGTCGCGCTCATCTACATTTCCTAGAGCAGCGGCTACGCCGCCTTCAGCCATAACTGTATGTGCTTTTCCTAATAGAGATTTGCAAACCAGCCCAGTACTTAAACCTCTAGATGAACATTGAATTGCGGCTCTGAGACCAGCCCCGCCTGCACCCACGACAATTACATCATGTTCTATGATTTCTATTTCAGCCATGCTTATCAATAACCCCAAGTATTAAAATCTACCCAACTTCCATTTGCTACCATCCGAACATAAACATCTGCAAATGCAACCCAAATCATACTAATCCACGCCCAGAACATATGCCTGCCATTCAGCCAGGAGACACCTTGCCAAACTTTGAATCTAATTTTCTGTTTTCCTTTAGAACAAGAGAAGCAGTTATGTTTGCCTCCCACAACATGGCGAAAAGCATGGCAACCAAAGGTGTAACCTGCTAATAATATTGGATTTATAAGTAAAATTATCGAGCCAACTCCAACTCCAAATTGTCCATTTCTGAAAAAAGCAAGAATTGCATCATAAGATAGAATTATAATAAATATTAGTGCGACATACATAGTATAGCGATGTAAATTCTGAAAAAGAAACAATGAAGTTTCCCCTTTGTACTCCTTTTGTTCTATTCCTTTTACCGCACATGCAGGTGGGGCCATAAAATATGCACGGTAATAAAATTTTCTATAATAATAACAAGTCAAACGAAAGGATAAAGGCCCAAACAATATAAAAAGAGCAGGAGAAGCTGGTATTAAATTAGGCCACCATGTAGGCCAGGAGCCTAACCAACTATGGCTCATCGGCGCTACACCTTCCGCCAGAGGATTGATAAAAATAAGTGGAGAATAAAATGGTGACAAGTAGCCACCAAACCCTTCGGCTCCAGCACTCCACCAATAATAATCAGCTTCAAATACAGCCCATGTAGTATAAATAATGAAAGCAAGGAAACCTAAGCCCGTCCATAAGGGCTCAATCCACCAGTTGTCCATACGGTTCGTCATAGTGTAAGGCATTAATCCTGAATCTGGTGCATGATTCATCTCCGCACTACTCCTTTAACAGTCTGTTAGACTCGAGATCAAATCGGAAATTCCATCGATTTTTACTAATTATAACCGATTTAACAAAACCTAAAAACCGATATCTATCAAATTAAACCAGAACTATCAATCAAATCACAAAGCTCTTTTACATGTGAGGCTGAAACACGCAAATCGTTTTGTTCAGATTCAGATAATTCAATTTCGACAATTTCTTCTACTCCCTTTGATGACAATATGACTGGGAGTCCTAAAAATTGATTTTTTATACCATATTCTCCATCTACAAATGTACAACATGGCAATAATTTTTTTTGATCTTTTAGAATCGTTTCCGCCATTTCTACAGCACACACTCCCGGAGCATAAAAAGCACTACCTGTTTTGAGAAGTTTGACTATTTCGGCTCCACCGTCTCGAGTTCGCTGAATAATCTCATCCAATTTTTTATTATTGACAAGTTCAACTATAGGAGTTCCCGATACAGATGTAAAATTTTTGAGTGGGACCATATCATCACCATGTCCACCTAGCACTAGAGTGTCAATTTCCGACGCAGCTACCTTCAGTTCCATAGCAAGAAAGGCCTTAAACCTTGAAGCATCTAGGATTCCAGCCATTCCCATTACTTTCTGTTTAGAAAATCCACTGACTTTATGGGCAACATATGTCATTGCATCTAGAGGATTAGTGACAATAATCAAAATCGAATTAGGAGAATTTTGAACAACTTTTTCGATTACCTCTTTAATTATTTTAGTATTGGTAGTTATGAGGTCATCCCGACTCATACCAGGTTTTCTTGCTAATCCTGAAGTTACTATTACTACATCTGATTCTTTTGTATCTTCATAATCGTTTGTACCCATAATTCTCGAGGAAGACCCAGAAACAGCAACCATTTGAGATAAATCTAATGATTTTCCTTGAGGTAGTCCCTCCACAATATCTAACAAAACGACATCGGCAAGATTGAGTTCTAGTACTCTATAGGCAGCCGATGCACCTACATTACCGGCTCCGATTATTGATATTTTTGGAAGGTTTGACAATTGATAACCGCCCGTTAATGAGATTTTTAAACCTTGTCCATATTTGTGATAATTGTATCAGCGAATTCAGAACACTTGAGAAGATTAGCACCTTCAATTTGTCTTTCTAAATCGTATGTAACGTCCTTATCCAATATCGTTTTCTCTATTCCCTTGACAATTAAATTTCCGACATCTTTCCAACCTATATGTTCAAACATCATAACTCCAGATAGAATAACTGAGCCAGGATTTACTTTATCTTGTCCAGCATATTTGGGTGCTGTACCGTGTGTAGCTTCAAACAAAGCAATTTTATCACCAATATTAGCGCCGGGGGCAAGACCTAAACCACCCACTTGGGCAGCGCAGGCATCTGAAATATAATCTCCATTTAAATTTGGGAGTGCAAGAACATCATATTCATCAGTTCTAGTTAAAATTTGTTGCAACATGCTATCAGCAATTCTATCTTTTATTACAACTTTCCCGTCAGGAATTTTGCCGTTAAATTTATCCCACAAATCGTCTTCTGTTATCGTCACATCAGGGAACTCTTCTTTAGCTAATTCGTATCCCCAATCCTTAAAAGCACCTTCTGTAAATTTCATAATATTGCCCTTATGAACCAAGGTCACACTTTCTCTTTTGTAATCTATGGCATACTGTATTGCTTTTTTAACAAGTCTTTTCGTTCCGAAAGCACTTATTGGTTTAATTCCGATACCAGAAAGATCTCTAATATTTGCACCAAATTTTTCCCGTAAGAATCCAATTAATTCGTTAGCCTCTTTTGTATTACTTTCAAATTCAATACCCGAATATACATCTTCAGTATTTTCTCTAAATATAACAACATCCATTTTGTGGGGACTTTTAACGGGCGAAGGTGTTCCTTCAATCCATCTAACAGGTCTCACACAAGCATATAGGTCCATAATTTGTCTAAGTGAAACATTTAGGCTTCTAATTCCTCCACCGACAGGAGTTGTCAATGGGCCTTTGATTGAAACAAGATATTCACTTATTACATCGGTTGTTTCTTTGGGTAACCACTCTTTTGTAACTTCGAGAGCCTTTTCTCCTGCATAGACTTCAGCCCACGAAATCTTCTTTGAACCCTTAAACGCTTTCTCAACGGCAGCATCAAATACTCTGACGGAAGCTCTCCATAGGTCTGGACCTATTCCGTCTCCTTCAATGAAAGTAATTATCGGGTTATCCGATACGTTGTATGTACCATCCTGGTTTGCAGTAATTTTCTCACCATCACTTGGTATTTTTACATGAGGCATCTACTCTTCTCCTGTCAATTGATTCTCAAAAAAATATAATAAATAAAAACGAAAAAGCAATTATTAATTTCTTTTTTGCATTTCTCGGAGGACGGTTTGCAATATTCCACCATTATAGAAATACTCAACTTCTACAAATGAATCCAGTCTACAAATCACATTAATGTTTCTAGATTCACCAAAATGGCTTTCTATATTAATAGTCAATTCAGATAATGGCTTAAGTCCAGCGGAAATACCACTAATTGTAAATCTTTCATTTCCTTGTATTTCGTGAGACTCAGCACTTTCATTTTTAAGAAATTGCAAAGGTAAGACTCCCATACCAACCAAATTACTTCTATGAATTCTTTCAAAGCTTTCAGCGATAACAGCCTTGATTCCCAAGAGCATAGTGCCCTTTGCTGCCCAATCTCTTGAGCTCCCGGTACCATACTCCTTTCCCGCAATAACTATTAGTGGGGTATCTATTTCTTTGTAATTCATAGCAGCGTCATATATATACATTGTCTCATCGGTATCAAAGAATTTAGTAAAGCCTCCTTCTACATTATCAAGCAATTTATTTTTTATTCTAATATTAGCAAATGTTCCTCTCATCATTACTTCATGATTACCTCTTCTCGAGCCATAACTATTGAAATATTTGACATCGACCCCTCTTTCAGTTAGATACTGGCCCGCGGGTGTTTCTTTCGTAAAAGAGCCAGCAGGAGAAATGTGATCCGTGGTAATTGAATCTCCTAAGTATACAAGAACTCTCGCGTTCTTTATGTCAGAAACCGACTTCGTATCCAACGAAAAATCATCAAAAAAATTAGGTTTCTGAATATAAGTTGAATCAGGATCCCATTCATACGTTGAGCCATCGGGTACCGATATCTTCTCCCATGCATCATCCCCAACAAAAATATCTACATATCTGTCAATAAACATATCGGGGCTAATAGCATCGTTTACAATATTTTTAATCTCTTGATTAGTAGGCCATATATCTTTTAGAAATACAGGACCGCTTTCTTCTGAGTAGCCTATAGGATCTTTGTATAAATCGATATTGACCGTACCCGCTAATGCATAGGCTACAACTAATGGAGGAGAAGCAAGATAAGAAAGTTTTACATGTGGGTGTACTCTACCCTCAAAATTTCTATTTCCACTAAGTACACCAGCAACGTGGAGTGAATTACTTTTTATTACATCTTCAATCCCGTCTGGTAATGGGCCACTGTTGCCAATACAAGTAGTACAACCAAAGCCTACAAGTTGGAATCCTAAAGATGAAAGACTATCCAGCAATTTGGCATTAGCAAGATAATCAATAACTACCTTAGATCCAGGTGCTAGGCTCGTTTTAACATAAGTAGGAACTTTGAGTCCGAGTTCGTTTGCTTTTTTTGCAACCAGTCCTGCGGTCATCATCACATAGGGATTTGAAGTATTTGTACAACTTGTTATCGCAGCAAGAACAACTGAACCATTTTTCAATCTATCTTGAGAACCTCTTATTGGATATTCTTTTTTGGGATCAACATTTCTTGATTTTAATTCTTTTAGCAATCCGTTCTTCATGTCAGATAGGGTAATTCTATCCTGAGGTCTCTTTGGACCCGCAAGTGATGGGGAAACAGCTCCTAAATTTAAATATAAAGTATCAGAATATATTGGGTCTTTGCTATTTGATTCCCTAAAGCTTTTTTGAGCTTTGTAGTAATTTTCAACATCGATTATTTCTTCATTTGATCTTCCTGTAAGCCTTAAATAATTTAGAACTTCATCATCAACAGGAAAAAATCCCATAGTGGCCCCATATTCAGGAGCCATATTTGAAATAGTAGCTCTATCTGGCAAAGTAAGACTATCAAGACCAGGGCCATAAAATTCTACAAATTTACCTACGACACTCTTTTTTCTAAGCATTTCAGTTATTGTTAACACTAAATCAGTTGCTGTAACTCCTTCAGAGAGATCTCCTTCCAATTTGAATCCTACAACATCTGGAATCAAAAAATATAGAGGTTGCCCTAGCATGCATGCTTCGGCCTCAATTCCTCCAACTCCCCACCCTAAGACGCTAATACCATTTATCATTGTAGTGTGTGAGTCTGTCCCAACTAAGGTATCCGGGATATACATAGGCTCGTCCTGTTGGTCAATCTTTCGTACTAGTTTAGTGAGATATTCAAGATTAATTTGGTGAACAATTCCATTCCCGGGAGGGACAGTTCTAAAATTATCAAAAGCTTCTTGAGCCCATTTTAGGAATGAATACCTTTCACGATTTCTTTCAAATTCTAATTTCGTATTTAAAATATGAGAATTCTTTTCTCTGAAATAATCGACCTGAATAGAATGATCAATCACCAAATCAACTGGGATATTTGGATTGATTGAGTTCGTATTTCCTCCCATCTCGTTTACTAAGTCTCTCATTGCGGCTAAATCAACTACGCAGGGTACTCCAGTGAAATCTTGCAAAACAACTCTTGCTGGCCTGAAAGGAATTTCAAACTTTTTTTCTCTGTCGTAGATAAATTTTCTAATTAAATCTTCATCAATGGTATCGTTATCAAAATTTCTTATCAAATTTTCTAACAAAACCCTTAACGAATAAGGCATAAGTTCTAAATCAAAAGAAAGCGTCTCAGCCAATTTAGGCAGAGAGTAAAGAGCCATACTTTTATTTGAAAATTTTATTGTAGTTAAAAAATCTTTATTGTTCATAGAAGAACTCATTAGTCTACAAAATTAATATTCTCTATTTGTCTTATCTTGTTTAGTCTAGCTTCGTGTCTTCCCCCCTCGTATTCTGTCGTCAGCCAAAGCTCAATGATATTTTTAGCCACAGAAGAGGAAATGAATCTGGCACCTAAGGTAATAATGTTTGAATTGTTATGAGATCTAGAAATAATCGCTGTATTAACATCACCAGCAACGATAGCCCTGACATTTGGATATTTGTTGGCAACTATATTCATTCCGCAACCTGATGCACAAATTAAAATTCCTCTTTCAAATTGACCGTAAGAGACCCTCTTCGCAACTTCAGATGCAGAGTCAGGGTAGTCAAATGCATCCTTAGAATAAGTTCCAAAGTCTTTATGCTGAAAATTTAATTTTTCTAAATAATCCTTGAGCTCTTCTTTAAGAGCAAAGCCCCTGTGATCAGAGCCTATGGCAATTTTTATTTTATTACTCAAATTTTTTGAAAACTAAAGCGCAGTTGGTTCCTCCAAAACCAAAGGAATTACTTACCACAATATTGATATCTTTTTCAATAGAGGTATGTGGAACATAGTTGAGATTGCACCCTTCTTGAGGATTGTCTAGATTGATTGTTGGTGGGGCAACTCCTTCATAAATGGCTAATGAACTTATTGCCGCTTCAATTCCCCCCGCGGCACCTAAAAGATGGCCTGTCATTGATTTTGTCGAACTCACAAGCAAATTTGTAGAATGTGAATGGAAAACTTGTTTAATTGCATTTGTTTCATTTATATCGTTTTGTTGAGTAGAGGTTCCATGAGCATTAATATAATCAACTTGATCATAATTGATTTTTGAATTTCTTAATGCGGAATTCATGCATATAACAGGACCTTCAATAGACGGAGAAGTAATATGATGAGCATCTCCGCTCATACCTGAGCTAAGTAATTCGGCATAAATGGTTGCTCCCCTTTTTTTTGCATGATTTAGTTCTTCCAAAACAATAAGTCCAGCACCTTCTGACATAACAAAGCCATCTCTGTCCCTATCGAAAGGTCTAGAGGCAGCCTTAGGATCATCATTCCTAGTGGAAATTGCTCTCATTACATTAAATCCTGCTATCGCTACGTGAACGAGTGGTGCTTCAGAACCTCCGGCTAACATCGCTACCGCATCTCCTCTCTCGATCATCATCGCAGCATAAGCTATAGCATGAGCTCCAGCAGCGCACGCAGTTGAAGTAGCACAATTAGGTCCTTTTAAATTATTAAAAATCGACACATAACCGGCCGCCATATTGGGAACCATGGATGGAACAAAAAATGGTGAAACTCTTGAAGGTCCTTTTTCTTTATAAACAAGGACGTTTTCTACGAAAGTTTCAATACCGCCTATACCAGAACCAATGTAAGACCCAATCAAATGAGAATTTTCATCAGTTATCTCCAGCTCCGAATCTTTAAGTGCTAATGAAGCTGCCGCTGCTGCAAAACAAATAAATGCATCACTTCTTCTGGCTTGTTTAGGATGCATAAAATCCTCAGGGTTAAAATCAGCAGGAACCTCCCCGCCAAACTTTGTTTTTAAATCTGAAACATCAATCTTCTTGAGAAAATCTATTCCTGAAACGCCCTCTTTTACTTTGGACCAAATCTGGTCTTTGCCAATTCCCAGAGAAGAAAGCATCCCTATGCCGGTTACAACAACTCTATTCATTATGTTTATGTTTTATTTTTAATAATGTAATTAATGGCATCGCTGACTTTCAAAATTTTCTCAGCATCCTCATCGGCGATTTCAACATCAAATTCATCTTCCATACTCATTATAAGTTCAACCAAGTCTAAAGAATCAGCTTCTAGATCCTCAATAAAGTGAGAATCAAGCTTAATATCACTTTCACTTTTACCTAATTGCGTGGAAATCATTGAAATTACCTTTTCTTTTATTTCTTCTGACATAGAATCCTCCTCTAGGTGTAAAGACCACCATTAATCCTTAAAATCTCTCCAGTTATATATGATGAATCATCTGATGCTAAAAACAATACGGCTTTTGCTACATCTTCTGGTTCACCAAATCTTGCAAGCGGTATTAATTCTTTATATTTTTCTTTGGTTTCCTTTGGTAATACATCGGTGAGGTTTGTTACTATAAACCCTGGGCTTACAGCATTAACATTAATATTCTTTGATCCCAACTCTTTAGCTAGAGATTTAGTAAAACCTATTATGCCTGATTTTGTGGATGCATAATTTACTTGGCCTGGATTACCCATTTCACCAGCCACTGAAGCAACATTAATTATTTTTCCATATCTATTTTTAATCATTGAACGAACCACATTTTTTGTGCAATTAAAAACGCCTTTGATATTTACGTTAAAGACTTCATCCCACTGTTCTTCTTTCATTCTCATAAACAACGCATCTCTGGTTATTCCTGCATTGTTAACTAAAATATCTATTCTTCCATATTTTTCTAATATATATTTTATTTTTTCTTCTACCATGTCGGCTTCAGTTACGTTAAATTGTAAAAATTCAGATTTACCACCTAAGTTTTCAATTTCTTTTAATACTTCTTGTGCTGAAGCTTCGGGACTAACATCATTCACAATTACAGTAGCCCCTGCCTTAGCAAATTCTAGTGCTACGGCTTTACCTATACCCCTACAACTACCTGTTATTAACGCAACTTTATCATTTAACATTATTATAGTTTTTCCAAATCAGATTTTTCAGCAAAATTAGATATTTCACATTCTGGTACAATTCTTTTAATTAAGCCTGATAAAACATTTTTTGGTCCTACTTCAAGAAAAGCTTCAACCCCTAGATTCTTATTAAGATAATTTACAGATTGATGCCACAAGACTGGACTGATTAATTGATCAAGAAGAAGTGCTTTGATTTCATTTTTGTCATTAAGAGTCTTTGCATTACAATTTGAAACCATCGGAACTGAAAAATCGAGAAAGTTTATTGAATCCAAAACAAGCTTCATTTTGTCAACGGCAGATTTCATAAGTTGAGAATGAAATGGCGCGCTTATATCGAGCAACACAACCCTGCGTGCTCCGGCTTTTCTTGCTAATTCAGCTGCTTTCTCAACGGCATTTTTAACTCCGGATATAACTACTTGGCCAATACTGTTGTAATTTGCCGGTGCGACATAGGAATCATTTGCTGATGCCTCTTTACAAATCTCATCAACTTTCTCATCAGGTAGTCCTAAAACAGCCGCCATCCCCCCTACTCCAAGTGGAACAGCTTCTTGTGTGTATTCCCCTCTTTTTCTTACAGCCCAAATTGCATCTTCAAAATCTAGAGAACCAGAAGCTACCAAGGCTGAATATTCTCCAAGACTATGGCCAGCTACAAAATCCGGTCGAATGTCTTTCTCAGAGCTTAGAACTCTGTGGGCTGCGGTACTTACGGTTAAAATAGCGGGTTGAGCATTTACAGTTAGATGAACATCTTCACTTTCAAAACAAAGTCTCTGCATATCAATTCTCAGCCTGTCACTTGCTTGTATAAATGTCTGTTTGGCTATATCAAAATTATCGTACAGACTTTTCCCCATTCCGACAAATTGAGATCCTTGACCAGGAAAAACTAAAGCTAACATGGTTTTATATCTTCGACTAAGAACATATTTAAATAATTAAACTTTCTTTGACGCCTCATAATCTTCAATAGAACTATATCTATGAGATATTTTAAGCTCTCCAGATCTTTTATCTTTTGAAAGACCGGCTAATACAATTTTTTGATGGTTTCTTCTTTTTCCAACTTTAGATCTAGAAGTTTTTCTTTTTGGTACTGCCATTTGATAATCCTTTTCAACGTCTATTATAGGGGCAATATTATCATTTTACAACTTGCAATAATTTTTTTGTTTCGATATGCACTGGATGGTTAAAAACTTCCCCAGTTTGACCTGTTTCAACTATCTGGCCATCTGATAAAACGACAACTTTATCACACAAATTTTTAATTAATCTAAAATCGTGGGTTATGAATAAAATGGTCAAATTGGAAGATTTCATAAGTTTTTTGATAATTAAAATTATCTCTGACTGGGATTTTATATCCAGAGACGACATAGGTTCGTCAAATATGATAAATTGAGGTTCTGACAATATCGCTTTTAAAATTAATACTTTTTGTCTTTGACCTCCACTTAAATTCAAAGGATACTTACCCAATATTTCAGACGATAGACCAACTTTTAACAAATTTTTTTTAATTCTTTCCAACTTATCAATGCTTTTATTTTGATCACCTATCTCAAGAGAGTCCAACAGAATATCCTTTATAAGTCTTTTCGGATTCAGAGAACCAAACAAATCCTGGAAAACGATTTGAACTTTTTCTGCATATTTTTTTCTTTTGATTTCATTTATAGGGTTCTCTTCAAAAAAAATTTGGCCGGAAGTAGGGTTTAAAAGTCTTGTAATTAATTTAGATATTGTACTTTTCCCCGATCCACTTAATCCAATTAGCCCCAGCGCTTCTCCTCTATGAATCAAAATATTTAAATTTTTAATAATCCAGCGATGGGATTTCTCGAATTTGAAGAATATTTTATTTAGATTGACAATTTCAATCTTATAATCATCGGCATGAAATTCGACACTTCTCAGGAATTGCTCTTCGCCAATTATGTTTTGATAATCTTTATATAATTTTTTAACTTCATCTGCTGAGTCAAATTTCACTAACCTTCTATCTCTTATTTGATAATGTTCAGAGCAGTAATTAAGAGCAATTCGTGGGTCATGTGTAATAACAAGTACAGCCAATCTTCGTTTTTTCGAAATTCTTAATAACAAATCCAATATCAGTTTTGCATTGACCGCATCTAGAGAGGATGTCGCTTCGTCCGCGATTAGGAGATTAGGATTACTTTGGAGAGCTAATGCTATTAGAACTCTTTGGGCCATACCACCACTTAATTCGTGGGGGTATTTGGTCAAAAGGTCTTCTATGTCACTGAAACCGACTTCAACAAGTAATTTTGTTATTTGTTTTCGTAAACTATTTTTGTCAAGTGTTTTTCTATCGTTTATTTTGAAATGTTTAAATATATCAATTACAGGATTCAATGAAGATAGTGGCTCTTGAGGAACATAGGATATATTTTTTTCATAACCGGGTCTAATATCAATGCCATTGAAAGAAAAAAGCCTGTAATCTTTCTTGATTCGATACTCTTTCTCTTTTGACATTATCGCATATGCAAATAATGATTTCCCTGATCCACTGTCGCCCATTAAAGATATTAATTTGGATTCTTTTATAGTAAAATCTACGTTTTCCAAAAACATTTCTTCATGTTCGTCATTTGAAATTAAATTCATTGATTGTATTTCCAACAATTTACTCATATAAAATAAATCTTAGTTCATTTCCTAGTAATATAAAAGTGTATAATTATGTTGTGGAAAAATTCATCAAGCAAATTATGATTTTGAGTTTAATATTCGTTGGACTTTGTGGTTTATATTTCGTATATCTAAACAAATTGGAAAATGAAAGAAATGAAAGAAACGCTATAGTTGATATATTTATTAAAAAAAAGGCTTATGAAGACAAAGAAAAAATTTATTCCTTTGTCGCAGAATTTGACAAGATAAAAGACTATAATTCTTCATATCTACCACCTATGCTTTCTGCAAATTATTTATTCGAATTAAATGCCTTGGATGATTCATTGAAAATATTAAACAACATATCGAAGCCTAACTCCGATTTACTAAATGATATTATCTTTTCTTTAAAAAGCAAAATTTTTGCTAATAAAAGAATGTGTAATCAATCCTTACAATTTTTTCAAAAGATAAATTCTTATAATTCAGTTATGTTGGATACAAAATTATATTTAAAAAAATGCTTAAAGGAGAAGAAAGCATGATTATTTTTATTCTAATTGGAATACTTGGTGGGTTCATGAGTGGATTTATGGGTATAGGTGGCGGCTTAGTTATGGTACCCCTCATGGTTATACTCGGAAAATTTACTCAACACATGGCCCAGGGAACATCTCTCGCAGTCTTGACATTACCCGTCGTAATATTTGGTACTTACCAATATTACCAACAAGGAAATGTTAATATTAACGCTGCAGTCATAATTGCCATATGTTTTTGTATTGGCATTTTTTTCGGGTCTAAAGCCGCTAACAATTTGTCCTCTGAAAATCTACAAATCATGTTCGGCTTTTTGATGGTGATTGTTGGGATGAAAATGATAATTAACTGATTGCAAATTTTGTGCATTCTTTAATTAGCTCATTAGCATTCCTGTACCAAATCATGTTCTTATCTTTTTTAAGCCAAGTTATTTGCCTTTTTGCAAATCTTCTAGTGTTTGTCTTTATTTTATCTATAGCTTCATCTTTTTTGAATTCACCTTTTAAATAAGAACAAATTTCTTTATAGCCTATAGATCGGAGTGGTCTTACATCGAAGCCAAACAAATTTACCAAATTTTCAACCTCTTCTATCCATCCATTCTCAATCATTGACTCTACTCTTTTATTTATTAATTGGTCCAATTCTTTTTTCTCTATCAGTAAACCAACTTTAATATTCTCACAATTATGTAGTTGATTCTTATTTTGAATAGCGTGCAACCGTGAAGGCTTACAACCAGATACTTTATTTATCTCCAAATACCTCAATATCCTCTGAGTATCTTTGGAGGTAATCTTGTTAGCCGAATCCAGATCAATCAGAGATAATTTTTTATACAATTTCTCAAGACCGGAATCCTCCAATTCTTTTTTTAATTCTTTTCTATAGTTTTCGTTTTTTGGGATTCCAGAACTCAGCCCCTCAATAAGAGATTTGATATAGAATTGAGTACCCCCGGATACTATTAAACAATTCATTTTTGTTTTGTATATTATTTCTCTAGCAAGTTGCATATACTCCCATGCATCAAAATCCTCATCAGCTTCAATTATATCAACAAGATAATGAGGGATAGTCTTCATAATTTCTTTCGTTGGTTTTCCAGTACCAATATCAAATCTTTTATATACATGCATTGAGTCTGCAGAAATTATTTCCGTGTTGAAATTAGCAGCTAAATCTATTGATATATTTGTTTTTCCGCTAGATGTCGGGCCTGTTAGTATAATAAGCTTCTTTTTTGAACTTCTATTTGTCTCGAAAGTCTTCAATGTTTTGTTCAAGTGCTTCTTTTCTACTTAATCTTATTTTACCATCCCTTTCTTTTGATAGACACTTGACTAATACTTCATCGCCTTCTTGAAGTATATCAGAGACGCTTTTTACTCGTTCTTTGGCCAATTCAGAAATATGGATCAGCCCATCAAGTGTTGGACTCAAACCGACGATGGCACCGAAGTCAAGTATCCTTTTCACTGTTCCAAGATAAAACTCCCCGACTTCTATTTCTCTAATTATATAGGCAATATCCTTTAAAGCACTTTCGCAATCTTCTTCGTTAAAGGCGATAACATTTACCTTGCCAGTATCATCAATATCTATTTTTACGTTATTATCTTCAGTTAATTTTCTTATATTTTTTCCTCCAGAGCCAATAATATCTTTTATTTTGCTCGGACTAACATGAATGGTTGTAATCCTAGGCGCATAAGGAGAGATACTTTCTTTACTAGTCTCAATAGTTTTTGCCATTTCAGCTAATATGTGCAGCTTGCCTTCCTTTGCTTGTTTTAGAGCATTCTGAAAAATTTCTCTACTGATTCCTTTGATTTTAATATCCATCTGTAAAGCTGTAATCCCCTCTGAGGTTCCACAAACTTTAAAATCCATGTCCCCCAAGTGATCTTCGTCCCCTAGGATATCAGAAAGAATTATACATTCTTCATTTTCCTTTATTAATCCCATCGCTATGCCGGCAACAGGTCCTTTAATGGGAACTCCGGCATCCATAAGGGATAGAGAGGAACCACAGACTGTGGCCATAGACGACGAGCCATTGGATTCAAGAATATCCGAGACAATCCTTATGGTGTATGGAAACGAATCTTCATCAGGCAATACCGCTTCTACGGCGCGTTTTGCTAATTCTCCATGTCCTATTTCTCGCCTTCCGGTGCCTAATCTCATCGAAACCTCGCCAACGCTAAATGGGGGAAAATTATAATGAAGCATAAAAGACCTTCTCACTTCGCCTGATAAAGTATCTATTCTTTGTTGATCCTCTTTTGTACCTAATGTACACGCAACTAAAGCTTGAGTTTCACCTCTTGTAAAAAGTGAGGATCCATGGGCCCTAGGTAATATAGTTATCTCAGATGAGATATCTCTAATTTCAGCAAACCTTCTTCCGTCAATTCTGATTTTATCTTTTATCATCATCTCTCTTACGGCTGTTTTTTTATAGTCTTCAAATATAGACTTAAAATCTTTTTCATCAAAATCTGGATTATCCATAAGACTTTCTAGTGCAGAAGAGTACGTTTCATGGATAGACAAATTCCTCTCTTGTTTGGATTTTATCCTTATAGATTCCTTAATACCTTCTGAAATCAAAGGATGAGCCTGACTTAATAAACTAGAATCAGTCTTTTTTTCCGGGATGTCTCTTTTAAGAATGGGGTCATTAAGCAATTTTTTTTGAAAATCGATTAGTTCTTTAATCTGATCATGTCCAAACATTAGAGAAGATATTACTTCCTCTTCAGAAACAGCATTGGCACCACCTTCAACCATTAATATTGCATCAGAACTACCAGCAATAATAAATGTTAAATCTGCTTTTTTTATTTCTTCATAAGTTGGATTGGAAATCAGATTTCCATCAATTCTCGCAACTCTTACTCCAGCTAAAGGTCCGTCAAACGGTATATCAGAAACAATTAAGGCAGCCGATGCAGCACTAATAGCCAGGACATCAGGGGGGTTGGAATCATCAGCAGAATAAACCGTAATTATTACCTGCGTGGGATAGTTATAATTCTTTGGAAACATGGGTCTTATGGAACGGTCGATTAACCTTGAAATTAATGTTTCGGATTCCGTTGGTCTCCCTTCCCTTTTGAAGTATCCACCAGGTATTCTGCCCGCGGCAAATGCTTTTTCTTGATAATTAACTGTAAGAGGAAGAAAATCGCCCTCAACTGGTTCATTGGAGCTAACCACGGTAGCAAGAACTTGAGTATCTCCAAGCTGGGCAAACACAGAACCATCCGCTTGCTTTGCAAGCTTTCCGGTTTCTAACGAATAAGACTTGTTTCCAATAATCTCAGAAACTTTTGTATCAGGAATCATCTATAACTACCTTCTCAGGCCAAGCTTGGCAAGAATGTCAGTATATTCATCATTATTTTGTCTTTTGATATATTTTAACAATTTTCTTCTCTTCTCAATCATCAAAAGCAATCCTCTTCTGGAGGAATTATCTTTTTTAAAAGTCTGAATATGCTTTGTTAATATTTCTATCCTTTTTGTTAGAATAGCAATTTGAACTTTCGATGATCCAACATCATTAGAATCAGAACCAAATTCACTGACAACCTCTTTTATGCTTACGGACAAATTCAACCTCGTTAATTTTAATAGCTTAATAATTAATCAATTATTTAGAAAAATCAAGTATATTCAGTTATTTCTTGAAATAACTTAACATCTGAATAGATATATACACCAGAATCATCAAATTTGTTATTGATCAATCCAACTGGCGATTGATTAATAGTTAATAAAAAACGGGTATTTTCTTCAGATCTAATTCTCATGTCCTTTGCTAATTTACTGAAAAAATTTAGCAAAGGTACTTTTTTATAATTAGGATGGTTTCTTAAATAGCTAAGAAAATTTGTATCTATTTCGAGAGTTTTAAAAATGTTCTCAATGTTAAAAAAATCAACTTTATTTTCATTAAGTATAGAAAAATAATCGTTTGAATCTTCAATGCTAAATATTCCGCTATTTAGTCTTTTAAGATTACAAACCGTAGCATTTGATCCCAATTGAATTCCCATGTCATTAATCAATGATCTTATGTAAGTACCTTTTGAGCAATGTATTTCTAATTCGAATGTATATTTTCCAACATGATTTATCAATATATCGTATATTCGTGAAACTCTCTGCGACAAACTAATTTTCTGACCCTTCCTAACGTATTTGTAAGCAGGGACGCCATTAATTTTTATTGCAGAATATTGTGGAGGCGTATACTTATATTCACCTCGAAAAGATTTGATAACAGATTTTAATTTATCGGATTGCAAACTTTCTATTTTTGAAGTAAATACAATATTACCAGAGATATCTAGTGTATCTGTTTGAATACCTAAAAGGGCTTTAACTCGATATATTTTTATTTCTTCATCAATGAATGGAATTAATTTTGTAAGTCTTCCAAAAAATATTACGATTACTCCGGTTGCCAACGGGTCTAGGGTTCCAGTATGTCCCGCTTTGAGTGCATTGTAGAGCTTTTTAAGTTTATTAACTACGTAAGATGTTGTTAGACCATAAGGCTTGTTAACGATTAGTATTTTATCCATGCTTAAGTTCGGAAATTATTTTTTTGATTAACAATTCTAGTTCTCCATTAAACGTGAATCCCGCGGCATTTTTGTGACCACCGCCTCCAAATTTATTTGCAAAAGAAGCAAGATCGCAATAATTATTTGTTCTTAAACTTGTTTTCCATTTATTTTGTTCGATTTCTCTTATAAAAATTCCAATTTCTACATTAGAGTAAGAAATAAGAGAATTTGCTATACCTGCTGAATGATCTTTCGTAGTATTCGTTTCTTCGTAAAACATAGTAGTTGAAAAACAAATAGCTGTCCTAATCTCCTGTTCGAATTTTAGTGTTGAGAATATTTTTGTCTTGAGTTGTAATTTTTTAATTTCTTCATTTGCAAATATTCTTGAATTTATTAAATCTAATTCAGCTCCAATCTCCATCAATTCAGCAGAAACCATAAATGATTCAGTATTTGAATTTGAATTTTTAAAAGATGAAGTATCAGTAATTACAGTCGTGAGCAAACTTGTAGCAACCTTTGAGTTTATCTTTTTGTTGAATTTTTTTATAAGTCTATAAACTAAAATTCCTGTTGAAGCAGCATCAGTATCTATATGTAGATTTGCATTATTTATTGTAGGATTTTCATGATGATCGATTACAACTATAGATTTTTTGTCATTCACAAAATTAGAATTTATGTAAGATTCCATATCTTCACCAGTTCTTTCAAAATCATTTAGGTCTAAAAGAATTAGTAAGTCAAAATCTTGCGGAAAAGCTTCTGTGGTGTTGTAAAAATTTTTATAATCTAAAAAATCAAGATAATTTGGAATTTGATCCCTATTATAAATAAACGACTTTTTTCCTATGGAATCAAGAAAATCGGAAAGAGCAAGAGACGATCCTATAGCATCTCCATCAGGACTGTAATGAGAAACAATCAATATGTTGTTTTTTGTTTCTATAATTCCTTTTATATCTGAGAGAGTAGAATTTTGCATTAATCAATTGGCTGGAATCAATCGCCTCGAATCTTCCAAATATAGGAGACGTACGAAAAGCTCCCTAAACCTTCTTTACCTATCTAAGATTATCGAACATCATATCTTCTGAGCAATTTTATCAAAAGTATATATTTCAATTACATCTCCTTCTCCAATATTTCCCACATTATCAAACCCGATTCCACATTCAAGGCCATTTGCAACTTCTTTAACATCATCTTTAAATCTTTTGAGAGAAATTATTGTTGACTCAAATAATATCTCGTTATCCCTTTTTATCCTCATATTATGTCCCCTGATTGCCTTTCCATCGCTCACAAAACAACCCGCAATTTTACCTTGTTTAGAAAGATTAAATATTTCTCTAATTTCTGCATGTCCAACAATTCTTTCTTCTAAAATTGGATCTAAAAGTCCTTCGAGTATCTCCTTAATCCTATCTAAGATTTCGTAGATTATCTTATATGTTTCACATCTCACTAAAGATTTATCAAGCAATACCTTAACCTTTGATTCAAGAGAGGTTGAGAAACCAAGTATTATGGAATTTGTTGACTCAGCAAGCATAAAATCTGACTCATTAATTGTTCCAACTCCGGAGTGTACAATCTTAGCTCTACATTTTTCTGACTCAAAATTATATAAAGCTGAAACCAAAGCATCTAACGAGCCTTGAGTGGCAGCCTTAATTATAAATGGTTGTTCTTTGATTTTATTTTGTTCTAAATCTAAATTAATAAAATCAAGATCAATAGTATGAAACTTGAAAGCTTTTTCGTCTTCGATTGCAGCTAATCTATTTCTAATTATATCTTTAGCTATTTTCTCATTTTTGACTATATTATAAGGCATTCCAGCATCGGGAAGACCGTTGATACCTAAGATCTCAACTGGGAAAGAAGGGCCTGACGAATCTAACGACTTGCCTTTATCGTCAATAAGAGCACGAATTTTACCAGAGTTTGTTCCACAAAGAATAATATCACCTCTTTTAAGCTCTCCTTCTTTGGAAATCAGTGTTACGACAACACCTTTCCCTTTATCAAGAGAAGATTCAAGTACGTACCCAGACGAAGGGATCTTAATGTTTGCTTTGAGTTCCATTATCTTTGATTGTAGAACAATTAATTCTAGTAAATCATCTACTCCAGTTCCATTAAGTGCGGAAACAGAAACGAAAGACGTATCACCTCCCCAGTCTTCAGGAGTAAGTTCATATTCAGACATTTTGGTTTTAATTGTCTCAATATTTGATTCCGTTTTGTCTATTTTATTTATGGCCACTATTATTGGAACGTTGGCAGATTTGGCATGATTTATTGCTTCAATCGTTTGTGGCATCACACCATCATCAGCGGCTACCACAATAACTACAATATCAGTGATACTGGCACCTCTAGATCTCATAGCCGAAAATGCTGCATGGCCAGGTGTATCGATAAAAACTAGATTTTCTCCTTCAAAAGAAAAACTGTATGCCCCGATAGATTGGGTTATTCCACCATATTCATTATCCACAACTTTTGATTTACGAATATAGTCGAGCAAGGATGTTTTTCCATGATCAACGTGTCCCATAACAGTAATGATGGGAGGTCTAGCTTTAATATCCGAATCTTTTCTAGTGATTCCTTGATTAATAACCAATTTCTCGTTATAAGTATCAACTTCTACATCGTAATTAAATTCCGAAGCAATAATTGTGGCTTCATCTGAATCGATCTCGTCCTTAACGGTCAAATCGAGACCCAATGCAGTTGCTTTTTTAATCACTTGATTGATCTTAATTTTAAGCTTACTTGCTAAAAGAGTAATTAAAATTTTGTCCTGAATTTTAATTTTATTAGTTTGAGGTCTGACATCTTTCTTGGATTCATCCTGTATATCAGTATCTTTAATGTCATCACGATGTAAATCTTTTAAATTTCTAGATTTTTTAGGAAAATTGTTTGAAATCAAATATTCTTTTCTTCCACCAGGAAGTTTCGCTCTGACAGCTTTTTTTAATGCATCCATTGCATCTTCATCAATAATTTCTTCCTTAGAAGGTTTAATTTTGGTTTTCTTTTTTGGTTTGTTGTCTTCAGAATCTTTAAGTTCTTTAGTGTCTCTTCTTTTATCTTGTAATTGACCAAAACCAAACGGAGACTTATCAAATTTTAGGCTTGCATCTCGAAAATTATTATTTGGTTTTTCACTTTTAGATTTGGTTTTATCAATTTTTTCATCGGGTGAAGGTGGGATGTATGTTTTTTTCACATTAGCAGGGGTTACTGGTCTTTTGACCTCGTATATTTTTTTTGTTACTACAGGATCTTTAGTGATAATTTCTTTTTCGTTTTGTTCGATATCTATTATTTTTTCTTTTTCTGATAATTCCTTTTCTTTTATAGAATCTTTAGAGGCTTTTTTTCTTCTTATGGTAACAGTAGCTCCTGATCTTTTGATTATATCTCTGGGCGACTTGCTGTCGTTTGGGCTCGGATTTTTATTTTGAAATGCTATCCTGATTTTGTCTGCTTCTTCGTCTGTTAAGTTGCTTGCTGAACTTCTTGCAATAATCGATAAATCCTTACATTTTGCTAAGATATCTTTTACTTCAATTGATATCTCGTCTGCTAAATTTTTTAATTTTATTTTATCCATTATTAGTGTTTATAATCCTAAATTGTTTATTCAGTATTTTCCTCATCAACAGCATCAATACTTTCTTCATCTTTAGCCACAACTTCTTCTTT
>DCAB01000019.1:1853-48027 GCA_002311855.1 Candidatus Dadabacteria bacterium UBA1144 | reverse complement strand
TTTCACTTCTTCTTTAGGAGTCTCTTCAGTCTTAACTTCTTCTAGACTAATATTTCTTAATTTTTCTTGCAATGCTGTTCTTGCTGCTAGTTGAATTTTAATTATATCTTCATCATTGACAATTCCCGAGGACTTTTGAATTGCGGATTCGTCACCAAAAGCTATATCTTCTAGAGTATGAAATCCTCCAGCAAATAATAAATTTGCATTAACTTCAGAAATATTTGGAAGAGTTAATAGCAATTTGACAACATTCTCTTGCTCCTCCTTTAATTGTAAATCAGTCTTTACAGTTATCTCCCAACCTGTCAATTCAGAGGCCAATCTTACATTCTGACCTCTTCTTCCTATAGTTAAGGAAAATTGATCCTGATCAACTATTACTTCCATAATTTTTGATGCTTCATCCAAAATAACTTTATTAACTCTTGCTGGAGATAATGCGCTACAAGCAAATTTTGCAATATCAATTGACCATGGAACAATATCGATTTTTTCACCCTTTAATTCTTGAATTATATTTTGAACTCTGGAACCTCTCATCCCTACACATGCACCAACAGGATCGATGTCAAGATCAGATGATGATACAGCTATTTTAGTCCTGCCCCCTGGATCTCTCGCAATACCCATAATCTCGACTATACCTTCACCAATTTCTGGAACTTCCGACTTAAATAATGATTGCACAAAATTTTTGTGTGATCTTGATATTATTAGTTGAGTACCTCTTTTATCTTCTTCTATTTTTAGCAATACGGCCCTTAGTCTATCTTTTGGTTGAAAATATTCCCTAGGAACTTGCTCCTCGTAGGGGATAATGGCTTCGGTCCTTCCTATATCAACTATAATTGTTCCTCTTACGATTCTCCTGACAATTCCATTGATAAGCTCTCCTTGCCTGTTTTTAAATTCTTCATAGATCACTTTTGCTTCTGCTTCTTTAATTTTTTGAATAATTTTTTGTCTTGCATTTTGAATTGCAATCCTCGTATAGCTAGGATTGAGCTTGACACCTATTTCCTCATCAATCTGAATCTCTGGGTCCAATTTCCTAGCCTCGTCAAGAGATATTTCCATATCCGCATCGAAAACATCATCAACAACCTTTTTAAATTCAAAAAGCTCCAACTCATTGTATTCATTGAACTGGCATTCTAAATCTTTGTATAGGGGGTCAGTTTTTAATAATTTATGCGCGGCAGAAACAACCGACTCGTTAACCGCATCTAGTATTATTTCCTTGTCAATACGCTTATCTTTTGATACCGATTCTATAACTTGTGATAATTCACTACTCATTAAATAACACTCCTATAAATTCAAATTTGCTTTCTCAATAGTCCTATACTCAATTGTGTATAGTTTTCCGCTATCATTAATTCCAATTTGTTTCTTTCTCACGGATTCAATTTCACCGATGAATACATTTTTTTTGCTTTCGTGAGGCTCTGAAAGTTTGATTGTAACTCTTTTTCCTTGATATCGCATAAAATCAGACATCGATTTCAGTGGTCTTTTGGGTCCTGGAGATGATACCTCAAGTGAATATGGTGAACCAATTAATTCATCAAAACCGTCAGTTTTGTCTATTGTATTGTTGAATTCTACACAGTCATCGATACCTATACCGTTTGGTTTATCGATATAAACTACTAATTTAAAACCTGAAGACAAATTTAGAAATTGAACGTCAATCAATTCGTACCCATTATTAACACATGCTGTGTCCAATAAATTTATTATTCGCTCCTTTGAATTTTTTTTCAATTTACTTCCTCATAAAAAAGAAGCGGGACATGCCCGCTTCAGTCAAATAAATATTAATAATAACATTTGGACTGTACTATGCAATCTCCTCGGCAAATGTTAATTCTAATTTTTTTAACTTCTTAATCCTATCTCGTATTCGAGCTGCCTCTTCAAACTTTAATTCTTTTGAAAGATTATCCATTTCTTTTTTTAATTGGGAGATTTCAGCGGGTATTTTGTGAGGGGGTATATTAAAATCTTGCTCTAGGTCGATTTCGTGATAATCAATATTGTAGATTGAAGAAATATCGGAATCAATTTTTTTCTTTATTGATTTTGGGGTTATTTTATTATCTTTATTGAATTTCAATTGCTTTGTTCTTCTTCTTGCAGATTCTTCTATAGCTATTTCCATTGATTTTGTTATTTCTTCCGCATACATTACCACCTTGCCGTTTATATGTCTTGAAGCTCTACCAAATATTTGAATGAGAGATGTTGCAGATCTCAGAAAACCTTCTTTGTCAGCATCTAAAATTGCCACCAATGAAACTTCTGGAATATCTAGTCCTTCCCTAAGAAGATTTATTCCTACAAGTACATCAAACTTATCGCTTCTGAGACTCTTAATAATCTTAATTCTCTCAAGGGTTTTTATGTCTGAGTGCATGTATTCCACTCTTAAACCTAAATCTCTGAAGTAGGCAGTTAATTCTTCGGCCATTCTTTTTGTTAAAGTAGTTACAAGGACTTTTTCTTTTTTACGTATTGCCTTATTCATCTCAACAAATAAATTATCAATTTGATTCTTTGCCGGTCTCACCTCAATCTCTGGGTCAATCAGGCCGGTAGGTCTAATTATTTGTTCCACAACATTTGCTGGATTTTTTTCAATCTCATACTTGGCAGGTGTAGCAGAAACATAGATGATTTGATTCACTTTCTTTTCGAACTCTTTTATATTCAATGGTCTATTGTCCAGAGCCGAAGGAAGCCTGAATCCGTGATTGACAAGAGTCTGTTTTCTACTTCTATCTCCTTCATACATCCCTCTTATTTGGGGAATCGTTTGATGACTTTCATCTATTATCAATAAAAAATCATTGGGAAAATAATCAACTAGAGTGAATGGTGGCTCGCCTTTTTTTCTTTGGTCAAGATGCCTAGAATAATTTTCTATACCAGGACAATAACCCATAATTTCCATTAATTCTAAATCTCTTATGGTACGCTCTTCGAGCCTTTTCATTTCCTCTAATTTTCTTTCCCGTTTAAAGAATTGTTTCTGCTCTTGCAACTCCTTTTTAATCGATTTAATAGCTTTTTCGGTAGTCAATTTTTCAACTACATAGTGCGATCCTGGGAACAAAATAATTGATTCTACTTCTCTGGTTACCTCGGAGGTATAAGAATCTACTTCGTAGATTTTTGATACAGAATCTCCATCAAATTTTATTTTTACAGCTCTATCTTCAACATTCGATGGCATAATGTCTACGTAGTTACCGATTGCTCTAAAGTTTCCTCGATTAAGTTCTGCACGAGATCTTGAGTATCGTACCTCCGTCAATTTTTTCAATAGTTCATCTCTTGATAATTTCATTCCAATATTTAGTTTTGTTATCATTTCGAAATAATCTTTCGGTGATCCTATACCAAAAATACAAGAAACACTTGAAACAATAATGACATCTCTTCTGTTAAACAAAGCACTAGTTGATGCATGTCTTAATTGATCAATTTGATCATTAATTTTTGAATCTTTGGCTATATATGTTTTTGTCGATGGCACATACGCTTCGGGCTGATAATAATCGTAGTAGCTAACAAAATAATGAACCGCATTATTGGGAAAGATTCCCCTAAATTCTTCAAATAATTGGGCCGCTAGGGTTTTATTGTGGGCTATAACAAGTGTAGGCAAGTTAACTTTCTCGATAACATTTGCAATTGTAAAAGTCTTTCCACTTCCAGTAACTCCCAAAAGTGTTTGTTCTTTTTCACCAGCTATTATATTTTTAGAAAGTTTATCAATAGCTGACGGTTGGTCACCTTGAGGTTCGTAATTAACATGTATATTAAAAAGAGAACTCACATGATTTATTCTAACGGATTATAAGACAATTGACTTTTTAATGCCTTTTTGGTTTGCTTTCCTCATATGAAATCAATCGTATATATCGTTGGTGCTGGTCCAGGCGACCCTGGACTAATAACGGTCAAAGGCAAAGAATTAATCAGCGAGGCTGATGCTATTGTATACGATTATTTGGCTAATAATTCCTTTTTAGGTTTGACAAAAAAGAACTGTAAAATTATTAACGCCGGTAAACGCTTAGGATTCAAGACTCTAAGTCAAAATCAAATCAACAAAACGTTAGTAAAACTTGCCAAAAGTGGCCTCAAGAAAATTGTCAGATTAAAAGGTGGGGACCCTTTTCTATTCGGCAGAGGTGGAGAAGAAGCTGAGGAACTTAAAAGAAATAAAATCAGATTTGAAATAGTTCCCGGTGTTACATCTGCCACTGCAGTACCAGCATATGCTGGAATCCCTGTCACCCATAGAGCATTAACAAGCACATTGGCAATTGTAACTGGTCATGAAGATCCAGAAAAAAACGGGAGTTCAATCGATTGGGGTGGGCTGTCAAAAATGAAATCTATAGTCTTTTTAATGGGAACAAAAAATCTTAGAAAGAATCTAAGCAATTTAATCTCCAATGGCATGTCAAAGAAAACTAATATAGCTGCAATTCATTGGGGGACCTACCCTGCCCAAAAAACAGTCGTAGGGGACTTCGAAGACATATTCGACAAAATCAAAGTTAATCAAATCAAGTCCCCATCAATAATAATCATTGGTGAAATATGCAAACTAAGAACAAGATTAAACTGGTTCGAGAAAAAACCACTGTTTGGAAAGAACATAGTCGTAACAAGGTCAAGAAAAAATGCTAGTGCTTTATCAAAAGAAATAATGAATCTCGGCGGAAATGCAATAGAAATTCCAACAATCGAAATCAAACCTAAACCGTCAGGATATGTTCAAACAAATTTAAAAAGCATTTCTGATTATGAATGGCTTGTCTTCACCAGTGTAAATTCTGTAGAAATATTTTTCGATGAATTTGTTAAACAATATAAAGATATACGAAAGATAGGCAATCTAAAGATAGCAGCAATTGGTTCAGAAACAAAAAAAGCAATCAACAGATTAAAGCTGAATGTCAATCTGGTACCGGAGCAATTCTCTGCGGAAGGATTAATTGCCGCTTTTAAAAAAAATAAAGTTAAAAAATCTAGAATATTTATCCCAAGAGCCGCAATGGCAAGGGACACTTTAATTAAAGAATTAAGGTTTATGGGAAATACAGTTAAAGAACTTAAGATTTATGATACTGTTTTACCTTCAAAAGAAAATAAAAAAGAAATTCAGAATAGTGTTTATAATCAGAGAGTCGACTACATAACTTTTACAAGTTCATCCACTGTAGATAATTTCTTTAAATATGTAAGTCCAGTAAAGATTAAAAGACAAAAAAATATAGCTTATGTTTGTATCGGCCCAATAACAGCAAAAACATTAAGAAAGTACAAAATAAGGCCTACTCTGATTTGCAATAAATACACTATAGATAATTTAATAAAAGAGATTGTAAAATTTAATAAGAAATGAACAGATTTTTTGTTGATAAGAAAATAAATAGAGACCAAGAATTAAAAATTGAAGGTGAAAATTTTCATCACTGTATAACCGTTCTTAAACATAAAATTGGTGATAACATAATAATTTTTGATAACAAAGAAAATGAATTTTTTTGCAAAATAGTAGAAATTAAAAAAAAATATTTAACGGTTGAAGTCCAATATTTAATTCCACAAAAAGAACTGGGTTGCAATATTGATGTGTACCAGTGCTTACCTAAAGGAAAAGCTATAGAAGACATTATAGAAAAATCAGTTGAACTTGGAGTCAAGAGATTGATACCAGTAGTATCCGAAAGAACAATAAAAAAACCCGAACAAGTAAAAAAAAGATGGCT
This sequence comes from Candidatus Dadabacteria bacterium UBA1144, assembly GCA_002311855.1. Classification (GTDB taxonomy): domain Bacteria; phylum Desulfobacterota_D; class UBA1144; order UBA1144; family UBA1144; genus UBA1144. Next base: position 42,232 of record DCAB01000019.1, on the reverse strand, counting down.
AGATATAGCTGAAAGTGCAACCAAGCAATGTGGGAGAAATGATTTTATGGAAATATTAGAGCCGATCTCCTACTCGGATATATTCAGAGATAATAAATCTGATTTAAAAATAATTTTTTATGAAAATAGCAAAAACAAGATAACCAAAGTTTCGTTTGATAAACCCGATAGCATATCAATCATTATAGGTCCCGAAGGTGGGTTTAGTAATAAAGAAGTTGGTTTAGCGCGAGATAATGATTTTATAGATGTATCACTAGGAAATACTGTGTTAAAATCGACCACAGCGCTTATACTGGGTGTAGGTTTAGTAAAAATGATTGTCAATGATTTTGTAAACTATAGGACTAGCTGAGTCAGCATCTGAAACCTAATTTTAAGTAATTCTATCAACATACATTCTTCTACGTCTACCCTTTCTTACAGTCGATTGTTTGTTCTAAGTTCTTAAGAAGAAATATTTAACAGAAAGCATAGCTAACGCAGTCACACCACACGAACAAATCATTGTAATTAGGAATGAATATCCATTTCTAAGCATATAAGGCAAAAGTAGAAACATGGGGACAGTAGCTAGACCAAAATATAGTATCTCTAGACTTAGATTTGCAATCCTTTCAGTGTCTTTTGTCTCATAATAAATCCAAGAAAATGTAATAAGTGATACCAACGGAAGAGCTATTATAAGTGCGGCAAGAACTGTGCTTCGTTTAGATATCTCCGAGGCTAAAACTATTACCGCAGATGAAATAAGTAGCTTCAATATATATTGGTTCATTTTTTAACTCCTTTTTTGAATATTGTAAATCCCAGGGCTGTCAAGATAAAGATAAGAAAAATTATCCCTACCACACTTTTAGTATTTAGAAAAATATCATATTTTTTAAATTTAAGATTAAGAGTATCCCCCTTCTTTATATTCTTAATAGAATATGTAGTATATTTTTCATCAACTAGTTCTTTGATGTGAGTTTCTTTTTTTGTATATTCCAAACCTTGGATATCAAAAGATAATATGTTTTCTGGAACAATAATCGTCAGACTGTCAATATCATTAAAAAATATCTTCGATATAGTCGTTGACAATAAGTTCAATTTTATACTGTATGTAAGTACGACTCTTCTATTTCCTGGTGGCATGGGCAAGGTGTCTGTAACTTTATTATCTGAGACTACAAAGGTCTCTTCACCTCTATGTGGAAAACCAAGGCTGGTGGCATCTGGAAACAATGAATAAGAATTAATTTTTCTAATCTTTTCCTTAAAATCATTTGATCCTATAAAAATATTTCTTGAAGAGTTTTTGATATTTATAATTTCTGCGACAGTAATGGATTTAGAACCTTTGTCATAGGTAATTATGAGATGAACAGAGTCTGTTTTTATTTCTTTTTTATCCTGCGTCGTATCGAAAACAGTTAGATTTATTTTCTTTTCGTTTTCGGTAGGGAGAAAATAAAATTTATCCGTAGAATATTCAATTCCATCGTGCATCAAAATAATTTTATATGCTGAATTTCCAGGTAGGTCAGAAAACTGAAAATTTCCATTTTTAATCAATGTTTTTTTATTAGATAGAACCTTATCCGCCAGAAGAGCCATTAGCTCAATTTCTTGGTTATCAAGAAATTTGTCCGTAGTAAAATTATTAATTTTCCCACTAATTCGAACTTTAGAATTTCGTTTAATTTCTTTCTTAATTTCTTTAATATAACTGAGGAGAAGTTTTGCTTCAGATCGATTCACATTTAGATTCGGCATGGGCGGGTAGCCATCGTTAATTGGTGTTTTTGAATATTTTTTATACATAGATTGAGGATTGATAATCCAAGAAATGATTTCTTCATCGGAATATTTATCAAGAATGTGATACAAATCTGGTCCTGCGAATCTACCTCTACCTATCACGTGACAGCTAACACATCTTTTTTCCACAAAAAGTTTTTGACCCAAATCTTCTTCAGCATAAAGATTCGACGGGGTAAAAATAGAGAAATTTAAAAAGAATAAAAGTAGAAAGTATTTAAAATTATTTGTATCCATGGAATTTATTTATCCCAATCAATTTCTTTGATTTTTTTACTGTTTTTTTTGAAAATAGGATAAAAAATATATCCCAATACAATAATCGTAACAAAGGATGAAAATATCAAATTAATCATTTATTTCTCTTTTTCTAACAAATAATATAATTCCACCAACTATAGATATTAAACTTCCAATCCATATCAACGAGACCATAGGGTTGATATGAATCTTAAAATTAAAGTTACCCTTTAAATTCTCACCAACTAATATGACATAATAATCTTTTGTTAGAGTTGAATAGATTGCTACTTCGGTCTCTTTGTTAATTTCTCTGTTACCCTCATATTTATAATTATTTTGCTCTGGATTTAATATATATGTCTTACCCCCATCATGAAGTATCAGTATTGCACCTAATATACTTTTGGCTTCATTTTCTTTTTTATAAGTATCAATCAATTCAATTTTATAGTTTTCGAAAATAGCAGTTTCTCCTTTTTCTAAACTAACATCATATTTCGAAGCAAAAACAGAAGAGAAATTAATACCAAGAATCAATACAATTATCCCAAAATGAACTAAAAATGCGCAATATCTTCTGGCTTTTAGAGTAATAATTTTTTTTATTTCCATTCTATCTTGTAATTGAACTTTAAAATCAATTATTATTTCCTTTAGCATTACAGCAACTACAAGAATAGATAAAAGAACAACCAAAGAAGTTTTTAATTCATTCAATAAAATAAAAGTAGCAATTCCACTTACAAGAGAAATTAAAAGAGGGATAAAAACGAATTTATATAAATTTGCCAAATTTCCTTTTTTCCATGGAACTATAGGGGCAATAGACATCAGAAGCATAAGTAATAAGACATTTGGGAAATTAACTAGATTGTAGAAACTTGGTCCAACTAATATCTTTTCTCCTGTTACAGCTTCAGAGAGAATCGGGAATATCGTCCCGAGAAAGACAGTTAGAGTTATGACAAGAAAGAAAATATTATTAAAAATAAAGAAATTCTCTTTCGAAACAAGTGACGTTATATCTTCTTTTGATAGAAGAAATTTTTTGTTTTTTTGATAGGAAAAGACTGAGACTATTGTAATTAATAATATAAAAATTATAAAATAGATTCCTATCTTGGATTGAGCAAAGGAGTGTACTGAGGAAATCAGTCCGCTTCTAGTAATAAAAGTTCCAAAGATTGATAGGAAGAATGCCAAAAACATTAAAACGATATTCCATCGTCTTAATAAACTTCTCATCTCTTGTGCCATTGATGAGTGTATAAAGGCTGTCAAAACAAGCCATGGCATCAAGGCCACGTTCTCAACTGGATCCCAAGCCCAATAGCCACCCCATCCTAATTCCAGGTAAGCCCATCTAGAACCTAAGAGAAGGCCACCTAACAAGAAAATCCAGCTAAAATAGGTCCATTTCTTTGAGAGCTTTATCCAATCATCAGAGCCATCTTTTGATAGAATAGAAGCGATAGAGAAAGCAAAAGGTACGGTTAGTGCAATGTACCCAACATATAAAGTTAAAGGATGTATGGCCATATAAATATTTTGCAAAATGGGGTTTAGCCCTCTTCCATTAGTTGGTGGTTGCAATAACAATTCGAACGGGTTCTCTATAAAAACAATTAGGAATATGAAAAAACCTAAGACGAACAAGATTACGTTCTGGGCCGCTGGTATTAGCTTGCTCTTTGATTTGGAAATGGTTAGTAGAAAAATATATATGGAAAGAATCCAAGACCAAAGCAACAAAGACCCTTCTTGTCCTGCCCACAATGCTGTAAAAGAATATAGAGCAGAGAGATCGTTGCTTGTATTCTTGGCAACATAAAAATTACTAAAGTCTTTAGTCACTAACAAATAAATTAAAGAGATAAGTGAAATTGTGACTAAAAAAAAAGTTGAAACAACACACCTTGAACCAATATGAATCAATTTGTCGTCTTTCTTTAAAATACCAATTGAAAAAGAAAAAAGTCCTAGAATGCTAATTAGAAAAGATAGAAATAATGCGGTTTCCCCAATGTTATTGAACAAAACTTAACCTATTATTTCCTAATTTATCATCTTCATATTTCGTTGGACACTTAGCAAATAATTTATTGGCTAAAAAAACTTTATCTTCTATTGTTCCCTCTACGACTGCTTGTACTTCATCTCGAAATACATCTGGAATTACACCCTTATATTGAACATAAATTGTGGATTCCTTATCTCTTATAATGAAAGATATCGATCCATCTTCGTTCCTCTTAATCGAACCTCTCTCCACAACTCCAGATACCCTTAGTCGTTTAAGCTTGCTAAAAGATTCTCTTTCTTGTACCTCAGATACAGTTAAGTAATAAACCAAAGAAGATTTAACGGCTTTAAATGTGAGAAATGAAAAAAAAAGTATTAGAGCAACCGCTACTATCTTGATTTTCGCTTTAGGGTTCATGAATCAGTCTTTCCTATTAATCTTCCTATTAATATAAAAAAGATACGCGAATATTATGATCCAGAAAGCGAATTGAGAGTAAAAAAGATGTTCTAGGGAGTCAATTATAAAAATCATCACAATTATTCTAACTTCGAATCATTTTTTATCTACCTTTGATCTTAAATTAATCAAAACGATATATAAAAAAAGGAAAGCCCCCAAAGTTACAAGCAATGTATTCATCATTGCTGGAGAAATACCACCTCCTTCTCCTCCAAAAACCACTGGCGATATACCTCTCATCACTCTTACGGATATATAAACTATTGGCAAGTCGATGAAACTTATTACTGCGAAAACTGCGGCATATTTTGGAACTCCAGCTCTAGTAGATAATTTATGAAAAACTAAATATGAAAAATATAAAAGGAATAAGATAAATGTAGTTGTCAACTGAGGGTCCCATGTCCACCAAGCTCCCCAAACGGGCTTAGCCCAAAACATTCCAGTCACGATTGTCAATAATGTGAAGAGTACGCCTACTTCGGCATTTATATAAGCAATTCTTGAATGTTCATTGTTATTATCTAATAAGAACTTAATCGAATAAACCAAATTGGCGATGAATGCAAGAGTGAAAACTAGAACAGAACCCATATGAAAGTAGAAAATTCTTTGAACATCACCCATGATTTTTTCTTTTGGGGCATAGTTAAAAATCATGTAGATACTAATAGTCATTAAAATTACTAAAAGTGTAAAACTAATTCTAGACAAAAATGCAAACATATATCACCTTCTGACAGAATAACTAAAGAGGATTGGGCAAATTGCAAGAAGAAGTATATCGAACGCTATAAGTACTTGTAAAGAAAAAGAATTAATAAATTCCATGAAATCCATGTAATTGATTTCAATTAACGAATTCTTTGCCAATATGAGAAATGGAACAATAAGTGGATATATCATTATAAGCATAAATTGCCCTTCCGCTTTGATTCTCTCAAGCATCAAAGAAAACATCGTTAGAATAGTTGATAATCCCAGAGAGAAAAATATCGATAATATTGTAAAATTTTTTAAATCATCGAAGAATAATCCATTGGATATCAGAAAGAATGTTGAAAATACGATTAAATTTATAAAGATATTTAGTATGAAAGCAAATAAAATTTTTGATAAGCAGAAAATTGATAAATCTATAGGGATATTGATGAGAATTAGGTCTCCGTTTGGTGAAATTTCTTGCCTAGAGATTCTTTGATTAGTCAAAAGACTAACGATTAGAACCGACAAAAAATATAAGTAAAGAAAATCATCAGAGTTATTAAAAATAAATAAAATCAGAGATATTGTTGGAGCTAATATTAAAAAATACATTAAATTTAATTTGTCTCTGAATTCGCTGACAAAGTCTTTCTCTAAAATCATATAAATAATCGAAAAATTTTTTTTATCTATCATTAGACTTCCAACCCTAAAGACCCATTTGGTTTCAACTTGCTAATCAATGAAGAATTATCTGAAATCACGAAGGTCGCCCCACTATCATTGTATTCTTTAATTACCCTATTCAGACTTTCAACAGAGCTAGCATCTAAATAATTATAAGGTTCGTCAAATATTAAAACCTTGGGATTGATTAGAAATGATATTATCAGTGATATTTTCTTTTTGATACCATCAGATAATTCATTTGTTCTTTTATTCAAGTGTTTCTCGACTTGGAAAGCATCAATCAAATGAGCTCTGTTGTTCAATCCTTTTGATAGAAAAATTTTTGAAAAAAAATCTATATTCTCTCTAGCAGATAGAGAATCGTATAAATTTGGAGATGTGGGCAAATAAAAAATTTCATTATAAATTTTATAATCGAATTTTTTAATATTTTTTTCGGAATACCAGATATCCCCTTGATAATCTTCAATCTGAGAACTAAGTATTTTCATTAATGTGCTTTTACCAGATCCATTAATACCCTTAATCCAGAAAATCGATTTTTCAGGAATATCAAAACTTAAGGATGTAAAAACAACATTCTCATTATATTTTTTTTCTAAAGAAGCAATTTTCAATAAAACCTTCATGATATATAACTTTACTTAATATGGTTGATAAATTAAAATCTAAAAAATGAAGTTCCTGCACACAATGATAAGAGTCGGAAATCTTGATCAATCAATCGATTTCTACACCAAGACGATAGGATTAAAACTTGTAAGAAAAATAGACTATCCCCATGGCAAATTCACTTTAGCCTTTCTCTCTATACATGAATCTGACGAAGAACCTTTTCTAGAACTAACTTACAACTGGGGAGTAGACAACTATGAACTCGGTAATTCTTTTGGTCATATAGCCCTCGGCGTTGATGACATATATGCCGTATGTAAGGAAATAAAGAACAAGGGTGGTCGAATAACTAGAGAGCCAGGTCCAATGAAAGGAAGTAAATCTATATTAGCATTTGTTGAAGATCCTGATGGATACAAAATAGAGTTATTGCAGAGATAAAATAATTGCTAGCAAATACTCTAGCATTACACTAAATATCAATTATTTGCCTTTAAAAAATTACAAAAAATTTCAACTTTATAAACTTTATTTATATATAATAACTAAATGGATTTAGAATTACTGAAAGAGCTTTGTGATGCACCTGGAGTGCCTGGGCATGAGGAAAATATAAGGAAGATAGTCAAAAGAGAATTAAAAGAACTTTCTGATGAAATTATCATTGATCCTATGGGTAACGCCATATTCATGATTAATGGTAAAAGTGGTGCCACGATTCTTGTAGATGCACATATGGATGAGGTTGGATTTATCGTCTCTCATGTTGAAGAAAGTGGATTAATAAGGGTCATTCCTTTGGGTGGAATTGATCCCAAGCTTTTTTATGGTCAAAGACTTACAATTTGGGGAGAGAATTCGATTGAAGTTACAGTGGGGGCAGCACCTCCTCACATTAGAAAAGATGGTGATTCCGCACCCGAAATTGATGATTGCATTATAGATAGCGGTATAAATTACAAAAAATTGCAAACTTTAGTAAAAGTTGGAGACCCCGTAACTTTTTCAACAAAATGCATTATTGATAATCAAAGAGTTCTATCGAAAGCTTTAGACGATAGAGTTGGATTGTTTGTAGCAATTGAAACAGTCAAAAAAATCAACAAGAAAAATCTTAAATGTCAATTAGTGATATCGGCGTCAGTCCAAGAAGAAATGGGTCTTAGAGGTGCAAGAATTATCAACTCAAGAGTTAATCCCGATTTTTCAATAGCCCTAGAGGGAACAGTATCAAATGATTTACCTGGAGTACCAAATCACAAAACTTTAGCTGCACTAGGTAGGGGTCCTGAAATAAGAATTTCTGATAAATATCTAATTGCAGATAGAGATTTGAACGATTTCATCCAAAAATTAGCTAAATCAAAAAAAATAAATTATCAATTAACCGCAAAGAATGCGGGGGGAACAAATTCTACAGCTTTTCAAGTCACCGGGTCAGGATCTAAAGCCACAGTATTATCTGTTCCGGTAAGATATCTTCATAGTCCTAGTTCCGTTTGCTTGCTAAAAGATATAAAATCTACAATAGAACTCTTATCTTTAACAATATCCAATATTCATAAATTCAAATCATGAAAGACAATATAATTCTTGATATTTTTAATAAAAGTTTTTGTGATTACCCATCAATAATTAAAAACCTAACTCCATTATTAATAAAGAGAATGGATGAATTAAAAATTGATGTACAAGATTTGGCTCTTCTCGAAAGTATGCCCTCTTCAGAGATAGATGAAATAATCAATAGAATACAAATAGAGAATGGGCCTTTGTGCAAAAAGAAAGACCTTCAGGATTTTTCAGATATCAAATTGGGAGAAAGATTAATAAATAATTTCTTCAAAGAGATACATAATAGTATTGATCTTGTCTACAATCTAATCATCAGTAGGCAACTAGGAGGATGACCCTAGTTTTAGATAGTCAAAATATTGCAATTAATTCATAATCAGTTAAAAATATAGTGCGAAGATCATGATGCAATACTCTTATTTTCTTATGGTATTTCTCGTTATTGTTGGCATCCCGTTGTTTATGATTCTAATCTCAAAAGGGGCTAGATTCGTAATTAATAGGAAGAGAAATGTATCGGATTCCATTTACGAATGCGGCGAACCTAGTATTGAGAGCTCTTGGAAACAAATACCTGTATCTTATTTCAAGATTGCATTAATATTTATTCTTTTTGATATCGAAATAGTTTTTATTTTTCCATGGATATTGAGCTTGGGCAATTCTTCTGAACTATCTTATTTGTCATTTATCACTTTCATAATAATATTATTCATAGGCTGGATATACGCATATAAAAAAGGCTATTTAAAATGGGAAATGTAGAAAAATCTCTAAAGGACATTGGTTCATTTACGAAGCTTCCGGGAGCTAATTTATTTACAACTAGCACTACAAAACTTTTTAATTGGGCACAAAAATCTAGTCTTTGGCCTTTATCATTCGGTCTTGCATGTTGTGCTATCGAAATGATGGCAACATTTGCATCAAGATACGACTTGGATAGATTAGGAATGATAACAAGAGCCTCGCCACGCCAGTCAGATTTAATGATTATCGCTGGGACGGTTACCATCAAAATGGCAGAGAGGATAAAAACATTATATGATCAGATGGCATCTCCCAAATGGGTTATTGCTGCAGGAAGTTGTGCTATATCTGGTGATCACTATAGGCATATTTATAGTGTGGTACCTGGAGTAGACTGGGTTATTCCCGTAGACGTGTATGTTCCTGGATGTCCTCCTAGACCTGAAGATTTTATAGAGGGAATAATGGAGCTCCAGAATTTGATATCAAATGGAAAAATATCCCCTACATATAACGTATCCACTGGTGGTAAAAATCAGATTGATATAAAGAAAACTAAAACTAAAAAGCAAAAAAATTTAATAGAAAATAAGTTTATAAATAAAAATGAACTATTAAATTATGCATCACAATACAAAAATAAAGATTTTTTATATCTTAAATTCATAACAGCAACAGATTTCGAAGAGGGGCTAACTCTTACATACGTAATATCTAATACGAAATTAGGTGAAGATATGGAATTCCATGTCAATCTTGGGAATAGCTTAGAAATAGATTCGCTATCAGAGCTATTTGTTGGTGCAGATTGGCAAGAAAGAGAGATATATGATTTGTTTGGGATCAGTTTTTCTGGTCATCCAAACTTAAAAAGGATAATGATGCCAGAGGATTGGATAGGCCATCCTTTAAAAAAGGAATACGATATGGATACACATAATTCTCCATATAGACCAACTAGGGAGGAGTATGAATCTTGGAAGACCAAATTGTAGAAAAAGATTTTGGTGACCTAGCAATAAATATGGGGCCTCAACATCCAGCCACCCATGGAGTATTTAGACTTAAGCTTTATTTGCAAGGAGAAAGAATTAACAAAATTGAAGCCTTTCTCGGGTATCTACATCGAGGTGTAGAAAAATTAACTGAAGTACTTGACTACGATATGATTCCACCTGTTCTTGAAAGAGACGATTATCTATCACCAACATCAAATTCTCTCGGGTTTGTTAACACCGTTGAAAAGATGTGTCAAATTGAAGTTCCAAAAAAAGCATCTTATATAAGAGTATTGGTTGCTGAACTTCAAAGAATAAGTTCTCATCTCGTAGCTCTAGGAACTTACGGACTGGATCTTGGAGGATCCCTTGGGGGTGGCGCTAGTCTTTTTCTTTATTGTTTCAGAGAAAGAGAAAAAATCTTAGATATAATGGAAGAATTAACCGGAACTCGTTTTCATACCAACATAAATCAGATTGGTGGTGTAAGATATGATGTCAAAATAGATGTAATAAAAAAAATTAATGATTTAATTAAATATATAAGACCAATTCTAATCGAATATAACGACGTAATTTCTAAAGATCAAATTTTTATAAAAAGAACAAAAAGTATTGGCGTAATCTCTGCACAGCTTGCGCAAGAGGCCGGTTGTTCAGGACCGGTTGCAAGAGCATCGGGTATAAATTTTGACATCCGTAGGAATCAAACATACGAATGTTACGATGAATTAGATTTCGATATTCCATTGGGAACAAATGGAGATTCTTATGACAGGACTATAGTCAGAATGAAAGAAAATCTCGAATCATTAAAAATTATAGAACAAATCATCAATGGTATCCCTTCCGGTGATCTTAGCTCAAGGAAACCTTTTAAAAGTGCCAAACTTTTAAAGCCCCCAAAAGGTTCTTTCTATTCATCCGTTGAATCTCCAAGGGGCGAACTGGGTTTCTTTATCGTTTCAGATGGGAGCTCAATTCCCTATAGAATGAAGATTAGATCGCCCTCATTTTCTAATTTATCAATAATTGAAAAAATATTGCCAGGAAATTTTGTTGCGGATTCAGTTACAATTCTCGGTTCTCTGGATCCAGTATTTGGAGATGTGGATCGATAGTGTTTATCGAATTTTTGAGTTTTAGTAAGCCAATTTTTCAATCTATCACCACTCTTATATTGATAGTTGCTTATCTAGTCTGGCTTGAAAGAAAAATTGCAGCAAGAATGCAATCAAGAATTGGACCATATCTTGTGGGCAAACCTCATGGTTGGTTGCAACCACTGGCCGATGCTTTGAAATTGATGTCAAAAGACGATTCGAAACCAAGCAGTTCTGATTCCTTGCTGTTTAATTTTGGCCCTATATGGGTAATGGTTGTCAGTTTATCAGCATTCGCTCTGTTGCCGTTTTACTTTGATAATCCAATGATAAACGCTAGTTTAAGCTTAATGTTGTTCATCGCCATAAGTTCTCTAATCATTGTTGGTATATTTGTATCTGGCTGGTCTTCAAGTAATAAATACTCACTAATATCAGTCATGAGAAGTGTAGCACAAATAATATCATACGAAATTCCTCTAGTAATTTCACTTTTAATACCATGTATCCTCATTGGGAGTTTAAGTTTTGGAGATATAATCGAGTCTCAAAAAAATATTTGGTTTATCTTCAGTCCTGGCTTAGGTCAGATTAGTTTTGTTATTTTTTTCATTTCGGCTCTTGCAGAAGGCAATAGGATACCATTTGATTTATCCGAAGCTGAATCAGAACTTGTTTCTGGTTATACGACTGAATATTCAGGAATAAAATTTGCTTTATTTTACTTAGCCGAATATGTACATCTTTTTGGTATTTCTGTCTTGGGATCAATAATCTTTTTTGGTGGTCCACATGGTCCTTTCATAACATCAAACTTAATAATAGTTATAAAATCATTGGTATTTTTTACTTTTATTGTATTTGTTAGATGGAGTTTTTTCAGAATTAGAATCGACCAACTATTAAGATTTAATTGGTCAAAATTAATTCCGATTTCCTTTGTCGTATTGCTAATAGCATGTTTGACGAAATATTTTTCTGAGTTTAATTGAGATGGATATAATTGATTTAGCAAAAAACATTTTCAGGAATCTAAGATTTACTCTTAAAAATATTCCCAAAAAACCGGTAACAATTAATTATCCATTGGAGAGGAGGGATATCCCTGAAAGATTCAGATTGGGAACTTTCGGATTAACGGTAGATAAAGAGACTGGGGATGAAGATTGTATTGCTTGTAAATTATGTGAAAGAATATGCCCATCTCAAATTATAGAAATCGAAATCGAAAAAAGAGATGGTAGAGGTTGGGCAAAAATTTTTAATTTAGATTTACAAAGCTGTATACAGTGTGAATTATGCGTTCAGGTCTGCCCTGTGGATGCAATCATAATGATGAAGACCCCGGAAAAACCTGTAACTCTGAGATCAGATTTATTTTTAACAAAATCAAAAATGTTAAAAAATGCATCGGAATACGAAGAATCGTGGGCTAAGGGTAGCATTTTGCAAAATACTTATGGCCCAGATTCAGGTAATAACAATGGTTGAAATCTTATTGGTAATTTTTTGCATACTCACAATCTCATCTGCATTTACAACCTGTATGAGTTCCAAAATAATAAGATCTGCTTTTTTCTTTGGATCTACCCTCTTTCTAATAGCTTTCATCTTTATATTAATCGGTTCACCTTTGCTGGGTACAGTACAAATACTTTTATATACAGGTGGAACATTAATTTTATTTCTTTTTGCTATTATTCTAACCAGGAATTGGGATTATGAGGATTTAGGCGAGACCTTTCATCGTCCAATCAGAGCTCTTTCAGTATCTTTTTTGTTTTTTATCAGCATGTCTTTCTTCCTTTTTGAATCAGAAATTTTCATAGAATTAGAAAAAAATTTTACAATAGGTCCCAGTTCCTCAATAGAAAATATAAGTTTTTCATTGTTTAATGATTGGTTTTTAATATTAGAACTCTCTTCAATTCTCCTTCTTGCAACCATAGTAGGATGCTTGGTGTTATTAAAATTCAGAGAGGAGATTGATTAATTTGTTTTCAATACTCATCTATACAGCTCTATTAGTTAGTTCGCTTGGAATATTTATGCTTTTAAGCAAGAAACATATTTTATCAATCTTAATCGGAATAGAATTGTTTCTAAACGGTATAAATTTGTTTTTTATTACTGTTTCCAAATCATATTCAAATGATGCGGCAGATATTTTTATTTTGTTTATTTTAGTAATTACAGCCTGTGAAGTGGCAATAGGCCTAGCAATCTTTCTGGTAAATCAAAGAATCAATAAAACAATCGATATAAATGATTTAAACAAATTAAAGGATTTTTAAATAGTGCAAGAATTAATAATCTATTTATCATTAATTCCAATTCTAGCTGTATCCCTAAATGCGATATTCAAGGGTCCAAAATCTCTAAGTTTTTCAGTTCCCTCGATCATATATCTAACAATCTTCAGTCTTATAATTATATTGACATCATATGGGACATCACTAGCAGGTCATTCATTTCTATTCTTTTCAATAAATGAGAGCAAAATTTCTTTGGATTTCATTTTTGACAAAGATTACTTATTGATATCATTAATCGTTTTAGGAATCTCTATTCTTGTTCTCGCCTACTCTTCTAAGTTCATAGAGTTCGAAGGTTCTACTAGATACAATAGATACTTCCTATTTTTAATAATTTTTATAAGCGCGATGTTTCTGTTTTCTATATCAAATGACTTACTTGGGAGTTATATTTTTTGGGAATTATTAGGTCTTTCTTCTTATTTCTTAATTGGATATTGGAATAAAGATGACGAGGCAATTAAATCCTCTACGATAGCATTTTGGATTACAAGAATGGGGGATCTATTCTTTTTCGGTGGTTTAATAATAATTTTTTCAGAAATGAATTCCTTAAATATCGATTATCTAAATCAAAATTACGATTTGTTTTCGACTTCAACTTCCCTAAAGTTTTCAGTCCTGTGTATTTCAATCGGCATCTTGACGAAATCCGCACAATTTCCATTTAATATTTGGCTCACTAAGGCAATGAAAGGCCCAACGCCCGTTTCTTCGCTAATCCACTCCGCCACAATGGTTGTCGCAGGGATACTTCTTTTATACAAAATATCTCCGTTACTCGGAGTAAACAGTTTCGTATCTAATCTTCTATTGTATATAGGTCTTATTTCAACTCTTATTGCTTCAATAGTGGCCTTTACCGAGAATGATTTAAAAAAGATTCTTGCTTATTCCACAATTTCTCATATCGGTCTTATGTTTGTCGCTGTCGGATTGCAAAACTCAGATTTAGGGCTTTTCCATCTCTTCTCTCATAGTTTGTTCAAATCAATGTTGTTTCTATATGCAGGAGTAATAATACTATTTAAAGGATCGTCCGACATTGAAAAACTTAAAGGAAGCATAGGGTTTTCATCACCCCTAGGAATCATATTGTTAATAGGATGTTTATCTCTGTCATCGATATACTCCTTTACGGGCTCATTCTCAAAGGAATTCATTTTGTATGAAGTTCTTCGCCAAGGGAAATACATCGAGCTATTAATCTTGCTGATAAGCGTATTCTTTACCGCTCTTTATTCTTCAAGATTATATTTTTATATAACTGATTTAAGATTTAAAAATCTGAGTAAAATAAACTTGAAAGATCTAAATTGGGTTTACTATTCTCCACTAGTTATCTTGGCTTTTCTCTCATTAATCGGCTTTTCTACAATGGACATATTCCTTAAATATACAAATGGGAATTCGGAACTCAGTCCCTTATTAGAGATAGAACGAAATATTGATATTATTTATATTATATTACTGCAAATATTAATTTTATTAACATTTGCAATAAACTTCTTTTATTCCAGCAAAATAACTAATTCTTTGAAGGGAATCTCTGCTCTCGCTATTGATACATTTAAATTAGATAAAATTTACATCGAAATATATGAGAGTGTATTTAAAGCACTATCTAATTTTGTTGCTTGGTTTGATCGAAATATTATTGATGGATTGATAAATTATCTACCTATCAAATTATTGGATATTTCTAAAGGCCTTATGGGTCTGCAAGATGGTACGACCAGAAAATATGCTATTAGAATGATTATCTTTTTTATTTTCTTAATTCTCATAATGGGGGCAATAAGCAATATCTCTTCGATAGGAATTCATTCATGACGTTTTTATTATCAATACTATTGATACCCTTATTGGTATCACTGCTGATTAATCTTTATTCTTCAAAAGATAGAATAGTAAAATACTTACCAATTTTTTCTTCTTTAATAACCTTGCTGATAATAGCTATATATATCAATCAGAATGATTTAATCATAAAAAATACACATCAAGAACTCATTAAGCTCTATGATTTATTTCCTAGCTTAAACGTTTCAATGAGTTTTAGCGTAACTAAAATATCAATAGCACTTTTAATTTTATCGAATATTACGATAATAGTTGCTCTTTTTTCAACATTGAAGACCGAAAAGAGATTAAGCGAAATCAACACTCTTATATCTATAATTTCTGTTGGAATTTATGGACTAATCCTCGCCGATGATCTATTTGTCTTTTTTCTTTTTTATGAAATCGCGATTGTACCAATGTTCTTAATTGTAATGAATTGGGGATATGCCTTACCGAGAGAAGTCTCCGGTCCGTTCTCAAAGATATTGAATTCTTTATCCGTGGGTACAAAGAATTATGGTGCGTACAAGATAACACTCTATTTATTATCTGGTTCAGCACTAATCTTTTTAGGTCTTGGAATTATTGGGATTTCTGAAGGCACATTCTCAATTAGTGAATTATTGACGTCTGAAAGAAAAATATCTTCTAACACGTTTGCATATTTTTTGCTTTTAATTGGATTTGGTTCTCATTCCGGTTTGTGGCCTTTTCACACATGGGTACCAGATGGTCATGGAACAGCTCCAACCGCTGGCTCTATAATCTTTGCTGGAATTTTAATGAAAATTGGAATAGTAGGATTCATCAAGATTTTAATCCCTTTAATGAGTGATGCTTTTGTAGAATATTCTAGTTTGTTAATCATTTTGGCCTCAATAAATATAATTTATGGAGCATTTACTGCGATGATGCAAGATGATCTTAAATATTTGGCCGCATATGCATCACTCTCACACATAGGATACATCTTTATTGCTTTAGCTATGCATAATCATATTGGTATGAATGGAGCTATAGTACAGACAATATCGCATGGATTAACAATAAGTTTATTGTTTTTTTCAATTGGTATAATTCATGCTACAAAAGGTACAAGATCTATAAAAGAATTAAACTCGATGATGGACAATTCACCAATTTTATCTTCTATTTTTATTTTTGCTGCATTTGCAAGTATTGGCTTTCCTTTAACTAGTGGCTTTATTGCGGAATTTTTAATAATGAATAGTATATGGGTCGCGAATCATCATCTTTTACTTGCAGTACCTCTTTTCGGAATCCTTATAACGACTTTGTATATGTTCAGAACGATAAAGAAAATATGCCTAAAGTTTAGAGACGATAATAAAAATAAGATTGATTTAGATAGGAATGAGAGAATCATCTGCTATGCGCTGATAGCACTAATTTGTCTAATAGGCATATTTCCTAATTTTTTAATTAAATTTTTAAATGGAGAATCAATTGGAATAATAGGGATATGATTATGAATGTTCTAACTTTTTTGCTACCTGAAATTATCCTTGTGATTCTTTCTTTTGCACTTTTAGCAAATTCTATCGTTAACTACAAAAGAAAAATAATGGCAAACAAAACAATGATACTTGTAGGAATAATTGCTTCAGGTTTTTTTATATTGAAAACACCCGAGGGCTTCTATTTAAATTCTACTTTCGAAAACACTTCGTCAACTAAAATAATCAAGCTTTTATTAATATTCGGTTCTTTGCTTTCACTGTCGTTAATCTCTAATTCAAAAACTGATCAATTAAAAAAATATTTAGATGAATACAGCTTCCTTCTCATAGTATCTTTAGTCGGTGGGATGCTCGTCGTATCATCGAGAGAGTTTTTTGGTTTAATCATATCTGTTGAACTACTTAGCATTCCTCTATATCTAATATCTGGAATGGGTCTAGATCCCTCAAAATCTATAGAAGCAGCGACTAAGCTCTTTTTCTTTGGAACGCTATCAACTGTGTTTCTAATTTTTTCCGCCGTTCTTTTTTATTCACTTTCTGGTAGCACTTATTTTGTAGATATTAACTGGGCACTGGACGATTATATAATAATTTTAGCTTCAATTTTTTTACTTGCAACAATAAGCTTTAAATGTGCTTTGTATCCGTTTCATTTCTGGGTTTCAGATACGTATGAGGCAGCCCCAATTAATATGCTCCCATTTCTTAGCACGATTCCCAAGATCTCTATCATTGCATTCCTATTGTTTTTTTTCGATGGTTTAGTGGCAGAACTACTTAATAAAAAAATAATTTTCATTGTTGGCTTCCTAAGTGTTATATCTATCTTCTTTGGATCTCTATTAGTCATCAAACAGAACAACTTATTAAGACTTCTGGCTTATTCGGGAATTCCGCATGCAGGGATAATGCTAATAGGAATTATCGTTCCCAGCAGCATTTCATTAGATTTTATAATTTTATATTTTACTTTTTATATTTTTGCTAATGTTGGTTTGTATGTATGCTTGAATTGTCTACCAACAGTAATTGAAAATTTTAATCTAGATAAATTAAACGGTCTCTATGAAAGAAATCCATTCCTTGCACTATCAATATCGTGCTTTTTGCTTTCACTTGCTGGTGCACCGTTGTTTGGCGGTTTTTGGGGCAAATTCAACATTGCCCTAATTAGTTATAAGGCGTATGGTGTATTTTTACCCTCCGCTATACTATTAAGTGTATTAATTTCTTTTTATTACTACCTAAAAATAATTAGAGCAATCTTTAACCACAAACAATTCAATCAAGTTGAGAATATAGATTTCTCTATGATCAACAAAATAATAATTACAATTTGTGTTTTTATTACAATTATTCTTGGCATCAATCCTGCCATCCTGCAGATTTTAACTTAAATTATGATTATCTTTTGGAAACATCAATATAGTTTCTTGATCCATAGCCCGTATAGATTTGTCTAGGCCTTGCGATTTTTTGCTCATCATCAGAAAGAAGTTCTTTCCATTGGGCGAGCCACCCTGCGGTTCGACCAATTGCAAATAGTACCGTAAACATTTCTGTTGGAATTCCCATACTTTGATAAATAAGACCGGAATAGAAGTCCACATTTGGATAAAGATTTCTTGCAATAAAATATTCTTCACTTAAAGCAATTGATTCAAGTTGTAATGCGATATCCAATAATGGGTTTGTGCCAGTAATTGCAAAAACACTATCCGCTGCTTTCTTTATACATTTGGCTCTTGGATCATAAGCTTTATAAACTCTATGGCCAAAACCCATAAGTTTAACCTCTTTATTTTGTACTTTATCTAGAAAACTCCGAATATCGTCAGCTGTTTGGATATCACCCAACATCTCTAAAACGGCTTCATTCGCTCCTCCATGTAACGGTCCATATAATGCTGAAGCTGCTGCAGATACTGAGGAGTATGGATCAGGTTCAGAACTTCCAACATTTCTCATAACACTTGCGCTGCAATTTTGTTCGTGATCTGCATGAAGAATTAACAACTTGTCCATCGCATCAACAATATTGGGATGCAATTTTTTCTCATCACCATCGAACATCATATTAAGCAAATTCTCAGCATAACTTAAGGAATTATCAGGTGGTATCAGAGTAAGATTTTGAGAATGTCTGTAGAAATGAGCCGCAAGAATTGGGACTTGTGCAATTAATCTACATATATTAAGGTAGTTTTCTTTGTCGTTCGTAATATTCTTAGCTTCTGGATAAAAAGTAGATAATGCAGCCACAAGACTAATCAGAGTGCCCATCGGATGCGCGTTCTTTGGAAAAGCTTGAATTATATCCTTTATGGGCTCTGGAACGGCGTTGTTGCTCTGAATATCTAGTTGCCATTTTCTGAATTCCTTTTCGTTTGGTAATTCACCATCGATTAATAACTTTGAGACCTCTAATTGATTACTACTTTCAGCCAGTTGCTCTATTGGATAGCCTCTGTACCTTAAAATACCCTTATCTCCGTCAATAAATGTTATACCACTTTTACATGAAGCAGTATTTTCAAAAGAGGGGTCATAGCTCATCATCCCAAATTCATCTTCAGTAACTTTTATTTGCCTTAAATCTTTAGCTCTGATAGTAGCACTTTCAATTTCAATCTCGTACGTCTTATCGACTCTATTATCAATTAAAGTTAATGTGTTTTTTGCCAACTTATGCCTCCCTGAGCTCACCTTTTACATAAAACAAAGTTTAAATAAAGTGGGACGACGGTTAAGTACTATTATACACAAAACAGTCGATTTAAAAAAGTAGAACATCCCCCTGTCGAAAGCGGCTAAAAAGGTTAAAGAATATCTTGAATATTGTGAATGTTGAGTGTATTTGAATCAATAAACTCAAAAGTAATTCTAATCTTATCATTTTCCCTATAAATTCTCTTGCAATTTATTTTAGGTATCGAGTCAAAGAAATTGTACTCATTAAAGAAAATAATGTATTTATCCTTGATATCTGAATATATATATCCTATTAGCTCATCAATTTTATCTTGTTTGATTAGTTTTAAGGCCCAATGTTTATAAGCATTCTTAGATTTTGCTTTATTTGATTCCAACAGTGGAATAGTCCCTTGAATTATTTCATCAATTTTATCTTTAGAAAAGAACAAGGATTGATTCTTCAAGAAGCTATCCAATTGTCTCATTATTAGTGAATCGTAATACCTTCTAATAGGTGATGTGTATTGCAAATATGAATCCAGACCTAATCCATAATGAGGTTTCGGAGTCGTTGAAATTCCAATTTGTGCTACATTTCTGTAAAAACTAAAGTCACGATTACCCTTTATCTTAGTTACCTCAAGATTTCTAGATTCA
Organism: Candidatus Dadabacteria bacterium UBA1144; assembly: GCA_002311855.1. Classification (GTDB taxonomy): domain Bacteria; phylum Desulfobacterota_D; class UBA1144; order UBA1144; family UBA1144; genus UBA1144. Next base: position 22,267 of record DCAB01000019.1, on the reverse strand, counting down.
TCCTGAGATCTAAATATTGATGGTATTGAATTATCAATCATATATTCAGAAATTAATCTGTTTGAAAGAATCATCAATTCCGAAATGATTCTTGAAGAAATATAGTTACCATGTGTTTTGAGAAACAATTTCCTTGTCTCATCATACGATATTGATAATTCAGGATTGAAAGACTCAAAATCTGCGGACTTAATCCTTTCATTGTTTAAGCTCCTAGTAAAAGTATCTAGAAACTTAAAGTCATCATTCAAAGGAAGAATTTCGTCAAATTCTTTATAAGAATAATTTTTTTCGACTTTAATAAAATTATTTAAGACTTCATAATTTTCTAAATTGAAATTAGAAATGTTAAATTTAATGGAAATTACTTCTCTTGTTTCACCTTCTTTTAAACCTATACGTTCAACAATGTCTTTTCTATATAAATCAAAATTTTCCGATGGAGTATATATCGTACTTATTCTTTTCTTCGCATCATTGTCATAGATAGATCCGTAGTCAAAATAGTCTGAAAAATTAGCCACGTGTACATACAAAATATACTTATCGTTGTTCTTTTCAATTGTTATAGCATCATCATAATCGTAAGTTGATTCGTCATCTATAGTAAAAGAAGAAAGAGTTTGGTTGTGATGATCTTTGTTTATTGTCAACTTTGTATCTAATTCATTATATGAGAACAAATTGCTTAGCTTATTTCTTAAATAGAAAGGTTCAAAGGTCGAATCAAAAAGATTTAATTTTTTACCCCAATCTAAAATCTCGTCATCGGAAATTAAATTCATATTTTTTTTTATTAATGATATAAATGACTTTTGATAATCAGAAAATCCTGACAGGTAAGAAGAAATTTGAGATATTTGGTTTTGAAATTTGTTTCTTTCGATTTTTAAACCTTGGATTGCGTTATTAACGAATTCTTCTGATAAATCACGAGATTTTTTCTTTTGATTTATATTATTTTTTATTTTTTCTATTATATTCTTAGGATTAAGATATACCTTGTCGTTATCTACGATTTTGAAAAAAATAAATTCTTTGTTAAATAATTCTATAAAAACTTGTAACGAACCAATTGAATCAATTTTGTAAAACTTAATTGCTTGTAAGACAAAATCTGATATTTCATAAATATTATTTTTTTTGAATAGAGTATTCCATAGCTCATACAATGAATTGAAATTAGTTACTTTCTTGTTAGGTTGAAGAAAAGAAAGATTGTTGATTACTATATCCTTTAATGGCAATTTAATTTCAATCTCAGAATTGGTTTTTTTGATATAATATTCTCTCTTTTTTTTATCAAAACGACTTTCCAAAACAATATATAATTTGGAATCACTGATTACTAATAGATATGTTATTTCAGTATTGGACATTAAGTTTAATGAGATGAAACCTTAATAAATTCTCTAAATAATGGGTGAGAACGAAATGGTCTTGATTTGAACTCTGGGTGAAATTGGCATCCAACAAACCATTTATGTGTTTTTAATTCAATTATTTCGACTAGTTTACCATCAGGAGACATGCCACTTAAAATTAATCCATTTTTAGTCAGACTAGAATGGTATTCGGGATTTACTTCATAACGATGTCTATGTCTTTCTGAGATTTTAGTCTTTTTGTATGCTGAGTGAACTTTTGAATTTTTCTTAATTTCACATGGATATTTCCCGAGCCTCATATTGCCACCCTTAGTATCTAAATCTTTTTGATCCGGCATAAAATTTATCACATAGTTATTTGATTTCTTTTTAGACTCTATAGAAGATGCGTCTTTAATTTTGCATACGTTTCTTGCATATTCTACAACTGCCATCTGCAACCCAAGGCATATACCAAAAAACGGGATATTGTTTTCTCTGGCATATTTTATTGCAGAAATTTTTCCCTCGAAACCTCGGTCTCCAAAGCCTCCCGGAACCAGTATTCCATCGCATGAGCCCAACAATTTCTTGGGGGATTGTTTCTCCAAGTGTTCTGAGTCAACATACTCTATATTTAATTTTACATTATTATCAAATGATGCATGGTTAAGAGCTTCATGAAGACTTTTGTAGGCATCTTTGTGTTCGATATACTTGCCAACAATTCCAATCGTAGTAGTTTTTTGTTTACTATTAATTTTTTGTGTTTTATTAAGTCTTTTAATTTTAGAAACAATACTTTCCCATTTGGAAAAATCTGGTTCTTTAGTCCATATTTTTAAAGTTTCCAAAATTATATGATCGAGTCCTTCTTTATGAAAAATTAGTGGTACTTCATATATTATTTCAACATCTTTTGCGGTAATAACCGATTCCACATTTAAATTGCAAAAAAGAGCAATCTTCTTCTTTATATCATTAGAGAGAAATCTATCGGTTCTACATAGTAATATGTCAGGTTGAATACCTATCTGTAATAAATCTTTAACACTGTGCTGAGTTGGCTTGGTTTTTAATTCGCCAGCGGCAGCTATATATGGAACATATGTGAGATGAATAAAAATTGCATTTTCTTTACCTACTTGAGACCTTATCTGTCTAATTGACTCTAGAAAAGGTAAACTTTCTATATCTCCAACCGTGCCACCAACTTCCACTATACATACATCGCCTTTAGTCTTAAGAGCAAAAATTCTTTTAATTATTTCATCAGTAATATGAGGTATCACCTGTACGGTTTCGCCTAGGTAGTCTCCTCTTCTTTCTCTAGATATAACTTCGTTATATACTTTTCCAGCGGTGACGTTGCTATTTTTTGTTAGGACAATATCATTAAATCTTTCGTAATGACCTAAATCTAAATCAGTTTCGGCTCCATCGTCAGTAACATATACTTCACCATGCTGATAAGGATTCATTGTTCCTGGGTCGATATTGATATAGGGATCCAATTTTTGAAGGGATATCCTAATACCTCGAGCTTCCAGTAAGGCACCTATCGACGCGCTTGCAAGACCCTTGCCTAGCGAAGACATAACCCCACCTGTAACAAAAATATATTTAGTTACTCTCTTACGCATAAACATTATCTTATAATATTTAAATATTTATATATTTACAAATTAAATGTTTAATTGCTTTAATAAATTTTTCACAGCTTGATATCGATGACTTATAAGGCTTTTCTGATTTATAGATAATTCAGCAAAAGTCTTAGACAGTTCTTCTACATAAAATATTGAATCATAACCAAATCCATTGTTTCCTTTTGCTTTGTCTATTATTAATCCGTAGCATTCTCCGTGAGAAGTTATAATTTCAGCAGGGTTCCCAGAATTAAAATAAGCAATTGAGCAAACGAACCGTGCAGTTCTATCTATCATTACTACCCTATCGGTTTCTATAGTATTAGATAAAGTCCTTTGATCTCTAATCTTTTTTAATAATTTACTAATATTTTTTTCGTCTGACGAATTTCTTCCTGAATATCTCGCTGAGAAGATACCCGGCTCATTGTTTAAGGAAGATACCTCTAGTCCAGAATCATCTGTAATAACTGGAAAAGGAGATTTGTTTTTTAGGTATTTCAGTTTAATGAGCGCATTCTCTTCGTACGATAAACCATTTTCATTAACATCAAGATCAATTTCCAAGTAACTAAGGGGTACCGGATTGAAAATATCTTTAAAAAGAATCTCGTATTCTTTAATTTTCCCTTTATTGTTTGTACCTATTAATATTTTTTGCACAACTATCAACTTTCGTATTCTTTAGATAATTCCATGGAGGCGCTGGGAATCGAACCCAGGTCCGAAAATTAGCAAGATAGAACTTCTACATGCTTATTTTAGCATTGTCTTTAAAAGTATTTTCTGAGCTAAACAACAAAAAATACTTCGATTCCCTTAGTCACCGAAAAAAATATAGGGAAAATATTTTTTTCAGGCTCATATAAATGACATTGAAAAAAGCTCTATGAGCAAAGCTGAATTCAATGTTGCTACACTATTTTAGGCAGCAAGTTGATTGATTGGTTCGGCACTTATCGTGCTTTAGCCAGTTTAACGAGTTAGCTCTCGACATGCAACTTCTAAATGCAGTATTCTCGTCGAAACCAAATCGCCCCCAATAATCATTTATTCTAGAACATTTTAAAAGATTATTAAATACTAATTTTATTTTTGAAAGATCTATCAAGCTCTCTCTTTAAATCTTTTTTTCTTAAATCAATTCTTTTATCATAAAACTTCTTTCCCTTTCCAAGTCCTATTTCAAACTTTATTAACCCTTTTTTCGAATAAACTTTTATAGGAACTAGGGTATAACCTTTAATCTTAATTTTACCTATGAGTTTTCTTATTTCCGCTTTGTTTAAAAGAAGTTTGCGATCCCTGTTCTCTTCATGAGTAAAAAAAGATGAATTTTGAAATTTAGCGACATAAGAATTAATTACAAAAATTTCTCCCCTTTTATATGTTGCATAACTTTCTTTAATGCTTAATTTGCCATCTTTGATAGACTTGACCTCAGAGCCGTAAAGAACAACTCCCGCCTCAAGCACTTCCTCGATGTAATAATTACGTTTTGCATTTGGATTCGTAGAATAGACAGGCATGCCTTTAAAAAAGAGTCATAACACCAAACGCCGCAGTTATCGTGGTTAGTGGAGCTAAATCTTCTTGAACTTCGGCTGCGTTTTTAAGTTTTCTAACTGAATTTAGGGCATCATAATACAATCTGTCATCATTTATCAATTTGCCCAAAGTTCCTTGACCCCTATTTATTTTTCCAACTAACGCATTAAGGTTCGCGGATAATTCGTTTATTGAATTATACAATTCGTCATCATTCAGTAGCTTTCCTAACGAGCCTTGTCCAGTTGTCATTTGTTCAGTTATATAATTTAATTTCACAAGTGCCTTTTTCGCCTCTAGATAGATTGTTTGATCATTCACCAACATACCTAATGTGCCTTCACCGCTATCAATTTTATTCGAAATACTTGAAAAAAACTCTAAAGTAGAATTAAGTTCATTGTAAATCTCAGGATCATTTACCAATTTACCAAACGTTCCTTCTGATGAAGCAACACTGGCAACAATTTTATTGAGATTTCCAAGAATAGATTTTATCTTATCATCATAATCAAATAGTTGGTTATTAAACATATCAACTGTAACATCTAGTTTAGTTATAAGAGTGTTAAAATCGACTGGAACTAGCGAAGGTATAACATCACCTTCTCTTAAAATCGGAGAATTAGGAGAGCCGAAAGTTAAGCCGACATAAGCAGTCCCCAATAGACTTGTCATATTAATAGAAGCTTTTGAATCTTTTCTTATCATAACATTTTCATCAATCGCCATTTCTATCTCAACATTCTGGCCTGCTAATGTAATTCCCTTAACTCTTCCAACTTCGACTCCAGACAACTTGACTTCGCTACCAACTCGCAATTCTCCAACAGAAGAGAAGTACGAAGTGTAAGTTTTTTCACTTTTAAAAAAAGATACCCCCGACACCACTTCAAAGATAATCAATAGTATGACTATTCCTAGAAGAAAAAAAATCCCAAGCTGTGCTGTTTTACTCATGCAATATTATACATATTAATCAAATTGAATCCAGAATTGGATTTTTTGAACTCTTTATCAAATCCGGGTCACCTGTTATCAAGATTTGACCATTATCTAGAATAGATATTGTGTCGGAAATAGAATAAGCAAAGCCTATATCATGAGTAACTACAATTTGAGTTATATCTCCCCTAGCTTTGAGCTTATTAATTATTTGAGAAATAGTTTTAGTATTTATTGGGTCCAAGTCGGAAGTAGGTTCATCATACAAAAGGATATCAGGCTCAATAATCAAGGATCTAGCAATCGCGACTCTTTTTCTCATACCGCCACTCAGCTCAGATGGCATTTTATTAGCCGAATCTTTAATACCTAGTTCGTTTAGAATTTTGAGAGCTTTCGAAACCCTGGATTCTTTTTCATCGACATTATGTTCATCCAAAAAAATTGTGACGTTATCAAGGACAGTTAGTGAATTCAATAGAGCGGAGGATTGAAAGATATATGACATTTTAAAATCTCCTACTGACTTATAGTGTTCCGCCTCCTTGCCATTAATTAGGATTTTTCCTGAATCAGGTTTAAATAATCCGATTAACATTTTCAACAATACTGATTTTCCTGTCCCAGATTTCCCCAGTATTGCGTGGACTTTGTTCTTGATAAAGTCGCAAGAAATTGTATCAATTATTAATTTTCCATCAAAAGATTTACTTACTTCCTTTAATTTGATTGAAACATCAGACATTATAGAATGCCTACCAATATTAGAAATCTAGTCAAGACATAGTCTAGCAAAAGAATTGAAATAAAAGATGCAACCACAGATTTCGTTACTGAATGTCCAATCTCTCTTGGCCCTCCTTGGGCTAACAATCCTATCGAACAAGAAGTAATAGAAATAGCAATTGCAAAGAAAACTGACTTGATAATACCAGCTGCAATATCTGAGAACGTCACAACTTGGCTTAAGTCATTATAAAATGAAGACAGGGAAACGGAAATAGATTGATTCATGGATGACACAAGAGAACCACCGAGCCATCCGATTAAGTCCATGTAAATAACTAAGACAGGTAAGGTTATTAAGCATGCAAGAAATCTAGGTAAAACCAGAAATCTTACCGGATCAATATTCATAGTTTTTAGAGCTGCTATTTCTTCGTATACGCTCATAGATGCAAGTTCAGCGGTAATTGATGATCCAACTCTTCCCGCCATTAGAATGGCCGCCATTACTGGGGCCAATTCAGTACATACGGAAAGCCCTACTATGCCACCTATCTTATCTTGCATTCCATAGTTTGACAGCTGAATACCCGTTTGAAGTGCCAGTACCGCTCCTATTGATAGAGCAATCAAAGCTGCTACTGGCACAGTCCTATTGCCCATATCGAACAATTGAAAAATAAATTTGTCCATAGAGGATCCAAAATATTTTATTGATTTGATAGTTAGCCACAGAAGATTAAGAGATTCTCCTATACCGGTAATTATTGCGAGGATTGTATTCATATATTTATCGGAATATATAATATTCTAATTTTTGGTTCATCACCAGTTTCTACTCCTAACAATCCACCCAAGATATTAAATTTTACTTTCTCTTGTTCCGATTCATAAGAAATTATAGGAAGCAAGAAATTGATAGCGAATTTGCTTTTTTGATTTTTCTTATCGTTCTCAAATTTAATCATATTGAATAGGATCGAAGTTTCTGATGATTTAGAGTCGTTCTGTATTCTAATTATTGACCACAGCGGAGACCAAATCTTCCTAATCTTTTCATTCTTTGAAAAGAAACTTTCAACGGGGGAAAAAATTCTAAAATCGTATCCATCTTCATAGGTATCTTTCGAATATATAGGCCACAAACTCGAAAATTCTTTTCTAATTTTGTTACTTTCTAAATCGTAATATATATCTTCCTTGTATAAGAAGAAGAGGAAACTTTTAGTTTTATAGTAATCCGTTGCCAATATTTCATTTCTATATCTGTAAAGCGGCCACAAATAAAATCCTTTTTCGACATTTTTTGATTTCGAATAAGAATAAAACGGAAAAAATCTTTGGCTAAAAATATTAACTCCCTTTTTGTATTGAATTATGGGCCAAGGCATATTGTATGTTGTTTGATTGCTTATTTTGTCTGTATAGATGTTAAAAAAAGGCCATAGGTATGTTTTAGATTTATGAAGTGCCGAATTAGATGAAAGATAAAAAGGGAAATAAATTGTTTCTTCCAAATTCAAACCTCCTATCATATTTTTTTTTGAAGCATAAAATGGCCACAAAAAAAATTTTGATTCTTTCACAACTGTAAGTTGTTTTTCGTCTAATTTCCTCTCATAACCAAACAAAGGCCACAATTTAAATCCTGATACATATTTACCTTCTACTTTAGAAATAAAAGGCCAAAGAAAATGTTTATTTGTAGAATTTTTCTTCTTCGTTTCGAGATACAGAGGAAACAAGAGATAATTAATTTCTTCTTTCCCATATTTATTTTTTAAAGTACCCCATATTGGGAATAGAGAAAAATAATTATTCTCTTTCTTGCCCGACCATGCAATATCAATTATTGGAAATATAGAAAAATTTTTTTCTTGTAGATTATCATAGTCGTTAAAATTGGTATACCTAATCATAGAGAAAAATGCTCTAAATTGAGTCCGCTGATTGTCCTCTTGGTAGGACATAAACGGATACAAAATGTCTAATGATCTGAATTTAAGCTCGTAGTTTGCTTCATAGTATAAAATTGGCCTAAATGCGTAAACTTTTGAGAATTCATCTTTTTTATATTCTAATATTGGACCGAGAAAAGTATTTTCTTCTGATAACACAGTGGAAGTGAGCAAGCATAACACAATGCCAATCCTTACTACAAAATTTTTCACAAATACACTCTTTTGACTCTCTTGCTTATTCCACAAATAATCTCATATGGAATTGTCTTTGCAATTAACGAAATATCCTTAGCGGTATACTGAGAATCATCAAATACTATTACTTCATCATTAACTTTTGGATCTAGACACTCTGTTAAATCTATGATTGTTAAATCCATACATACCCTTCCTATGATTTTACATTTTCTTTCTTTATAGATTACGAAACCCTTGTTCGATAAAAATCGAGGAAGTCCGTCTGCATATCCTATTGGTATCACGCCTATTTTCATATTCTTCTCAGCTATAAAAGTTCTTCCGTAGCTTACAGATTCTCCTTTGTTGAGACTTCTTATTTTGATGATTGAAGATTTTAATTTCATGACTGGAAAAAGGTTGTTACCCCTGCTTTCCGCCAATCCATATATTAGTATTCCTGGTCTGACCATATTTAAATGAGAATCTGGGTAGTTAATTATTCCAGCACTATTGGCCATATGGAAAAATTTTATATTTTCGATATTAGATTTATATCTTTTTATTATTTTATTGAATTGATATATTTGATTTTTAGTAAAATCTGATTTTATTTTTTCGGATTCGGGGAAATGAGTATAAACACCCTCCAAATTTAGATTATTGTTATTTTGGATTACTTTTATAGTTTCCTCTATTTCGTTTATACCAATACCTAATCTATTCATTCCGGTATCAATTTTTAAATGAAATGAGATTTTTTTACTTTTTAATCCATTAATTAAATTGAGTTGATCTAAATCGTATACGGTAAAAATTATATTTTTCTTTATTGCTTCCAAAATCTCATTATCATGAATCGAACCGAGGATTAGGATATTACATTTAATTTTTGCTTCTATTAATTCACTGGCCTCTTCGAGTGTTGCTACACCAAAATTGCTGAGACCAAGGCTAATTAAAGTTTTCGTCATTTCAGTAGAACCATGTCCATATGCATTTGCTTTTACAACTGCAAGGACTTCTACCCGTTCACCAATCAATGTATTCAGATAGTCAATATTTCTAGATAGATTTTCAAGATCTATTTCTGCTATAGTAGATCTCATTATTTTCTAAATCTAACATAGATGACTTTATTTTTCGAATGACCTAGTTTGATTAATTATTTGTGATATATTTTCTCTTACCTCGATGTCGCTTTCGTCATTAGAAAAAAAATCAACAGCTATCGTAAGTCTGATTCTCTCATTAAGACTGCTTGGACTATTTATGTTGTTGCCGATTTTTAGTATTTATGCAATCGAATACACCAATTCGAACCCATTTTTAGCGGGGGTTGCGATTGGCGTATACTCTCTTGCTCAAGCAATCATGCAGGTACCTTTAGCATATCTCAGTGACAAGATAGGAAGGAAAACGGTTGTCATCTTAGGGTTGTCGGTTTTTACAATTGGGAGTTTAATTTGTTATATTGCGAACGATATTAATTTATTAGTTTTCGGAAGAATAATACAAGGATGTGGGGCGATTAGCTCTGTTGGAGTTGCAACCCTCGCAGAAAATACTGAGGAAAAAAATAGAGCGAGTGCATTTACAATCGTTGGGGTTTCTGTAGGTATCGCTTTTGTTATCGGCTTCTTAATAGGTCCATTTTTATCTTCGTTGTTTAGTTTTAGAATTCTTTTTTTGTTACTATTCTTTTTTGGAATTTTGGCTCTTATAACGGCATCAATATTTTATCCAAAGAATAAAATAAATACTTCTAAGTTAAGTGGTGGAATAATCTTTAAACCAAGTACTGAAATGATTAAAATTTATTCCTCCTCTTTTATGCTTTCATTGATGTTGAGCGTATTTCTTTTTGTCTATCCATTAATGTGGAAAGAATTTGGTACATCTGTAAACCAACTGAGTCTTGTATACTTAATAATTTTTTTGCCGTCAGCAATCTTGATTTATCCATCAATAAGATTTCTTGAAAAAATCAACAAAATTGACCTTTCGATTAAATTTGGCTGGGTTTTCTTGTTTCTAAGTTTTGGCTCATTCCTTTTTATTTTTAAAAATGAGTTTTCCCTTTATTTCTTAGGAATTTTCTTCTTTTTGGGTACGACAATTTTTCATTCACTACTTCCTAGTTTCTTGTCTTTACATGTATCCGACAGTATGCGAGCTACTGGAAATGGACCTTATTATATAATGAGTTTTCTCGGGCACGCAATTGGAAGTATCACAGCCGGATACATATATACAACAAGTAATTATTTCGAATTTCCAAATTATACTGTTCTCATATTTTTATGTTCTTTGATTCTCATAGTTTGGATTTGCGTAGGCATCCCTAAATACAATCCAATAGAAAGATAAATATTAGCTAATTAGGTATCATTAATTTTATGTCAATTCTGTTGCTAATAAATGAAGCTCCATCTTCTTCTAAAACCTGGAACGCACTACGTCTTGCCACTGCTTTAATAGGTCAAGACCAAAAACCCATAATTTTTTTAATGAATGATGGTGTATTTAATGTAATGAAAAATCAAAAACCTCCTGATGAGATTAAAGGACAGTCGACTTCAATAAAAATCAAAGAGTTGGTTGATATTGGAGCTAAAGCTTATTACTGCTCTCAGTGCCTAGAAACAAGAGGCATAAATAAGAATCTGATAATCTCGGAAATATCAAAATCAAATCTCCTTGAGCTCGCTTCCATTATTAAAGAAACTTCCAAAATCATAAGCATGTAAAATAATAATTCAAAATCTTAAATTTTTGTGAAATTCAACTAAGAGGTTTTAAAGCCATTAATCTTTTAGTTCGCTCTTCTACCGGAGGATGGGAACTAAACAATTTGCTAATAATGCCTCCTACTAATGGGCTTATTATAAACAAATGGCTAGTTGCTGTATTGCGCTCTTCGTTCAAATCAGGTTTACCCACACATGAAAGCATATGATCATGAATCTTATTCAAGGCAGAAGCAAGCGCTGGGGGTTTGCTGGTAATTTGTGCTGCTGTATAGTCGGCTTTAAACTCTCTTGTCCTAGAGATAGCCATCTGAATGATAAGAGCAATAATTGGAGCTAGAATTGCTATCAAAATGTGGCCAACAATGTTTCCAGTACCTCTATTACCTCTAAAGGCACTAAAGATAAGGCTCCATTTGATAATCGATGCAATTATACTAATTGCACCAGCAAAAGTGGCGGCAATTGAAGCTATTAAAGTATCCATATTCTCAATATGTGCAAGCTCATGCGCTAATACACCCTCGAGTTCGTCATCATTTAATTTTTCAACAAGAGAAGTAGAAACCGCGACCAAAGAATGTTCATGATCTCTTCCTGTGGCAAAAGCGTTCGGTTTTTCATCATCATAAATATAAATCTTAGGGCCAGTCATATCCGCTTTTTTGCATACATTGGCGAAGATATTTGATAGATTTTGATAATCATTTTCTCCAAGTTCACGGATATTTTGCTTCTTGAACATTAACAAAATAATCTTATCTCCTTTCCAATAAGAAGCGATGTTCATTATCATTGCAAAAACAAAAGCGAACCACATCCCAGTCGATCCTCCAATTAATTTACCAATTAAAATAAAGAAAGCTGTCAGGACTGCCAATAAAAAACCTGTCTTTAAAGCATTCACTTAGTTACCCTCCACATGATTCTAAATTATTTTTCAAAATATATTTCTGATGATAATCTTCGGCAATATAATAATCCGCAACAGGAATAATTTCTGTGACTATCTTTAATTCAGATTTGTTTTTCAAACTAATTTCTTCAATAACACTAAGAGCAATTTCCTTTTGAGAATCATCGTGATAAAAAATAGATGATCTATATTGAGTTCCAATATCTGGTCCTTGCCTATTAAGAGTTGTAGCATCATGAATTTCGAAAAAGAACAAGCACAATTTTCTAAAATCTACTTTTTCTTCATCATATTTAATATTTACCACTTCTGCATGCCCTGTAATACCGGAACAAACATCAAAATAAGTAGGATTCACGAATCTACCACCCATATAACCTACGGTCGTTTCTACTACTCCATCAATTTGCATAAAACTGTTTTCTACTCCCCAAAAACAGCCCCCTGCAAATGTTGTCTCTTTTAAGTTTGACATATTTCTATTATAACCATTTCATATTGTTTTTGTGAGTTCTAATTTTTCTCCCCATATTTTAAATATTAGATTATCGAAAACTTTGTTGTTTTTTTTATAGAAGTCGAAACTTTCTATAATTTCTGAGCAATTTTTAGCATCTTTGAGAATATGCAAATCTCTTTTTAAATTTGCTAGATAAAGGTCCCAAAACTTTCCTGATTGTTCTACTCCAGCCCCATAAAAAGCTCCAGGTCCTCTAATCTCCAAATCCTTTTCAGATAATACGAAACCATCAGAAATTTCTTTAAAAATTGATAGTCTTTTGTTTGAGTCATCATTAATTTTATTATTGATCAAAATACAATATGAATCATTCGGTCCTCTACCGATTCTACCTCTCAATTGATGCAATTGAGATAATCCAAATCTTTCAGGATTATTAATAACCATAAAGGTTGCATTGGGTATATCTACTCCGACCTCTATTACAGTTGTTGAAATAAGAATATCAATTTTCTTGTCCTTAAAATTGTTCATTATTTTTTCTTTTTTCTCAGAACTAAGAGCTCCGTGTAACATTTCTAAATTATATTTCTTAAGATGGTTTTTGCTTAATTCCAAATAAACTGATTGTACATCTAAAAGATTTTTAAATTCCGGATTTTCAGACTTATCAATGATAGGACAAACGATGAATCCCTGTCTTCCTTTATTGAGTTCATTTTCTAAAAGTTCAAAGACTTTTTCAATATTCTCAAGATTTTCAATTTGAGTCTCAACTTCTCCTCTCCTGGGTGGCAAACTATCGATGATAGATACGTCAAAATCACTAAAAAAGATAGAGGACAAGGTTCTCGGGATGGGTGTAGCGGTCATTGTTAAAATATCTGGACTGTTTCCTTTTCCAACCATCAATTTTCTCTGTACCACACCGAATCTATGCTGTTCATCTATTACAACAAGGCCTAAATCTTTATATTTTAATTTATCTTGGAATAGAGAATGTGTTCCGATTATGATTTTAACTTCTCCCGACTGTATAACATCATATGCTTTATCTTTTTCTTTGGTTGACAATGAAGACTTGAGAATAACTAGCTCTTCATTTTTCACGTATCTACTGAAAAAATAGTAGTGCTGGTCTGCAAGAATTTCAGTAGGTGCAATCATGACAGATTGTAGATTATTATCATAGGAAATCGCCATAGATAACAAAGCAATTATCGTTTTTCCACTACTCACATCTCCTTGTAGGAGTCTATTCATTTGTTTTGTTGACGTCATATCCAAAACAATTTCACCCAATACTTTTTCTTGTGCCTTGGTAAGCTCAAAAGGGAAACTTTTCTTAACTTTTTCATAAAAAGAATCATTCTTTTTCAAAATATGAGGTATGCCTGATTGATCGTCTTTGTTTTGATTTTTTTCTCGAATTCCAAGGCATAATATTAAAAACTCGAAGAAAACGAAGGACCTATGCCAAACTGAAGAGTAGACAGACCGAGAGGAGCTTAAATCGACAAAACCATTATTTTTAGGAGGAAGATGTATGTTCAATATAGATTCCGATACATCTTCTAGAGCATATTTTTTTTTAATATCGTGACTTAAGATATTTAATTTATCTAAATCAATATTTTTGAGTAATTCTTTAAAGATTTTTTGAATTCTATTTTGAGATAATCCTCTAGTAAGGGGATATATAGGAGAAATTCCACCAAAATCTACCAATTCAGGATTACTATCTAAGATATGGTAATTCTCTGGTGGAGGATTAATAATCTGGAGATATCTAGACGAATTCGACTTAACAGCTCGGCCGGATAGGACTACCCATTTCCCTTTCTCAAAATTTTCTTTTAAATATTTATATATAGGATTAAACCATATTATTTTGAAGTTCCCGCTACCATCATTTAAAACAACTTCATAAATTTTCTTTCTTGTTCTCAGTAGTCTGGATAACAGTATTTCTCCTTGAAGAGTAATTTCATCATCAATATTGATATCTATAATCTTTTTTGTATTTGTATAGTCCTTGTAGTATCGGGGAAAATAAAATACCAAATCAAATACATCATGTATCCCAATACCATTTAATATGTTTTTTATATTTGGACCAATTCCAGCCAAAGAGCTGATATCAGTATTAAGGTGATATCTTTTACTTGTCATCACTAGGATAAAAGCCAATATTAGTATAGAAAAAACCTAAATCCGAAAGTTTTTGTTCATTATATAAATTTCTTCCATCAAAGATAATCGGATTTTTCAACAGTTTCTTTATTCTATTAAAATTAGGTTGCCTATATTCATTCCACTCAGTATGAATTATAAGAGCATCACAGCCTTTGAGAGTGTCATAACTATTTGAAAAATAATCTATATCATCCTTAATCAATTCTTTAAAGTTGCCAATCGCAACGGGATCATGAGCATTGATTTTTGCGCCGTCGTGAATCAAATTCTTGATTATATCTATTGATGGAGCTTCCCTGATGTCATCAGTATTTGGCTTGAAAGACAAACCCCAAATAGCAAATCGTTTATTATTTAAGTCTTTAAAATAGTCTTTTATTTTATTGAAGAACCTTTGTCGTTGTTGATCGTTGACATTATTTACAGCTTCGCATATAGACAAATCAACCTTGTTTTCCTTAGCGATACCAATAAGAGCCTTAATGTCCTTAGGGAAACAAGACCCTCCGTAGCCGAGACCGGGGAAGATAAAATGTCTACCAATTCTTTGATCTTGAGACATTATCCTTCTAACGCTAGTTATATTTGCTCCAACTTCTTCACACAAATTAGCTATCTCATTAATAAAAGAAATCCTAGTTGCAAGCATTGCATTACATGCATATTTAGAAATTTCTGATGATTGTATATCTACGGATACCAATTTATCCTCTTTTCTCATAAAAGGTTCATACAGCTCTTTGAGAATTTTCTCAGCTTTTATAGATTCAACCCCTATGACGATTCTATCAGGAAACATAAAATCATTGATTGCCGAACCTTCTTTTAAGAATTCAGGATTAGAAGCTACATCGAACTCCTTATCCGTTTGAGATTTTATCAAATTCTTAATTAAGTATGTGGTTCCGATAGGAACAGTGCTTTTGGTAACAATAATTTTGTAGTTATTGATATATTTTGATAATTCCATTGTCGCATTTTTAATATAATCCAAATTCGCAGAGCCATCTGAATTTGGCGGGGTAGATACGGCTAGAAAAATTATCTCGGCATTTTCTATAGCTTCTTTGTAATTTGTTGTAAATTTAAGTCTCTTGGCATTAAAATTTCTCTCTACAATATCAGACAAGCCAGGCTCATATATGTCGATCTTCCCTTTTTTTAGGGATTTGATTCTATTCTTGTCTATGTCAAGACAAGTCACATTATTCCCACAATTAGCGAAACACGAACCCGTTACTAGACCAACATAGCCTGAACCAATGACGCAAATATTCATAAATTAATTCTATTATCTCTTGATTAGATTAAATTGGCAAATATTGAAAAAAATTATATTTTAATTTTTTACTTACATAGATAGGCTTTTTCACTAAACATGATAAAAAATTAAAAAACCAGTCGCAACACCATTCATAATATTGTTGGCATCGCACTTTCAAATCAAAAAAACTTTCGCCTTATATAGACGATTTAAGAGTTCCGGTTAATTAGCCTTTTCTTTGGGCTGGACTAAGTCCTTCGAAATCAAACTTCTTGGCATCTTCAATAAAACTTGCCCATTTTTCTGGAATTTCATCCTCATGAGCTATGGCTTCAACAGGACACGGATCAACACAGGCACCACAATCAATACATTCTTCTGGATTAATTATTAATTGTTCACCAGCTTCGTAAATACAATCTACAGGACAGGCATCAACGCAAGACTTATCTTTAACTCCAATACACGGCTCTGCTATTATATATGTCATATCGTCAACCTTTTCTTACAGCTGGAGCAAGCCCTGTAAAATCAAAATTCTTAGCTTTATCAATAAAACTTGACCATTTTTCTGGTACCTCATCTTCATAATAGATGGCGTCCACAGGACATGGGTCGACACAAGCAGCACAGTCAATACATTCTTCTGGATGGATCATCAACATGTCTCCCTTCTCGTCAGGATAGATACAATCCACTGGACAAGCCTCAACGCAAGACATATCTTTGACTCCAATACATGCTTCTCCTATTATATATGCCATATCAATCTCCTCCCGTATAATTTAACAAAATTAAAAAGACTTATCAAGAAAAATTCAATAATTTAAGAACGTTATAGACAAGGGACATCTGGGATGTATTAATTATTCTATGTCTGAAACTTCTTCTTTTTCTTCAAATAATTCAATTCTCTCTTGAAGAACAGATTGCTTATCAAATTTTACATATATAAAACCAAGAACCAAGCTAGTAATAATAAAGATTGATCCTAACCATTTAGTTAATTTGCTCAAAAAAGAAGAAGAATCGGCACCAAATACGGACTCAGATGAACCACCAAACATAGAACCTAAATCGTCAGTTTTTGATGGTCCGAAGAGTACAGCTAGAACCAATAATACGCAAACAACACCGTGAAAAATAATCAAAGTACTTTTAATTGTTTCAATCATGTTGAATCACCAACTTTCAATACGATATCACAGAATACTTCACAATCCATACTTGCATTCCCAACAAGAACTCCATCAACATTTTTCAGAGAAATTATTGAATTTATATTCAAATTATTTACACTCCCTCCATAGACAATCCTAGGTAAGTTCGTGGAGTCAGGGAACATAGAATCAAGTTCGTTACTAATAAAATTATGAACTTCTTGAATATCTTTTAGGCGAGCAGGCTCACCAGAGCCTATAACCCATATCGGTTCATATCCTATAACAATACAAGGTAGAGCATCGTACTTGACATCTCTTAGTCCCCTCTTGAGTTGGTCAGATATACGAACAAAAGTTTTATTATGTCTTCTCTCATCAAAAGATTCACCAACACATAGAATTGCATTAAGGCCGTTGTGGGTGGAGGCAAGGATTTTCTTATTAATCATTTCATTGGTCTCCAAGAGATGTTGTCTCCTCTCAGAGTGTCCCATCATGACCCAATCGCACCCGACATCCTTAAGCATATTAGTGGAAACTTCACCTGTATATGAACCAACATCTTCATAAAACACATTTTGAGATGATAGCGATAATTTTGATCCACGAATTAAATCAGAAACTAGTTTCAGGTAAGGAAAGGGAGGGGACAAAATTACATCCAGATTATCAAAATTTTTCATTTCACTTAAGATGTCTTGGACCAAATTAGAAATACCTCTAGAATCAAGATTCATCTTCCAATTTGCAAAAATTATTTTTCTGGATTTCATTTTTTAAATAATAACTTTGATTAATCGTTATGTATATTCACTAATATATTTTTTTAATTTTTTTAGTCCCTTTCTCAGATTTGTTATCGAACTTGCATATGAAAGTCTAATATACTGATTATAATTTGGCCCAAAATCCTTTCCCGGAGCTACAGCTAAATTCACTTTTTGTAACATATCAAGAGACAGCTCAAGAGAATCCTGACAAAAGCTTTCCATATTGCAAAAAATATAAAAAGCAGAATCAGGTTTATAATTAACCCCAATTCCAAGATCTTCCAATTTGTTTAGAATCAAATCTTTTTTATCGATATATTCGGCTTTCATTTTGTTAATTTCTTTGTAGTTGATTTTCAGAGCTCCAAGGGCTGAATATTGGGAAATCGTAGGTGCGCAAATAAACATGTTTTGTTGAAGTTTTTGAATATTTCTAACCATTTTTTTAGGAGCAATTAAATATCCTAGTCGCCATCCTGTCATAGAATAGAATTTTGAAAAACCATTAACTACTAAACTATCGCGTTTGTATTTCAAAATAGTATCTGGAGATTGAGCATAATTTAAACCTTGATAAATTTCATCTGAAATAACCTTTATGTCTAATTTTGCAATCGATTTTAGTACCTCACTACTTTGAGTAACTCCCGTGGGATTAGAGGGAGAATTTATGATTAGAAGTTTGGTTCTTTTAGTTATCATCTTTTTTAGTCTACTAATATCAATTTGAAAATTTTCCTCTGGGTAAGTGGTTAATAACTTCGGTTGACCACCAAAAATTTTTACTATCTGTGGATAGCACGGATAATATGGTTCCACCAATATTACTTCGTCGCCTTGCTCAATAGAGGTAATTAGTCCAAGCATTATAGCTGCTGATGACCCTGTAGTTATTATCACCTCATTCTGTGAGATATCGATATCCATTTCTTTCTTATATTTCTTTGAAATCGCTTCTCTCAAAGATTGAATGCCTAGACTATGTGAATACCTATCATGATTATTAGATATGGCTTTTTTCGCATATTGTTTAATCAATTTGTTTGTTTTTTGAGTAGGTTCTCCAATTTCTAGATGGCTTATATCAATACCTTTTTTTTCATACTTTTGGGCCTCTTCCAGTATTTCCATAACGTAGAATGGCTCTATATCATCTAACAAATCAGAGTTCATTGATATATTCTATTTCAAAAAATAGAAAGATAATAGTAAAAGAATTGTTTTAAATAAATTTAATGGGTATTATAGAACTCTTAATTCGGAGTAATTATGTCAAGGGTGTGTAATTTAACAGGTAAGAGATTTATGTCAGGCCATAGTGTAAGTCATGCAAATAATAAGACCAAAAGAAAATTTAATGTTAATCTAAGGTCCGTCAGTCTCCAAAGCACTATTTTAAAAGCAAACTTTAGAATGAAGATAGCTGCTAGCACAATGAGGACCGTTATCAAGAATGGGGGCTTTGATAGATTCATTATCAAATCTGATAATTCAAAGCTATCTGAAAATGCCTTAAAAATAAAAAGGAAAATTTTAAGAAAACTTGCTCCAAAAAAATAATTTTCTCTACTTATTTGAAAGCTTTGTTAATTCTTTTTAAAAAAATTTCTTTCTTAATCTGAGTCATTCTTTCGGGAAAAAGTATTCCGTTTAAATGATCAAACTCATGTTGAAAAACTATAGATTGTTGGCCGTCAGAATGAAAATTTTGCTCTTCTCCATTAATATCTAATGCTTTCATATTAATTTTTTCATATCTGTAAATATACTCGTAGAAACCTGGGATACTTAAACATCCCTCTTTAGATTCCACCCTACCCTGATAATCGATTATTGTTGGATTGATTAAGATTAAAAAGGTTTCTTTATCCTCATCAGAAAAATCTCTGCAGACAAAAATTCTTTTAAGAATCCCAACTTGAGGTGCTGAAAGCCCCACTCCGTCGGAATCTTTCATAGTTTCAATCATACTCTTCGTTAGTTTTACTATTTTTTCATCGATATTATCAACTTCTTTGGATTGTTTTTGCAAAATTGGATCAGGGAATATCCTTACGCTTAAATTTTGCATTAATCTTGTTTGCTATTTAGTTTTTCTAGCAAATCTCTACTAGGTCTATATAAAGGCAATATCTTCTCTGGAATCTGTATAGATTCTCCGGTTTTAGGATTTCTTCCTTTGTATGATTTGTATTTTTTAGGATAAAAGCTTCCAAAACCTCTAATTTCTACTCTATCATCTCTTGAAATTGCATCAGAGATCGAAGTGATTAAAAGATTAACTACTCTCTGAGATAATGTTTTTTCAAGCTTGAAAATTTGTCCAATTTTCTCTTCTATTTCTGATTTGAGCATAAGATATTCTATTAATTGTAAACGTGAAAAGTCAATATGCAAGAACTATAAATTTTCAGCATGTAAAGTGTGAATCAATTTCTCACCCTCGACTTACTTTGGGCCTGAAAATGATGGTCGATAATTACCCCAGATAGGATTTGAACCTACGACAAATGGTTTAGGAA
>DCAB01000019.1:0-1794 GCA_002311855.1 Candidatus Dadabacteria bacterium UBA1144 | reverse complement strand
TTAGGAAACAATGAGTGTAATACCTATGCTCTTGTAATCACTCAATATTCTTTCAAATCTATTTCTTTTTTGTTGTTCCCAAATCGTTCCCAAAATGCTGATGCCTTTTTAGTAGAGAATGGTAGCATTATTATGTGTAGAAAATACACAAAATCCCCAACAAAAATTAAAACAAGGAGAAAGTAATATGGAAAAATTATGTGCGATTTACGTAAGGACATTTCCAAAAAGAAAAGAAAAAGAGTTATAATAATTTTTCTGCCCCGATAACTCAGTTTGGATAGAGTAGTAGTTTCCTAAACTATTTGTCGCAGGTTCAAATCCTGTTCGGGGTAGTTAATTTCTTGTTTAACTTATTTTAATAAACTAAACACCTTTACCTATGATTTTTGAATTCATAAACATCAGTAAAATGCAATAATCTGGATTTGTTTTTTATAGAGGTTAATCAAACATCAAGTTTTATTGATATTTTGCATCAAAGGTTTTAGGTGCGTTCAATCTTTCATTCTCACAGGATAATTGTATCAAAGATGTAAGATTCTAGGGAGAAATTATTATTCTCATATTGTCAAACGTTCTCTGTCTTCTCTCTGTTCTTTTTATCGAAGATAGGAAACCTACTGCATTATCCTTCATCATCTGGGATAAGTCTGTGTAATTTATTTGCTTGTTCCATCGTTGGTGAAATGGAAATATTATATTCCTGTTCTTTGTATTTCACATAACCAGAAATTCCAACCACAATTATTTCGTTTTCTTCTCCATGCCAATTTTCTACAAGACTACCTCTTTTCATTTCAGGTGAATCATCAAGTAAATCAACAAACTTGTTAATCAATTCATCAGTTGTTGAAGGTGTTAATGAATCTTCCCAAGTTTGTTCATCCACATCTGTAGCAGGACTAATCATAAAACTATATTCATATCCATTAGACATAAAAGTAAATTGAAATAGGTTAAGCAATTTTCCATATTTGTGGTATTTCACTTCTTCCATACCAAGTTCTTTGATGATTATTTCAACAAACTCTTTTGTTTCTTTATTGCTCATAAAATAATTGTATCAAAAATTAGTATTGTGCGTTTTTTATTCAACTAATTCTCCGTTTTCCCATATACCTTCATCTTTTGAACCATCTGGGTAAGTAAAAGTTCCTTTGCCGTGTATCTTCGCATCTTTCCATTCACCAACGTATTTTGTTCCATCGGGGTATTTCATAGTTCCTTTGCCGTGTCTTTTTCCGTTCTTAAAGTCTCCGTCATATATGTCCCCATTTTTATAAGTTAGAAGTCCTTTCCCGTTAGGTAGTCCGTTCTTGAATCTTCCAATATGTTCCTTTGGTATTTTTCCATCTGAGAAAGTATATTTTCCTAATCCATCCATTTTATCGTTTTTCCATTCTCCCGAATATTTCGCACCATTTTCCCAAACCATTTTTCCATTTCCGTGTCTCTTATCATCTTTTAGTTCTCCTGTATAAACTTTTCTCCATCCATCTTCAAATTCTATAGTTTCTTTACTCATAAAATAATTGTATCAAAAACGCAAAGTTTTTGAATGTAACACCTGCGTTTGTATTGTCCTATGCACTTTATCGTTTTAAGGGACCCAAAAAATCTAACTAATTGTAATCATTTATTTATTTAAATCGTAATAATGCAGTTCTGCACAAACTTTATACAAAATCTCAAACATGGGAAATTGTTATATTAGATAGTCTTTACAGGGTGTTTAAGAGATTGTCGGAGTGTCGGAACAATACATTCTTCATTCCCATTTCATGGTATAGG
>DCAB01000005.1:269-5413 GCA_002311855.1 Candidatus Dadabacteria bacterium UBA1144 | reverse complement strand
TTAGAACAAGGTTTTATAATAATTGATCCTGTTACTCATGAGAAAATAAGTAGAAAAGAGCCAACAGCAAAAGAATGGGCCAAAATTTTGGGTTTCGACACATCCTTTGAACTTCCTGAACATAATCCTTCTACTCAAGCACAATCAATACATCAAGACGACAAATTACAGACACTTTTATATGCTCCCAGTCTAGAAGCTATGCTTAGAAGGATTAGAGGATACGCTGAATCTTCAATAAAAGATAGTGGTACAAATATCCTTTACCTAAACTTAGGTTATTTAGAATGGTATGAAAGTAAAGACTCTGATCAAGGACATTTTGCCCCAATTTTTTCTCTACCGGTGCAATTGAAACAAAATAAATTAGATAAAAAACTCGGTATTTACCCATATGAAATCACACTGAAAGATGACAGTCTTCTAACGAATATTACTTTAAAACAAAGATTGGAGGATGATTTTGACTTAAATTTACCAGAAATTGATGATCTAGAAGAAGAGCCAAATCCAGAAGATTATTTTAAGTTAATTGAAGAAAAAATATTGGTACACAAACCTAAGTGGAGAATTAGTCGACAAGCTACATTGGTAAGATTGAATTTTAAGAAACAGGTGATGTATAAAGATCTTGATCCAAATAATTGGCCTGTTGAAAAAAGGCTGGAAAACAACAATATTCTTAAATTATTTCTTGATAAAGAAGGAGAGGAAAATAAGGATGAAGGATTTGGAGACTCACAAGACTATGATATGGACAATATCAAAGACATTCACACAAAATTTCCTCTTGTATTTGATGCTGATAGTTCTCAACACAATGCATTAATTGAAGCAGTTAATGGCAATAATTTAGTTATAATAGGACCTCCAGGAACTGGGAAATCTCAAACAATTGCTAATTTGATCGCAGCTGAATTAGCTAACGAAAAAAAAATATTATTTGTTACAGAAAAAATTTCTGCTTTGGAAGTTGTAAAAAAACGATTAGACATTACGGGGATTGGTGATTTTTGCCTAGAATTACATAGTGAAAAATCAGATAAAAAAAGAATACTTTCTCAATTAGAATCTAGACTAAATGCAAAATATTCTTATCCTGATGAAATTGACTCAAAGATTCAACGTTACGAAAATTTAAGGATAAAACTAAGGGATTACGCTGAAATGATTGAGGAACCATGGCTTGAAACTAATCAATCCATTCATAACATTTTAAATAAAGCTACGAAACTTAGAAGAAAGTTGAACATAAAAAACCCTAATAATTTATTAATTGAGAATATATCTGGTGGTGTAACTACATTGATAAAGCGGGACGAGCTAATTGATCAAGCTGAAGTTCTTCAAAACGTATTTCAATCAATCTCCAAACAAGCCAAGGAAAATGAAATTTCAAACCATTACTGGTATGGAATCAACAATCCAGAAATTAAAGGATATGAGACAGACGCAATTATAGAGTTATTAAATAAATGGAATGAAAAACTTATCAATCTTAATGAATATTGGTCTAAATTAGTCTCTGATTTGGAATTTGGTGAGGATACAAATTTTCAAATTAATAATATCCAAAAACTGAGTGAGTCAATCAATATATTACCAGATACTGAAGGTTTAGAAGCTTTTTCCGAGATTGAATATCTACTACCAAACTTAGAAAATTTTGAGACTTTCATCACTACATATGAGAGAATTCATCAAATTTGGGACGATTTGTCCAACACATTTATTCCAGACTCGCTTAATCAATCTGAATTTTTGTCTAGATTAGCTCAGATCATCATTCTTTTAGAGAAATGTAAAGTAGAATCCAAAGTCAATGTATCCGAGCTGGCAACATTAAATTCTAAAATTGAAGATACTTATAATTTAGCAAATAGAATTGAGGAAGAATTTCAATTAATAAGGACAAACGTTTCAAATGCAATAAAAGACTCAATTCATTTAACCAAAGAAGGTCTATTAAATTTTAAAATTCTTATAAATTTTCTAAAATTACTACCTGATGAGCTTTGGAATCAAAGAGATGATTTGTATGAAAATATAGAATTGGATCCGTTAATTTTAAAGTTGTCTGAGGAATTAACGTGGATTAAACCTTCCCATGATAGACTTATTGATCTTTTTAAACTTTATAACGTAGTAAACCATTTAACGCAACTTAAGGAAGCCCAAACATCCCTAGAAAGTGGAGGAATATTTTGCTGGTTTTCATCTGAGTGGAGAAAAGCAAAAAATTTAATTTTATCTCTTTCAGTAAAATCAAAAAAAAATCTTGGGTCTTTAAAAAAACATGTTCCAGAATTAATTAAATATGCAGAAGGGATTTCAAAAATAAATGATATAAACAAGGAAACTCCAATTTTGGGTGAACTATACAAAGGAACCGAAACTCCCATTGAAGAGATAAAAGTACTTCGTGAATGGTACAAATCTATTCAAATAGAGTATGGAACGGGTTTTGGGGATAGAGTTCTCATCGGTGATGAGATTATTAAAATTGACCGTAGTCTTAAAAAGAGAGTGGTTGAGCATTATGAGCAAAATATTGAATTATATCGAGACGATTTTTTGCAAAACCTGACATTTATAATTGAAAGTCTCCCTGGTTATGAATCCCTTAAAAACCCTCAAAAGGAATTATCTGGAACGAATTCTCCATTATTAAAACTAAACAGCGCACTTACAAATCAGATTAATTTCCTCACTAAAGTTTTAAAAAATCCAGCAACTTCGTTCAATTCTCTTAAAAAATGTCAAAGATTAATGGAAGTTGTTTTCAGCAAAATTGAAAATTGGGAGAATTCAAATATTTGTAAAAAACTTGTTCCTAAAGTTTTTCCTCTCTCAACCAAAGCTGGGCAAAATAGTACTAAACTTTTTTCTTCGGCAAGAAATACTTTTAAAATTTTTAAAATAGTTGAATCAGTTCCAGTTTTAATTAATTCACTAAATTCAAAACCTGAATCTTCAAGATATAAAATTTTGAAAAATTGTGGTCCTGTCTTGAATAAATTAATTGAAGAAGAAGCTGAAACGAGGCAAGAGTTCATAAAAGATGGTGTAGTTGTTTTTTCTGAATGGTCTAAGTCTTCACAAAGTAAGATTCAAGACCTAATTTCAAAGAATAGAGACGCTATTAAGAATCCTGACTGGCTAATTACTTGGGTTGAATATATTCAATTAAAGAAAAAACTTACCAAAAATGGGTTTAATAAGATTCTTGATGCACTCGAAGAAAACAATATTGATTCGAACCGACTAAAAGAATTAGTTGAATTAGTCATTTATCATCAGTTGGCTGAGGAGATTATGTCTAAACATGAATCTCTAAAAGAATTCAAAGGAATTGAACATGAGAGCATACTGACACAATTTAAAAAATGCGATAGAGAGTTGATTAAATTACAGTGGAAAAAGATAGCATACAAAGCTTCCAGAAAAAGTCCTCCAAGTGGGGTGATTACAGGAGCAAAAAGTAAATTGACAGAAATGGGTTTGTTAGAAAATGAATTCGCAAAGAAAAGAGCCCATATACCTGTTAGACCATTACTCAAGAGAGCAGGTAAATCTATTTCTACTTTAAAACCATGTTTTATGATGAGTCCAATGTCTGTAGCACAATATCTAAGACCAGATGGAATTGACTTTGATCTGATTGTAATGGATGAGGCTTCTCAAATTCGTCCTCAGGACGCTTTGGGTTCTTTAGCACGTGCAAGACAGTTAGTAGTTGTCGGAGATCCCAAGCAATTACCTCCAACAAGTTTCTTTGAAAAACTGATTGATGAAGATGATGAGAATGAAGATGCTGTTGCGATTCAATCTTCGGAGAGTATTTTGGATGCAGCTTTACCAATATTTTCTAAAAGGAATTTAAATTGGCATTACCGATCACGTCATGAATCACTAATAGCATTCTCAAATAAGCATTTTTATAATAATAAATTAATAATTTTCCCTTCTCCTTTTCAAGGAAACGAAAAATATGGAATAAAGTTTAATAAAATAAAAAATGGCCGCTGTTTAGCAGGAAGAAATCGCAATGAGGCTGCAGCTATCGCATCTGCTGCTGCAGAACATTTGATGAAAAATAGTGGTGAAACACTCGGAATTGTTGCAATGGGTATCAAACAGAGAGAGGAAATTGAAGTTTGTTTGGAACAACTAAGAAAGGATAATCCGATATTGAATAATGCATTCCAAAAAGATAGTGAAAGAGAAGAACCACTGTTTATAAAAAATTTAGAAACGGTTCAGGGTGACCAACGTGACGTAATTATGATCTCATTGACATATGGACCTGAAGAAGGAAGTGAAAAAATGTTTCAAAGATTTCCGACAATAAACACTGAAGGTGGTCAGCGCAGGTTAAATGTTTTGTTCACAAGGGCAAAATATCGAATGCATGTATTTTCATCAATGGGTTCAGCGGATATTCTTGATAGACCTGATGCTAAAGAAGGAGTCAAAGCACTAAAAGCATTTTTAGAATATTGTGAAAGTGGGCATTTGCATCAAACTGAATACACCGATAGAGAACCAGACTCTGATTTTGAGATTTCTGTAATGGATGAACTTAAAAAATATGGATTTAAATGTTCTCCGCAAGTTGGTGTTGGTGGTTTTTTTCTTGATATAGCAGTAAGAGATCGGAAAAAATCGGGTCGTTTTTTAATGGGAATTGAATGTGATGGTGCTACATATCATTCTACAAAATCAACTCGTGACAGAGACAGATTACGTCAAGAAATTTTAGAAAACTTAGGTTGGGAAATTTATCGTATATGGTCAACTGATTGGTTTAAGAATCCTGGGCCAATAGTAGAGTCTATAGTAAAAAGACTCAAAGAATTGGAAACAGAATCTTTAAATGAACAGCTTGCAGAAAAAGAAAAGACAATCGAGAAAGAAAAATTAATTGGTTTACCTATAGAATCCAGACAGCCAGATATAATTCCTATTCCAGATAAAAAATCCATCTCAAAAGAAAAGCCTGTAGTTGTTGAAAAAGATGAAGTAAAAATTGTTGCAAAAGATCAACAAATTATAGACTCTGAATTGCGTGTTGAATTGGAAAAATTAAACTACATAATTAAAAACCAATTTCCAAATACCGAATCAGAAGTACGTTTATTAAG
>DCAB01000005.1:0-152 GCA_002311855.1 Candidatus Dadabacteria bacterium UBA1144 | reverse complement strand
TTTAAGGCAACCTGCAGAAGGAAAGGGTGCTACAGGTACTAGTCAAGAAGAATCTAGGTCTTATTTAGATTCAGTATTAGAAATAATAAGTGAATTTGTATGATTTGTAAAAAATATAAATCTATCATCTACTGTACTTAACCACCAAAAAA
>DCAB01000010.1:8721-9960 GCA_002311855.1 Candidatus Dadabacteria bacterium UBA1144 | reverse complement strand
CACTCCCTCTTTGTACCTTAGGAATCCAAACATCTTGGTTTTAACTTTAAACACGGGTGTATCCGGACTAAAGGGAAAGTCTTCTACAGCTTCAGGAAGCGAGAGAAAGTAAGATCTTGCCTGTTCACCATTCATTTTTTACTGGCGGAAAGGGAGGGACTCTAAGCCATTTTACCCCGTTCCTTAAACCCTTGAAAGCCCCGTATTTATTGACTTTCAGAAAATTTAAAAAAAATGGTTGGAAAATTATTGGCAAAAGCGATCTTCCTCCTTTCCATCGTCGTTTTCGACGATCTTATGGCTTAATTCTTGTTAGTGTTACCCTGACTTCGAGATTTATCAACAAAGCGCTCAAAGGAATATACCCGTCTTCTACTGCAAACCGTAATCAAAAACTGTGACATATACTACTCCTTCTCTTTTAGCAAACTGAGTAGAAATCCATTTCTTTGTTTCAAAGCTTCATAAGTCCCTGAATCTTCAATGCTGCCATTATTAAATATATAGATGGTATCAAATGCTTTTAACATATTTGTACTGTGTGTAATGCAGACTAAATTACTAAAACTAAAATTTGGAATGGCTTCAAAAATACTTTTTTCTAATTTGCTATCCATCGCACTTGTTGCTTCATCCATTACCAAAATATCTCCTCCTCTATAAAGTGCTCTAGCTATCCCGATTAATTGTTTTTGCCCCCCTGAAACAGTTTGATTTGAATCAGATAAACTAGAATCTAAAGTTTTATTGCTTTTGATTATTGAATCAAATTGTAATTCCTGAATGATCTTTTCTAGGAGATTATTATCAGTAAGTTCAGATTTAGCTCCAAATAATATATTTTCTCTTATGCTGTCTTCCAGAAAAAATATCTTCTGAGGTACAAAAGCAAAAATGTTTCTATAACTCTTCATATGCTTCTTATTTATTTTTACATCATCGATATATATTGATCCAGATTCAGGTTCTAGAAGCCCCAGAAGTAAATCAATAAAAGTCGATTTACCTGATCCTGTTGGGCCTAAAACTGCAATCTTCTCCCCTTTCTTTATCTTTAGATTTAATTGACTCTCTGATTTATTCTCAGATCCTTCCCAAGAAAAAGAAACATTTTTAAAAAGAATTTCTTTATTGAAGGTTACTTCCTCTGATTCAATACTTTCAAAATGAGTATTTTTTACTAAAAGTTCACTTACATTTGATAGATGGGGAATTCTTGCATTGATTTCATTAGACATG
>DCAB01000010.1:3904-8636 GCA_002311855.1 Candidatus Dadabacteria bacterium UBA1144 | reverse complement strand
TGGCAAAAAAATTAGTTAAATCATCTCCTGCGTTACTAACAAGGACAATTCCAAAGACGAGAAGTACTAAGATTATTGAGTCGATAATAAATCTCGGTATCTGCGATAAAGCAAAAATATTGCCTTTGAGATGAGCAATATCCAAATTAGTTTTACCTAAATTTGAAAGTACTTTTACTTGAGCACCAAAAAAAATAATTTCTTTTATTGATCCAAACATATTTGTAATTATGTTGAGTTGTTTATCCAAATATTGGGAAATTTTAATACCATTTTTTGATACTTTTGGTCTAAAACTAAAGAAAATAATTAAATAAGAAGAAGACAAGATAGAAACTAAGTAAAAAGTTAAAGTTGGATTAAACACAAAGAGAAAAACAATAACGACAGCAGCTAAAGCTAATCTACTAAATAACAACATCAAGTAGTTAATAACAAAACCTACTTCTTCTCCATCATTTGTGATTCTTGAGATATTTTTAGATGATCGAGAACCAACTGTTTTTATCCATTCTAAATGTAGAAAATGATCAGCTAGTCTTGACTTAACCCTAGCCCCTAAAACATGAGAGAAGATCCCTATTTTATTTAAAACTACCGAAGAAAGAATAATGCTAAAAATTGAATAAAGAACAATGATGATAGTTAAGAAGATAAGAGAATCATTTGGAGATAATGAAAAAAAGGAAAAAATGAAACTCAAAAAAGATATATCATTCATAGCCTTAGGAAGATTAGAGATATTAATAATCATGAAAGAAATCAGGCCTAATCCAAATACTTCAATTAAAACTAGAATGAAAAGTACCGCTGAGGCAAAAAGAATCTTTTTTCTTTCCTCTGCTTTGAGAACAATATTTAATAATTTGAATATTTCATTCATAATAACTACATAAAGTAAGGACAAATCTTAAGAAAATAACTATGGAAACACAAATCTAACACTTTTTAATTCACTTTATTGCCTTTCGGAACTTTGGGGGGTAAATTACTCAAACAGACTTAATGTAGGCTATCGAAAGAAAATAAAGTCAGATACTATGATAGATATTATTTTTATATTGGGATTGTAACAATTGACTTACAAAGTTTTTATCTTGGATACTGATGGCGTGATTACGACAGGCCAATTCTTTTATACTGTCGAAGGTAAGGCCATGAAGGTATTTGGACCAGATGACAATGATGCCCTTTCATTACTCAAACCGTATTTAGAAACTCGATTTGTTACAGGGGACAAGAAAGGCTATCCCATAAGCAAAAAGAGAATTTCTGATGACATGAAGTTTCAACTTGATTTAGTAAGCACGATTCACAGAGTTGAATGGATTAAGGAGAGATATAATCTAGCAGAGGTGATTTACATGGGTGATGGTATTTTTGATCATTATGTGATGCAAAGAGTAGGATATTCAATAGCCCCTGCAAATGCGGACAAATTGACAGCTTCACAAGCCAATTATGTAACCAAGCGCTCAGGAGGTGATCGGGCGGTCGCAGAAGCGTGCTTGCATATTCTTGAAGAATTCTTCAAACCATATAACCCTGAAGCCATTCCTAATTCATCATTCTAGCTCTTGTAAGGAGTACAACGGATGAAGATCCAACGACAATTAAAGGAATATCTTACAAAGCACCGGTCAACCTTACTTGGAGTAGGACCAATGAGTTTGAATTGTATTGATGCAACAATTGAGCTTGCTAATGACTACAGTATTCCACTTATGCTTGTAGCGTCCCGTCGTCAGATTGACTCGGAAGTATTTGGTGGAGGCTATGTTAATGGTTGGACAACCCCTGAATTTTCTAGATATGTTACGGATAAAGACAAAAAAGCTAATGTCATATTGGCACGAGATCATGGTGGGCCATGGCAAAACAATAAGGAAAAAGAAGCAGAATTAAGTTTAAGTCAAGCAATGGAATCTTCTAAAGCATCATATAAAGTAGATATTGATGCAGGTTTTCAGATTCTCCATATTGATCCTAGTATTGATATTTTTGGAGTTCCAAAAGTCAACGTTATCATTGATCGCATCTGCGAACTGTATGAATTTTGTTGGAGCTACGCCCAACAGCAAGGAAAAGAAATTATATTCGAAATTGGCACGGAAGAGCAAAGTGAAACCAGCAGTACACTAGAAGAGCTGGATTATGCACTCGAAATTATCTTTGATTTCTGTCAAAAAAACCACTTACCTAAGCCAACCTTCGTTGTTGCACAAACCGGCACTCGTGTGATGGAGACACGAAATATAGGTTCATTCGATACACCAATACGTGTTGCAGATGAAATTCCTGCTGATATTCTAGTGCCAAAAATGATCGAGATCTGTAAAAAATTCGGCGTCTTCCTTAAACAACACAACACCGATTATTTATCAGATGAAGCACTCAAGTGGCTTCCGCGATTAGGTATCCATTCTGCTAATGTAGCGCCAGAATTTGGAATAGCAGAAACAAAGGCATTGGTAAAGATTTTAGAAACCAACGGTCTTGAGTCTAGTTCGGACGAATTTTTACAACTGGCCTTTGATTCAAATCAATGGGAAAAGTGGATGTTACCCAATACCAAAGCAACGGACAGAGATCGTGCAATCATTGCTGGCCACTATATCTTTGCTACTGCTCAATTTGTTGAAATTAAACAACGGATAACTATTGAGCTTAAAAAAAAGGGCCTTGAACTGGAAGAAGAACTTAAGAAAATTGTCAAGAAGAGTATATTCCGCTATTTACGAAATTTTCGGATCATACGTAATACATGAAAAAAGCAGCAACTATTATATTGAATAGAAATCTTCCGGAACCAACTAATAGGTTGGTCGAGCATCTGAATGAATTTGATTCTGAACATACGGATGTCTTCGTAGTCGAGGCAGGTTCCGATGAAGCGTTACTATCTCAATACTCTACTTGGCATGTAAATACAAAAGAAGTCCAGAAACATGGCTTGCGCTACTCTCGCGGAATGAATTATGGATTGCTCCAACTTTGGAAAGAGAATAAGTGGGAGGAGTATAGCGCTTTTTTTCTACTCACAAATGATACTGAGTTGTCAAATCAGGAAACAGTTAAAACACTGTTGCTCCTGTTAGATGAGCATCCTAAAGCGGGCATTATCTCCCCATGCTCGAAACGTTGGGGCGAGCGTTTTTTATTGAAGAATGAGCCTACAAAGTACTTCTGGTATATTCATAATAATACTTATTTTTTATCTCGTAGATTCATCGATACAATCAAAGAAACAGATTCTCCAAATTATATGAATTTCCTATTTGATGGTGAAAACTTTAGAGGCTATTTATCGGAGAGTGAGTTAATTGCAAAGGCCTATGCCAACGATTGGGTTGCTGCAATTACAACCAAGGTATTTGCTGAAGAAAATGAATCATATCTTCTAGAAAAACAGGATCTTATAAAAACGGAATCGTACGAAGAGAATATACAACTCTATTTTGAAGAGGGCTTGCATTGGCTTAAACGTAAATATGGATTCACTAGCCGTTGGTCGATGCAACAGTATGTCAAATTATTTTATGACCAATTCTTTGAATTTCATCCTGAATACAAAAAGTACAAGATATAGGGGAGGTTAGTTATGCAAATAATAGAAAAGCCATGGGGTCAAGAAGAGATTATTGAGATCAATGATCGTTATATGGTGAAAAGGCTAACGATGTGGAAAGGCCATAGTTGCAGTCTTCAGTATCACAACCAAAAGAAAGAAACCATCTTTGTACTTAGTGGGAGACTACGTATTAGTTTAGGACCTAACAAGGATGAACTGTCATCACGCGTCTATACAAAAGGTGAGACAATCACCATATCCCCTGGTGAAATTCATCGTATGGAAGGGGTGGAGGATAGCGTCTACTTGGAAGCTAGCACACCAGAACTAGATGACGTGGTCCGTCTTGCAGATTCCTATGGACGTTCAGCTGAGTGAATTACCGCGTAGTCATACCCACATCTGGTAGTGGCTCCCGGCTCGGCAAACTGACTAGATATATCAATAAGTCACTAGTTGGCATCGCTCACAGACCAACCATATCGCACTTGATTGAGCAGTTTCCCGGCGATTGTGAATTTGTCATTGCTCTTGGACACAAGGGTAATCTCGTTAGAGAGTATCTTGAACTGGCCCATCCTGAAAGACAGTTTATTTTTCAACATGTAGTGCCGTTTGAAGGTAAAGGATCTGGATTAGGCCTTAGTCTGCTTTTCTGTGAAAAATACCTCCAACAACCGTTTATTTTTCTCTCCTGTGACACACTAGTTAAAGAACAGATTATCGTTCCAGACCACAATTGGATGGGATATGCTCAGATCGAAAATGTTTCAGATTACCGAACACTGGAATTGGAGTCTGATTATGTCAACCAAATTTGTGAAAAAGGAATAAACAACGATAATCAAAGACCATACATCGGTTTATCAGGTATCCATGACTACCAATTGTTTTGGAAAGCAATGCGTTCTGGTAAAGCAACAGCTATTAGGCAAGGAGAGGTGTATGGGCTTAGAAAAATATTAAGCAAAACCAAAGTTTCAGCATATCGGTATACATGGTTCGACACTGGCAACCCTAAGGCTTTGGCAATAACCAGAGAAGCTTATCGACAAGTAGATGAACCAAATATTTTAGAAAAGGAAAATGAATCCATATGGTTTGTCGGGGACAAAGTCATTAAATTTTCTGATAATAAAAAATTTATTGCCAATAGAATTG
>DCAB01000010.1:0-3791 GCA_002311855.1 Candidatus Dadabacteria bacterium UBA1144 | reverse complement strand
ATGTATGGATACCAAAGGGTTGAAGGCAAGGTTCTTTCTGAAGCAATCACGGTTTCATTGTTTGATAAATTATTATCGCAATGCTCAATTTTTTGGAAGTTACGCCCTTTAAACGGAAATGAAGAACTAGCCTTCAAGAACTTATGCATGGATTTTTATAAAGATAAAACTTACGAACGCATTGATCTTTTCTACAAAAAATTCGACAAAAAAGATGGTACCGAGCTTATCAATGAGGAGGAAATGCCTTTATTAAGCGATGTGCTCGAAACTATTGATTGGGATTGGATATCGAATGGACTTCCGGGGCGATTTCATGGTGATTTTCATTTTGAAAATATAATCTGGTCGAAGAGAGAAGATAAATTTACTTTCCTCGACTGGCGACAAGATTTTGGCGGTGATCTGAAAAATGGAGATATTTATTATGATTTTGCAAAGCTCCTTCATGGATTGATCGTAAGCCACGAAATGATTGCAAGAGATAAATATTCAGTTACATGGGATGAAAATAAAATAACCTTAAATTTACATCGCAGACAAATTCTCATTGACTGTGAAAATATTTTCAACCAATGGGTCAAATCAAATGGATATGATCTTAAAAAGGTAAGAGTATTGACTGCACTTATTTATCTTAATATAGCACCACTGCACCATTATCCTTATTCAATGTTTTTGTATGGTTTTGGTAAGAGAATGCTAGTGCACGAACTAAAATATAATTTCTGAAGCAATTTGCAGTACTAGACAAGCGCTAAGATCTCCAACATATATTCTATTTTATTGTTGTAATTTTGGGGTTTGGACTAATTTTAAATAACTCTGTTACTACTGACTTTATTTTAATCATTAAGACTAAAGAGTTAGAATGGAGTCCGCAATCGTTGGAAACCATTGGGCAGTTCGGAAGTAAAGGATTTTGAAAATGGATATGGAAACACAAATGGAAAATACAAAATCCCCTTTGGTCAGTGTTGTAATACCTACAAAGAACCGTAAAAATTTATTAAGCATGGCCATCAATTCGGTTTTAACCCAGACATACAAGAACATACAACTTATTGTCCAGGATAATAATTCGACGGATGGCACAGCTGATGTTATGGCTAAGTTTCAAGAAGATGAGAGGGTCGAATATTTCAGAGAGAGTAGAGATCTAACCATGACTGAAAACTGGAACACGGGATATCAACATGTTCGTGGGGACTACTTCGTTAGGTTAGATGATGATAATGTTTATGTTAATAACTTCATTGAATCATCCCTTCGAGCGATCAAGACTAACAATTTAGATCTTGTTACATTTTCTGCCGTGTATCTAGATCTTTCAAATGGTTTATTTGGTGAGGATTATCTTCATTTTGAAGCAGATGATCATATTCATTTATTAGATGAAAATCTAATGACATATATGGAATTTAGATGTTTAACCGACAGTAATTATTCAATGTATTCAACCAAAATGATTAAGGATATATTATTGAGTACAGGTGAAAATATGTATACGACAAATCTCCCAGATCGTTATTTACATTACAGGATCGCACATTTAATTGACGACAAAGGTTACCGCGTTGGTTTTTCTAGTCAACCTATGGGGATAAGTAGATTCGATTATCGACCACGACATAAAAGTGGCTATATTTTTAAGAGATTTGATTATTCTAACATTCTTGAATCTCTAGAAATACAAGCCGCCGAAGACTGTCAAATGAATTTTAATATGCATAGAGCACTGACCCTTAAGTATTTTTTTGATAAACACCCTTCGAGTCTACATACCTTTTTTGACTCAAATGTTTTGTCACCGGAAAACTACAGGTCGTACATTGAGATAGGCCACCTTTTAGAATCTCAACAAGAATATAGATTCCTTGATTTGTATGAATACAATGCTGCAGCAGTTTCCATAATTTGGGCCCTTGTCAAATATCCATTCAAAAAAATTGAGAGAGAAAATAACCTTTATTTTTTAGTTAAATTTATACTTAAGTTAGTTCTCCATAATCTTAGAAGCTTGAGAAATATAATGTTCTCTATAAAAAATACTGGAGACACAGTGAACCAAGAAAAAGGAGATCAAATTAGTCTTGATATCATTAATAATAGCTATCAGTTAGGCTCCATCCACAATGTATTTGATTTTAAAAGTGAAGTAATAGACTTTGTAAACCAAAATAATAGTCGGCCCCTTCGGAATAAAGGACACTGAAGTGAGGGGATGTGCAAGAAGATAGAATTCTCAACCGCTACACAAGGTCACTAGATATATCTATTCTACTGCAACACTGTAACGGATTTTGATAGATTCCTTGTTTATTTATTAAAAATGAAAATTTGTTTTGTTGTAAGTGAAATTGGATTTTTTCTTTCCCACCGCTTTGGAATAGCCAAAGAGATATCTGTAAAACACAAAGTTGTTTTGATTACAGATACGTCCAAAGCTAAACCTGAAGATTTCTTAAAATTAGAAGATGTTGGTATTGAGATAATATCTCTTAAAAAGAGATCAGGCTCTGCTACTTTAAGTGAATATTTAAGATATATTCATGAACTAAAAAAGAAAATTGACCTATGTTCTCCCGAATATATATTCTTTACAACCATTGAACTCTCAATGTTTGGAGCATTGATTCATAATTTTATCAGTGTTAAAAAAACTTTCTTTTTGATAACAGGTATTAGTGAGCCTTTCTTTTTACTTAATGATTTGAAATCAAGATTATTCAGAGCTATAAACAAGCTTGCTTATCTATTACTTATCTTCAATAAGAATTATAAATTTATATTCCAAAATCAGGATGATATGAATATATTTTTAAACATGAATATTTCTAAAAAATCTAATTCTCTGTTAATAAAAGGAAGTGGTATTAATACCAAAGAATTTCCTTTTGTTGAAAGAAATAAAACAAAAGAATTAACATTTTTATTTGCAGCCCGGTTGGTAAAATCAAAAGGAGTTAAAGAGTTTCTAGAAGCAGGAAAAAGAATTTTAGAAAAATATCCTACAACTAAGTTTCTTGCTGCAGGTAAACTAGATTTTGAGAATCCTGAGACTGTATCTGAAAAAACGTATCAAGATTTACAAAACTCTGGAATTGAGTTTTTAGGAGAAGTTACCTACGAAGAAGTGAATAATTTGTATAAAAAAGCAACTATTTTTGTCTTGCCTTCTTACAGAGAAGGTCTTCCTAAAGCTGCTTTAGAAGCAGCTTCAACAGGAATGCCATTAATTCTTACTAACGTTCCTGGATGCAATGAATGCGTTGAAGACGGAGTAAGTGGTTACTTGATTAAAGAAAAAGACTCAAATGATTTAATTGATAAAATGGAAAAATTTATTTTAAATCCTGAAATAATATCTACGATGAGTATATCTTCCAGAAAGATTATTGAAAAAAGATTTTCTTTAAATCTTATTTCTAAAGAATTCTTAAAACTTATTATGGAGTAAAATCGGACACACTTTATTTAATACAAAAATGGCTTAAATAATACATATATACTAATTGAGCATCATCTCATCCTTAAAAACTAAAACATAAAAAAGAGTAAATAATATTCGAAATATTATATCTCTTTTATTCTAGTTATGATAAATGCAGAATTACTTCCTTGGTTTTACGGCAATACATTCAAGCCCATTCCCTCTATGGTTTACTTCATATTGTTCAAACTTAAACTTTGTTATTACTTTTACTAAACCTCTTTCTGTAAGATGTCTCTTGTAGTGATCTGTATTTTTATCATGTGTATCAAGCCTAGAAAACTCATAGTGTTGTTGT
>DCAB01000001.1 GCA_002311855.1 Candidatus Dadabacteria bacterium UBA1144 | reverse complement strand
GTTTCTTTCTAACAAGGTACCCACGATAGATTATATATTAAATCAAACGTAAAAATTAATCGATGTCCGTCTGCGCTAAAGATAATTGGTCTATGAATCCTGGAATTCGTAGACTAATCTGATTACAAGAATTAGTATAATGAAAAAGAATATAATTGTAGACCACTCAGGAATATCTAAGCCAAAAAAAGTAATCGCATTTTTTGAACAAGTACCATCAGCTTGAAAAACCTTATTTATAAAATCGAAAAATGATAGATTTATAAACATTTCGAAGAAACTGGGCTCACATGTCAATATTTTGTCCGTTGGGTTATTTTGGAAATATATTTGCCTTATTGAAGTTGATATTCCAGTAAGTGAAAAAAAAAGTGGGAACAACAGAAAAAACTTTTTTTCATTAAAAAAGAAATGTCTTGAAATGAGAGTTATCAGGATAAGGACAATGCATATCCTTTGGATAATGCAGAGAGTACAAGGGAAAAAATTTAGGACGTACTCAAGATAAAATGACGTAATGAGAGAGACAAGACAGATAATGATCATCAAAGCATTGAATTTTAAATCATTTGATAGTATTGATAAGATTTTTTTTGTCATGAGATTAAAAATATACATGAATTGACTACCCAACCAATAAACAAGATTTGGATTCCAATCGATGAGATTCTTACGGAACCTTTATATGTTTCTCCTTTCCATCGCTTCAAATGTAGTATTATTGTAAATCTTAATATTTTTTATTTGATCTGCTAATTCGTTCCAAAATACGGAGTAAGTCTCATCGGGAATGCCCCACGGGGTAACTTTTGCTTTAGGAAAGATTATCAAATATCCTTCCTCGAGCTTGGTTTTTAGATAAGTCGCATAATTTTTTTCGTCATAGATATTGCTTGAAAACATAAAGTAATTATCCGGTTTGATATTAAGTGCGTAGTGGTATTTGTATATTCCCGGACCAAAAAAAATAATTTTTTCTTTCTCCCCTATGAAAAGTTTTATATCATTCGTTGTTTTGTAATCTAAATTTATTTTTTCTGATTTAAAAACATAATTATTCTTTATAAAATTTGACTGAAATTTGATTATACTACCTGGACCATGAGAACTTGAACTAAAAAAGACTAGAATTAGTATGAATGACAAAAATAAGCCGTGTTTTGAATAACGAATTATTTTTCCAGAGAAGATGGGCTTGGAATCATATTTCATAATTAAATCAATTATTACAAAAATAAGTAAAATTGTAGGGGTAAGAACATTTATTAATGACAAAATGGTTCCTTTCCAGAAGTAATAGAATAAACTTCCGACGGAGATAAAACTTAAAAACAATATAGAAGCAAATTTCTTTTCGCTAATTTTATCTCTATATGACAATAGCCTAAGTGAGGCAAAACCAATCATCGGAAGAATTAACCATATCAATGAAAATTTTTGGATATGTTCTCCAAATATCGACATACTAGAAAATTTAATTGAAGATAGGGTTTGTCCGAGATTGAACATATATGTATAACAAAAGATTACAGTTGAAATCGAAATCACTAGAAAAAGTTTATTATTGTAAAGCTCGCCGAATAAACATTTTAACAAGGAGCCATCATGTTCTACCATTCTTAGTGTAAATAAAGTGATTAAATAAATTAGTAAAAGAAATATCCCTACACTAAATGATAACGGTATTAAAAGAAGTAAAAACAATTTTAACCAAATTGAACGTATACCAAAATTTAAAGCGAGTATGAGCATTGGTAACCACAAATCTAATCTAATTGGAGAGTTCTGAACATAAATAGATCCAAATTTCATATCAAGATAGTAAAATCTAAAAAAAATTGCGATGAAAAAGAAGAAATAAAAAATCCGAGTTTTTTCTATTAGTTTTTTTGATAAACTATAAAGTCCTAATAAGTATAGAAGAATTACAAAATGAATGACCAAATAAAAATCGTGAACTCCGAAACCAATAACCACCCACAAATAAAGAAGAAACGAAATTAATAAATCATACTGAAAGTAGATATGATTTATAGGGTCATTCCAAATTAGACCTAGAGTTGGATATGCTACAAACTCAAAATCGTACTGTTGAGGAAATTGGGAAGGAATCAGTGCACATACAAAAATGATAGCAAATATAAAAAGCCTGCTTATCATTACGTTGTCGTACTTCCAATAGAAGAAAAGAATTCCTGAATAGATAAAAACAAAAAATACAGAGTAGTAGTCCTTTAAATTTAAAATATTAAAAGAAAATACATGGAAATAATGAGAGTAGTAATGATGATTTTCTGAGAATATATGGCTTGCAAACCATATAGTCAAAAAAGCAAAAAAAGATAATATTATCGAAGAATTCATGATTTTATTAGATTCGCGAGCTCTAAATATATCTATTCTCGAAGAAATTCTAAAAACTAGCAATAAATACGATATGGATACAAATAAAAGAAGTAATGCCTCAATTCCTTTAATGTCCTTTATCCAATAAGAGTTCCAGGGTGGGGGTTTTAAAATCTTAATCTCTTCTGAAAAGTTATATCTAAATAATTCCGGGAAACAAAAGAAAATGAGGTAAAAAGGGAAGAAAATTAGAAAGGATATGCCGATATCGTAAGCCAATTTGTTTTTTATAAAACGCTTAAGCACTTTTCTGATTATATCTGTTAAATCTAATTGTTTGGAGAAGATATTAGTATTAAGAAAAATTATTGATCAATAGGCTCGCCATTAAGTAGTTTCAATGTGGTTCCATCTGGTTTAATTAAAGTTCCTTGACCATGGAACTTTCCATCTTTGAATTCACCCACATATTTATTTCCACTTGGTGTAGTGTAGACCCCTTTTCCGTGTGTTTTACCATTTTTCCATTCACCCACATAGTGATTCCCATTTGGTGAAGCAAAAGTTCCAAAACAATTATGCCAATTTGTGTAACCTGACTCTTCACACTCGGGCAAAGAGAAAGAGTTGAGAGTCAATAAAAAGAAAATCAGCAGAGAAATGTTAATCGTCCCCATACGACAATTGTATCAAAAATTACAGTCCACATGTAACAAAAACTTTGACAGCTCCTATGAATTATCAAAGGAAAAGCTTCTTTTTTAAAGAAGCTTAATCCTCAGCAACACAACAAGGGACTACTTCTAGTATCCTCTAAAGATAGGATCCCTGCTTAAGAGACCTTAATGTCAATAGGCTTTGGTTTTTTAGCAGATTCTTTCTTGGGAAGATTAAGAGTAAGAACTCCGTCTTCCAGTCTACTGTCTATCCCATCAACATTTATAGTATTTGGGATTTTAAAACTTCGATCATATCTACCCTGAAATCTTTCCTCATATATATTCGAACCCTTAGATAGCTTATCTTCTTTCTTAATTTCAGAGGAGATTGTAAGAAAATCGTTTTCAACTTTAACAGATACGTTTTCTTTTTTTGCACCCGGAAGATCTACTTTCAATACAAAAGACTTTTCATCTTCTCCGATATCGACATTTGGTCTTCGACTCTCTAATCTTGGGAAGGAATCGAAAAATCTATCAAAAAAATTATCTTGTAATATCAAATTCATATCATTTACCTCCATAATTTTAAAATAGTCATCACTATAAGAAAATCAAGGGAAATGTCATCGATCTTATTACTTGGAAATATAGATTTCTGCTATAAAGTAATAGCCAAAGGCAAATTGATGGTAAACATTCGTGCATTAGTCATTTCTCTTGCTATTCTTTGTGGTGCTTCGATGATCTTTTTAGGATGGATTGCTGCATATGGCTGGGGAGAGGACATAGTTAACGCAATAAGTTCAGTTTACATTGGTTATAGTCCAGGTTTTTTAGGAGGTCTGATTGGAGGTTTTTGGGGAGCTCTGGATGGTGGAATTGGTGGTCTAATTTTCGGCCTACTTTACAATTGGTTCGCCAAGAAATTTTAATCTTTCTTATCATTTTTCCAAAGGTCTATTCACATTTATCTGGGAAATCATTTAGCATATAAATATTAATAAAATATTACAAGTATCTTCAATCTTAATTTTTGTACTCATTTTTTTTCATTCTGTAAGTACAAAAGATATCCATGCAGAAAATGGGTCTGATAACAAGGTTTTTAATCATGACGATTTTAGAAAAAATATAAGCCCAGAGGAAAGAAAAAGACTTATGGAGATGAGAAATACGACCAAAGTCTGTCTAAATTGTCATTATAAGACAAATTATTAAAATCGCTGTACAATTCTAGCAAGAACTGTAGTAATTTTTTATCTGAACAATCTATATTCTGATACAATAATCTTATGAGAACCTTAAATCCTGAACGTTATTCTGGAAGTACTCGATGAGATACATCATGAATTGTCTCGAAAATTACGCGACTTTCGACGGGAGAGCAAGACGAAAAGAGTTCTGGTATTTCTACCTTTTTTGCTTTGTTGGAGGATTCTTCTTGCCAGCGTTACATCCAGCTATTTATTGGATATTTTTGCTAGGAACACTGCTTCCAAGTCTTGCTGTAGGTGCTCGAAGATGTCACGATGTCGGGAAAAATGGTTGGTTTCAGTTGATACCTATTTACAATATTGTTCTCTTTTGCACTGATTCAGAAACATCTGAGAACAAATATGGTCCCAAAATCAAGTGAAAGGAAAGTGTGAGTGTCCCCTATGTAGTATGAAATTTAGTGATTTATGCTATAATTTTACCCCATATACTTATTCTACTGTTTTGTTTGGGCTTCTTTAAGAATTGTTCTATTAATAAACAGACGTATACAGCAACACCACGCTTATCATGTGGTTTTTAAAGATTTCAACATGATGATGTTGCTTTGATGTTATCGAATTGAAACAATGGTGACGATTTTTTTAATTAACGAAGACATGAACGACTATGAAGAATATTAAAGTAGCTATAATAGCTTTATTCAGGATAAGCAATTGATGAAATGCTTGATTATAGCCGCAGGTCAAGGAACAAGACTTCAATCACAAGGTGAAGTAAAACCACTAGTAAAGGTACTTGGCGTTCCATTAATTGAGCGTGTTATTCGTTCTGCAATAACAGGTGGAGTAGATGAGTTTTATGTCGTTACTGGTTATGAAGGCGCACAAGTTGCTTGCTTCTTAGATAAACTTGCACAACGTCTAAATATTTCCATAACGACGTTACAAAATAATGGCTGGCAAAAAGAAAATGGCACGTCGGTACTAACCGCAAGGGATTCAATAACAGACCCATTTCTATTATTGATGTCAGATCATTTATTTGATCCCGCTATTATTCAAACATTGCAGCAACAATCGCTCGCAGACGGCCAAGTCTTATTGGCTGTAGATACCAATAAAAGCAACCCATTAATCGACATGACAGATGTGACTAAAGTTCATGTTAAAGATGGATGCATTACCAATATTGGTAAATTTGTTAACGATTACAATGCTTTTGATACGGGTATTTTTTTGTGTACCCCAGCAATATTTTCAGCATTAGACCAAGCTGCAAACATGCATAATAATCCAACTTTATCAGATGCCATACTGGTGTTAGCAGCTAATAACCAAGCAAAAGCTGTGCCCATAAAAGAATTTTGGATTGATGTTGATAATACAAAAGCTTATCACAAAGCAGAAACAACACTGTTATCTGCATTGCGTGATAAAAAGAATGACGGACCAGTCTCCCATTACCTAAATCGTCCCATCTCTATCAGCATATCAAAAATTTTGGTTAAATTTAAGATTAGCTCCAATCAAATTTCATTTTTCTCTTTTCTATTTTCAATGATTGCAGCAGGATTGTTTGCAGTGGGTAATTATTGGTTATTAGCTTTAGGTGGACTATTGGCACAATTTGCTTCTATTATTGATGGCTGTGACGGAGAAGTTGCCCGTCTAAAATACTTATCTTCTGATTATGGTGGTTGGTTTGATGCAGTATTAGATCGATATGCCGATGCTTTTTTATTATTTGGATTGACTTGGTACGTCTATAGCCAGAACACATCACCATTAGTATTAGCAATAGGCTTTTTAGCGATTATTGGTTCATTTATGCTGAGCTACACCTCAGACAAATATGACAATCTTATGCGAAATCATATTAAAAAAAGTATCAGAATGGGAAGGGATATTAGAGTGTTTTTAATATTTTT
This sequence comes from Candidatus Dadabacteria bacterium UBA1144, assembly GCA_002311855.1. GTDB lineage: Bacteria > Desulfobacterota_D > UBA1144 > UBA1144 > UBA1144 > UBA1144. Next base: position 3,917 of record DCAB01000001.1, on the reverse strand, counting down.
AGGGGCAATATCTAATCAAGCTTACATAGTATTAATTCTAATTGCTCTAGTAATGAATGTAGAGACAATCCGCCGTATTTTTATTTACCGCAATGAGCAATAATATTAATTATGCTAAACAACAAATACGTAAAATTATTGCGCAATCTAGTTTACCAGAAGATCCAAGGCATGCAGATAATACGCTTGAATGGTTATTAAAGCTACAACCTGATGTTGATGACGCCTTACAACTGGCTGCACTATCCCATGATATTGATCGTGTTGATGAAAGTCGCAAAGTGCAGCGTGCTGATTTTACTGACTACGATCAATTTAAAGCAGCTCATGCACGCAATAGTGCAGTAATTTTGCGAGAAATTTTACATGCGTACCATATAGAAAAGTCTATTATTGATGACGCATGTCAATTGGTAGAGCAGCATGAAGTGGGTGGAGATACTCGTACAGATTTATTAAAAGATGCTGATAGTATCTCTTACTTTGACGTTAATATGCCGCTATATTTTCAACGAGAAGGTTATGCAGAAACGCTTAAACGTTGTATTTGGGGTTACAAAAAACTGTCAATTAAGATGAAGGAAGTTTGTCAGAAAATAACCTATGCAGATAATGAGCTGAATAAGATTTTGCAAGAAACAATTAGCTTGGCTAGTCAAAACAAGATAAAGAAAAAATAGACACACAATTTTTTCATGAGGTCTTTATCCTTAAAGACATACAGGGGTATTCTTATCAAGAAATATCAGATATTCTCAATCTCCCGATAAGTACGATTAAGAATAGGCACCATAGATCGAGATCGTTTATTAGGGATGATTATTGCCCAGACATCATAAATAGCATTTTAAACTTAAAAAACAAATCTGTCGCAAAAAAAAGAACTTGAAGAGCATATCAAGAAATGTTCAAAGTGTTCTTCTTTTATGAAACTATATAGAAGGATTTTACAATCTTTTAAAAATCTCAACATAGAACAGTGATTATTCTACATATATGTTGTTATATCTCTGTAATTTTCTTAAATATTTAATTATTTTATAGGCCTCTTTATCTGTTATCTGAGGAATTGGCTTCATGTCACCAAAAGGCCAATGATGGCTCTTAACTCCATATCTAATTGCAGATACAAAAGACATATCGCTATGATGATTAGGCTTGTAAATTTTGTGTATAAGTGGTGGGCCCTTACCTTTTTTTCCTGATGCATTAAGCCCGTGGCAAGAAATACAGTATTGATTATAAAGATCTTCTCCTTTGATTTCATCCTCAGATAGCTTGGGTACAGATACATCAACAATTGACTCGTTATCTATCTTGGCAAAAACTGGGATTACTAAAAGGAGAAAAATAACAAATACAAAAATGTTTACAAAATATTTTCTTCTAGTGTTTATGGTCATGTCCGTCACTATGTTCATTGTCTCTTTTTATGTGATTTTTATCGGATTCTTTTAAATTTTGAATCTCTTTATCAAGAACATTAAATCTGGAATCGTCAGGTAGCCTCATAACGCCAATGCCATGTCTATATACTACCTCGCTCCCATGATAACCGGTAACAAATAACGTTACGGACGAAATAATAATGAAGATCAAAAAAATTGGTGTCACAGTTAATGACTTCTTTAGAAGCCTGAAAGACCAAATAGACATGAAAATCCATAAGGATATGTTCAATAGCCCAAGATTTCTGTGGTCAGTCATTGCAATGTGAGACTGTGTATCGTGAGCTACGGTATCATAAGCATTAAGTCCAGTTATTACAGTAAAAATAGATATAATAGTGCCCACAATCAAATTAATATGGGCAGTCCTATAAATTACTTCTGACCAAGTTTTTTTCTTTAAAAAATATCCTATTAAAAAAAGTATTGGCGAAATACCCAAAAGGCCTATTGAAAAATGTACAAATATTGGATGAAAATTTGGAATAATCTCTACCATGAAAGCTCTTCAATTATAATCTGTAAAAAATGAACATTAAACCCGTAGAAATTAATCGTCAAGTAGCTAACGATATAGAACAATTTAATTCTATAGTAATCAAGATAAAGCCAAATAAAAATTGTCTATTTGTGATACAAAGACAATTTCAAAATAATCTTGTTACATCATATAAATCTATTAGGTTAAGGAATTAGATTCTACTGTGGAAATATAGAAAATAAATTACTTGCTCCAAGCGCACTGGAAAGCATACTTTTTATATATTTTGGCAAAACCATCAGCAACCATCTTTTCTTGAACATTTAATCCATCAGCAAACAGTTCTCCCACTGTTCTGTTATAACGATCTTTGCCGATTCTCTTGATATGTATTTCCTTCCCAGCAAGAAGACTCCTCAAATGGTCTCTTGCTGCCCTTGCTTTTTCTGGAGCGGCCCTTGTTCCTCTTAACTCTGGAGTATCAATGCAAGCCAAGCGAATTTTCTCTCCCTTACTTGAGGTGCAAGTATCTCCATCATAACAGTAGGTAATTTTAATAATTTCATTTTGGGCCCATACATAGACAGGAATAAAAAAAATAAGGGATAATATTAAAAATTTATACCTATGGGCCATTATTTACTAAAAGGGTTCCCTTTGTTGCTTGTAGACGCTACTGCAAAATTACGCTGTTCCATAAGCCCTGCTTGTACAATTGTTTTTAGACATATGTTAATTATGCCAAAAAAGTAAGATTTTATGTGAATTTATTCTGTTTCTCTTAAACTTAATAATGTCTGGAGAGCAGCACTTAGTTTACTTCTATTAGGGCAAATCTATCAATAGATACAATAATCCCAGAAAATTGATATAATACTACTGGGGCGTATGTGTGAGTATTTTTAAGAAGCTACAAAAGAAAGGTTCGGAGAGGGCGGAAAAATTAGTTGACCTACTGGAATCAATGAATCTCAGCATTGAGGACTCACAAGAGAAAGTATCGGCCGAGTTGCTAATCATATATTCCGAAATTGAGTTATTTGTAAGAATCATTAGAGAGGAATTGCTGAGGAAGATTAAAGAGTTAAATACGCTTTATAACAAGTGGTAAAGAAAATTAAAATATGACTCAAAGAAATAGTCAAAGAAATTTGTTAGATTGATTCTGTATCTAATCTTTTCTTAACATACTGACAATCCTCACACTCTGAACTACTAGGAGGAATTTCTTTAGAATCTAATAAGTTTGACGCCTCTATTATTTTTTCTTCAACCCAACTATCATCACAATCTAGTCTGACAAGATGTAATTCGAATTTCAGTTGATTATTAAAAAAAGGTTCGTTTCTTAGTCCGTTGTAATAAACTAAATATGCTTCTTTTGCGACTTTGAAACCGTTTTTTCTAAACAACCATTGATACATTTCAAGTTGACGCTTATATCCTTTTGCATAATCATATTTATTAAAAGTTTCATCCCAATCAAAGATATTTTTAGAGGTTGCTTTTACATCAGAGATAATTAGTTCGCCATCAGGCTTTAACCACACATCATCAATTGCTCCACCAAAATCATATCCTTTTTCTAAATCAACAAATCTTATCCCTTTAAAGTTATTTCTCCATGTATCTATTTCAGGATGATCGTAAGGAATTGCATCTATTCCATGCTCTAGAAATAAAGGATGGGGTTCCTTTTTTTCTCTGTAGTAATCAAATTCATTTTTACAAATATTATCAACAGCTATATTTAACGAAAACGGTAAAGATTTTGGTTTAATTTTATGATTGTACTGCAGCACAAAACATCTGGGACATCGTAAATATTTGTCGACTCCTGATCTACTTAATTTTGCCATATATATATATTATTATAGTAATTCCTACATAAAAACGAATTTTTATAATTTAGAAACTCTTTTAATAATAGATTCCGTGCAGCGTAAATTTGCTCCCTTTGCTCGAACTGTAGCAAATACTGTAGCAAT
>DCAB01000006.1 GCA_002311855.1 Candidatus Dadabacteria bacterium UBA1144 | reverse complement strand
GAATGATGCTGGAGTAAATAAAGTTCTATATTAGACTAGAACTTAACTTTAAATAGAGGTTTAGCATGAAGTACACGTTACTGATTATATCTTTTCTTTTAGTCTCTTCTGTCTCTTTTGCAGCATCGTTTTCTGTGTTTTCACAGCCTGGGTTAAATTGTAGTATTCCGGGATACCTAACATCTACAACAAGTAGTACCGCAGAAAACTGCGACAATATATATTTGATGTCAAAAACTAAAGAAGAAAAACAAATAGAGTTTATTGAAAGTAATATAGAAATTATTGCTGAAGAAATGAGTCAGGGGAAAGGGCTATTTTTAGCAGATTATGCTAGAGTTCTAGGATGTTCTGAACGTTCGGTAGTTGATTTTAGCACAATAACCCAAAAACAGATGAAAAACATTTTTATGAAACGTAATGCTAAAAGCATTCTTTTGAGAACTCAAAAAATAATTAATGATAACTCTGCACTATCGCAAAGTTGCTCCAGCTAAAAAATTGTTTTTTTAACCTTCCTGACGAATCTTTTTCTGTAGATTTGTCCCTCAAAATTTGATCCCCACTTAGGTATTTTTGGCGGACCTTAAAGTCCGCCACTTTTATCACCACTGTTAAATAATCCTTCATACTTTGATGAAAGTCTTATTTTTTTGTTTAATTGTTTATTTAGGGTTATTTTCTTCCGCCTACAGTTCTTACGACAATGCTTCTTTGAAAAGCCTACTTAAGCAATCTAAGGAAAAAGAGCTTTCATCAAAACGATATTGGCATTTACTTTTACACTATGAACCAAGTCTTTTAGGGGGAGTCACTAGTAATGTTGAGTCAAAGGATTTTTTTTTGCTAAGGATGGGAAAACAAATCCTTCTTCTGAATTAGAAGCTACACTAAAGTCTTTTTTCAGACCTGTTTCTTCCTTAAAGGAACATCCCCAATGTAGGTTTGTCGCTAGATATACTTGGTTAAAAAAACAGTTAGATCTTGACTCAGTTAAATTGCCTTCTCCTCAATGCAATAAGTTTTTAAATTGGGTTAGAGAACTAGATCCAAGTAGTATTTCTATGGTATTTCCAACATATGGAATGGGATCCCCCCTTTCGATTTACTCTCATACTTTTATAAAAATTAATTCTAAGAAGTATCCAGAAGGTTCTTATCTAAATACTGCAATTAGTTTTTCAGCAGCCTTCCCTTCTAATGAAAATCCTGTAACCTTGACATTTAAAGGAGTTTTTGGTGGTTACCAGGGATACTTTGGTGTAGAGCCATATTATCTAAAGGTGAAAGCATATAGTTACCTAGACAACCGTGATTTATTTGAATATTATTTAAATTTAACAGAAGATGAAATTGATAGAATTGTTCTCCATGTTTGGGAATTAAAAGATATTTCCATGGATTATTATTTTTTCAAAAAAAATTGTTCTTATTATTTGTTGGATTTATTAGAAATTGCTCGTCCTAGTTTAGCCTTAAAAGAACAATTTGCTCTATGGACAATTCCAGCAGATACTATTCGACTTTTATTTGAAATTCCTGAGTTTGTAATAAAAACAAACTATTTCCCTTCTAAACTTACGTATTTATATCAAAGATTACAAGACCTCTCAGAAGAGGAAAGAATCGTTTTATTACATTTGTTTGAAGCAAAAGATTTATCTTTTTCTAATAATTGGTATTCTTTGCGTGATGAACAAAAAGCTTTCCTTCTTGAAATATATCGTGATTACTTAGCGCTGATTGCGACTCCTGAGGCAGCAAACGTTAGAAAAGAAGTAGTTAATTTACGTTCAGAAATAGACCTTGTTACAGAAGAAAAATCATACCCTCAAATGGTTGAATCTCCAGAACAGGGTCATGCGAGTAGTAGATGGAGCTTTGGTGTAGGATTACAGGAAGAAAAGGGCAACTTTCTCGATATTGAACTACGTCTTTCTCTGCATGATTTTCTTGACCCAGGGATAGGATTTGATAGATTTTCAGAAATCGAAACAGGGAAACTTAGAGTTAGGTCATTTGAAGACAAAGTAATTATAGAAGACTTTACTATTCTTAATTTAACTTCAATATTTCCTTATGATAAAGTTTATGATATCTCATCATGGAGATTTCTCATGAATATCAAACAGGATCACTCACAGCAATGCTTTAATTGCCCTATATTTAATTTGCAAGCAGGTACAGGCATAGGTTTTCAACTAGGGGAAACTCTTTCTTACATTCTCGTTGATGCTGATTATCATTATGGAGATGCTTATGAAGGAAAGTTTCAGTTAGGTGGGCAAATAGGTATTGGTGGGCTTTATAGTCTTAGAAAAAAATGGAAGGTAAACCTTTCTTTGTACCATTTTCGATTTTATTTTGGAGAAAAAGATATGTATTGGGAAAAAAAAGGGGCTGTAAGATATAGTTTAAATCATAATCAAGATTTAAGATTGGAAGGAAAAACAATAAACTCTTATTCTGAGGTCAAATTAGGATGGCAGATTTTTTTCTAAGAAACTAAGCAAAATTTCAAAATTAATGCTTTGTAAGAATGATATAAAGATTTGTTACAAATTTAAATTGGTTGGGAGGGTGTTGATTTTGGAGTGAAAACTAGAGGGCCTGGTAGTGGTAAATGATTATTTGATATAATATATAGTTAATCATTGTACAACTTAGGAAAATAATTGGGATCGATTTTGTATAAATTTTTTTGACAAACCTGTCCCATTACACCTGTCCNNAATGCTTTGTAAGAATGATATAAAAACATTTCTTACAAAATTAAATAGGCTGGGAGGGTGTTGGTTTTGGAGGGAAAAAATAAAGGGCCAGGTAGTGGTAAATAATTTTGATGGCTTGATAATAGTTAATAATATTAAATATTTATAGATAATTTGGTGGAAC
>DCAB01000013.1:79558-81199 GCA_002311855.1 Candidatus Dadabacteria bacterium UBA1144 | reverse complement strand
GAAAAAGAAAGAGGTATTACAATACTAGCGAAAACAACATCCATAGACTACAAAGGGATCAGGATCAATATTATAGATACTCCAGGTCATGCTGATTTTGGTGGAGAAGTTGAAAGGGTATTGGACATGGCAGATGGCGTGTTGCTCTTAATAGACGCAGCAGAGGGCCCAATGCCACAAACAAAATTTGTGCTAGGAAAAGCCTTAGCGCAAGGATTAGACCCTGTAGTTATAATAAATAAGATTGATAGATCAGACGCTAGACCAGATGAGGTAGTTAACGAAGTCTTTGATCTTTTTGTTGCATTAGACGCTACGGATAAGCAATTAGACTTTCCTATTTTATATGCGGTTGGAAGAGATGGCTGGTGTGCAAAGGAATTAGACGACCCAAGAGAGAATGTTGAGCCTCTACTCGACTTAATATTAGATCACGTACCAAGTCCAGATGTTCAAATAGATAAACCTTTTGCTATGCTAGTAACCTTATTAGGTTCGGACCCATTTATAGGAAGATGTTTAGTAGGAAGAGTCATAGAAGGTAGTGCTAATGTTAATGAAACAGTAAAAGCAATCAACTTAGATGGTAAGTTAATTGAAACAGGAAGATTAACAAAATTGTTAAAATTCGAGGGGACTTCAAGGGTAGCCGTAGAAAAAGTAAGTGCAGGGGATATTATTTGTATTGCAGGTTTAAGTAAAGCTGCAGTATCAGACACTATATGTTCACCTTCAGTAACGAAACCACTTGAGTCAACACCTATAGACCCACCTACTATGTCGGTAACTATATCAGTTAATGATTCGCCGCTAGCTGGACGAGAAGGTAAAAAAGTTACATCAACTTTGATTAGAGATCGTCTTCTAGCTGAAGCCGAAACTAATGTTGCTATAAACTTTTCAGAGAATCCAAACAAAGATGCTTTTGAAATTAGCGGCCGAGGTGAGTTGCAACTTGGAGTATTAATTGAGCAAATGAGAAGAGAAGGTTTTGAATTGACAATAGGTAGGCCAAGAGTTCTATTTAAAGAAGATGATAAAGGAAAACGAACTGAGCCTATTGAAGAAGTGATAATTGATGTTGACGAAGAGTATTCAAGTAGCGTTATAGATGGTATGAACAAGAGAAAAGCAGAAATGCTAAACATGAAGACTGTTGGTGCAGGTAAAAGCAGGTTGATTTTCCATGCCCCATCTAGAGGTTTAATCGGATATCAAAGCAAGCTTTTAACTGAAACTAGAGGAACAGCAGTTGTTAATAGACTTTTTCATTCATATGGCTCCTATAAAGGAGATATCCAAAGTAGAAGAAACGGCGCACTAGTATCTGCGGAGAATGGGACAAGTGTATCTTTTGCTTTATTTAAGCTACAGGATCGAGGAGCAATGTTTATTGGACCCCAGACTCAAGTTTACGAAGGGATGATTGTAGGTGAACATAGCAAAGACAATGACTTAGATATAAATGTAATAAAAGGAAAACAGCTTACGAACATGAGAGCTGCAGGTAGCGATAAAGCAGTAACCTTGATTGCACCTAGAAGCTTATCCTTAGAAGAGATAATGGCTTATATAAAAGAAGATGAGATGATAGAAGTTACTCCTAAGAATTTAAGATTAAGGAAGAAGTTCCTATGTCCA
>DCAB01000013.1:0-79366 GCA_002311855.1 Candidatus Dadabacteria bacterium UBA1144 | reverse complement strand
TATACAAAATCAATCAATTGTGTGTTAAAATGAAACTTATTCCTCGTATATGGTGGTTGATTTATGGTCAGAATCTTCAATTACGTTTTTGTGGTTGTCATTTGCCTATCTCTTCAGGTTCCCGCAGTTTTTGGGTCTGATGTGGCCGACAAACTAAGTAATGCTTTGAGTGAATATCAAAACAAAGCAAGTTCAATGGATTCCAATAATGATAAAACTAATTCGGATTACTATGAATATTCTCAGGTATACAACACGCTTGGTGGATATTACGATGCCATGTCAGCGATAAATGCCGATAAAAAAGGTTTTCTGCTTACAAAAGCTTCAGAGCTGTCAAATCAATCCTATGAGTCGATGAAAGAATCATCAAAAAATCCTTTTTTTGCAAACTCAGAGGGTTCAGTGAATTTCTTCCAGGATGCCGATGGAGATTCGGTTGTGGATTTTTCCTTTTTAACAGTTATACCTCTTATGCAGTCACCAGATCTCAAACATACATGGTTCACACAATTGAGCACTCTCAGTGTAGAACAGTTTGAAGACAGAAGAATAACTTCTAATGTAGGTCTCGGGTATAGAAATTATAATTCTGATTTCAATTTAGTTCTGGGTGTTAATTCATTTTATGATCACGAATTTGAAACTAATCATAATAGAGTTGGTTTTGGTGGAGAAATTAAAAAAGGTTTGCTAGATTTAAATATTAACTATTATTTTGCCTTGAGTGGCAAGAAGAAAGTCAAGATCGATTCAATTAATGGAGACGAAAGGGCTTTGACAGGAGTTGATGCAGAAGTTGGTCACCCTCTTCCTTTTCTTCCATGGACGAAAGCTTTCTTTTCATATTATTTTTTTGATGGTGAAAAAGTCGATGATCCATATGGATTTAGATATTCGTCAGAATTATATTTATCCGATTATATAACTGCAGAAGTTGGATATAATGACGATCAACAGGAAGATAAAATCGATCAACAATATTGGTTTGTAAAACTTACAATAGCCACTAGTCCAACCACGAACCCTACTCTTTTTGGTACGAATTCCCAACCCTATTCTACAAGTATTTTTGGTTATAGAGACGTAAAATCAACACTCGTCGATAAGGTAAGAAGAAGAAATAAAATTACTCTTGAGAGAATCCAGACTGGGTCTATGGAAGTTGGAGGAAATTAAAATTGAGATCTTATAATTATATTTTTATTCTTTTTTTCATCTTTTTTGGTACTACTAATGCTTTTTCTACAGCGTGTAGTGGTCTCACCTCAGTTCAGATTCAGGCTTTAACTAGTACCGTTATAGGAAACAGTAAATGCACTACAGCGGCAGATCTTTACAAAATGACAGTTACAGCTGGAGAGTTTTACAATTCTAAATCTGCAGAGAGATTTGAGCTTAAAAAGGCAAATGCTACTTATGATATAGCCTCAGAAAAATTTGACTATATTCCACAAATAACCAATATTCAGCCAGGAACTTATGATCAATTCAGAGGTTATGCTGATAATGTTTTTGTTATTAAAGGGGGCTTTACAACTACAGATAGTAAACCTTGTGTTACTTATGGTACTATGGATGCAACTTATTTAGATTTTAGAGATTCAGGTATTAAGACTGCAGCAAATAAAACTAGTGTAACGGTAACAATGACTAATTTTGGAGCGGGTATTTGGCACTATACTGATGGAAATTCAAATCTAATTGAATTTGTTGATTCATCAAATAATAGGGCGACTTCTAACGGCACGGCGGATAGAATAAGAGTTACTTACACATTACCTACTGTACTAACTTTAGAGAAGACAGATAAAGTCAAAATCAAAATGTACATGGGGGTATCTTCTTCAATTACACATGAGTATGCAACTTCGGATGGGTCAGGTGCTTATAATTGTTCGTCTGTTGGGATGCATTCTCCTCTTTTTACAATGACCGTTACAAAAGAAAGTATCGAATAAAAACGCACAGTTTTTGAAGTTAAAAAACAATCATAATGCTGATAGATTAATATAATATGTTTCGCAAGATTCAACGGAATCTCACCGAGTATAACTTATGATATTTAGAATTTGGGTAGAGCCATCCTCATTGTTATAAGGATTATTGATCTTATGTTAACAAATTAATAATTGAATTATCTTTTGATTGTATATAAAAATTAATTTTTGCAGATGACTCATGCAGGCCCGTCTTATTTCTCTTTGAAAATTCTAATTGAGCCATTGAGGATGTTGGCATATCATCTAAGCTAAAATTTCCGCTCAAATACGATAGTAAATCACTTACACCAGGATTGTGGCCGACGATTGTTAGCATGCTTGTTTTTGATTCCAGGGATATTGTTTTTATTATTTCCTTGAAATTTGCCAGATACAAGTCCTGGTAATACACAATTTTACTTTCATTATTTAATGAATATTTAAAACATTCGAGTGTCTGCTTCGTTCTTAGAGAAGTTGAACATAATATTTTGTGTTTGTTAAAATTGTATTGCACGAGATATCTATTTAAAAAATCTGCATCGATTTTTCCGATTTTTGTAATTGTTCTATAGATATCATTTTTAATCGAACTATTTTGAATCGATTTTGCATGTCTAATGATATTTAGAATCTTCATTGAATTGTTATATTAACATTCTGTAAATTATTTGATATCTCCTAATTGATATCTGTGGTGATATAATTACTGTCAGATTGTATGTATGTACCTGTGATATCCGAACTAGCAAGAATTAGAATCCGTAGTTCTAAATTATCTACTTATTTAAATTTCTATATAATGATTTCCTCATTATATTTCTTAATAAAATCGGTACAAGTAATTTATGTTTTTAGTGGATTAAAACTATCCATATTGGCAGCCCTTCTCTTCCCTATCACTGTTTTATTTTATCCATTATCATTAATTTTTACTTCAAACTATCCGGCCTTTTTTAAATTTCAAATTTTATTTTACTTTATTCCAATAATATTTAGATTAATTATTAGAAAATCTAAAAGGAGATATTAGATGATTAAGTATATAGTGATGTTTTTATTATTACCTAACACTGTATTAGCGGTCACATCAGATTTTTTAAAAACCGAAGAACCATTAAGTTTTGAAAAATTTATTTTTAACAATTCACTTAAGGCACCTATTGTAAAAAATTTGCGACGTATAAAAGCTATTAATAAAGAAATTTGCGATGATGATTTTTCACTCAGAACTAAAGATAAGCAAATATGTAAATTTTTATTTATACCTCCTAATAAGATTAAGATTTTTAAAAATAATCAAAACTCGGAGGAGGTTATAATTTATTATCCGGACAAAGATATGATTGAGTACTAATTTTTATATTTTTTATCTCTTAGAATGAGAATCTTTTTCTTGACTTTTTCTATATAGTGGCTTCCTTGCTCGCTGTATTTTTTTAGTCCGTTTGCAAGCCTTAGTGAGTCGACCTCTCCCCATAATGTAAGTTCTATTTTTCTTATTTCTCTTAAGTTTGCATACTTGTCAGATGTGTTCAAATTGTGAATATAGTCTGCAACTGAATCACAAGCGGATTTGTAAACGACCAAGCCAAAATCGGCATCTGGATTCTCAAGTGGTTTCAATTGTGACTTCTTTGGATCCCAGGTCCTCATACCAAAGAAGTTATTACCTTCTATAGCAAATCTAGATTTCCCCCAATTAGACTCTAGAATTGATTGAGACAGCAACAATTCTAGTGGAATGATCTCATCTTCTTTTAAATTTTTTTGTATTTTGTTTGAACAAGATTCCATTAAACGAATGAAATCTCTATTCTCAGTAGTTTTATTTGACAATGTGATTTTTTTGACTTTCTTAGTTGATGAATAGATAGGAAGACCCTCTGTTCTTGTTCGTAGATATGATGTAGACGGGGTCTCGATAATCGGGATGGTTAAAATTACTTCATTAGGTAGAGAATTTATAATGGAATAAGGATTTTGATTTCCGGCATAGATGTTTGGAGTTAATATAAAGAAAATTGATACCAACACAGCTATCATTAGAGAATAAAAATACTTATTATTGGTAACTATGTAAATAATATTATTTATTTAATTTTTTATCTACATTTTATACATGGTTGAATATTTGATAATATTAAAGATATGAGTTTAAAATGGTTACTATTTTCATCTCGAGGGAATCTTAATAGAAAGAATTTTTGGATAACCATTCTTGTTTTGTATTCGATCCCATTTCTTCTAACTGTGACAGGGGATGAGATCTTTGAAAACATAGGGAAGAGTGAAATCTCATTTTTGATGTTTTTTATATCAAAAATGTTCCCTAGATTGTTTTGGTTGTTCGTTTTAGCTTGCTCGTATTATGTGGCTAGAAAAAGAGTGAATGAAATTCAATCGTCTATCTTTATTCCCATCCTGTATATAGTTTCTATATTGCTTCCAACTTTTTTACAGACAGCCAAATTAGATAATCTTGCTTTAATATTTGGAATAATCCCTACTGGAATTACTTTTTATTTGGGTTTGGCGCCACCAAAAAAAATTAATTTAAGTTAATATATTCATATAGTGAACGTTAAAAAACTTGACCTTGGATATCTTAATTCTAAAACCATACTAGTCACGGGTGTGTCTAGAGGTATAGGTAAAGCCATTGCTGAAAAATTACTTCTTCTAGAAAATATTGTAATTGGTACAAGTAGGGAATTGAAGTCCTTAGACGAATTAACAAAAAATTTTAAAAAGAATTTCTATCCATTTGAATTAAATTTAGAGAGTGCCGATTCGATTGATAATCTTGTAAACAATGTGGGTAAAAACTTTGGAAAGCTAGATGTGCTAATCAATAATGCAGGCATGCTAGGGGAAATCAAAAAATTGGAGCACTGTTCTTTTAAAATTTGGAGTGATGTTATAAATGCAAATCTGAATAATCAATTTTTACTAATAAAATCTTTGTTGCCCTATCTAAAGTTATCCAAAAAAGCCTCGATTATTAATCTAAGTTCGACTGTTGGAAGAGAACCTAGAGCTGATTGGGGTGCTTATGCGGTATCGAAAGCCGGATTCGAGGCGGTGTCCACCATATTGTCTCAGGAACTGGAAGATGCCAGAATAATAGTAAATACGGTAAATCCTGGAGGAACAGCTACTAGGATGAGAAAAGAGGCTTTTCCAGACGAGGATCAATCTAAAATACCTCAGCCAAGAGACATACTCCCTATTTTCTTATATCTTTGCAGTGACCAAGCAAACGAAACTGGTGAAAGATTTGATGCAAGAGATTATATAGGAATATTGGAAAATTAGTAAAAAGATATATATTGATAAGAGATAATATTGAGGGAGCTATAAAAATGCCGATTTATGAATATAGATGTCTAAAATGCGAAGAGGTTTTTGAAGAACTTCAGTCTTTTAGTGATAAAGAATTAAAGATTTGTCCATGTGGAAAAAAAGGGAAAGTAGAAAAATTGATATCGCTATCCTCTTTTCAATTGAAAGGCGATGGTTGGTATTCAACCGATTATGCTAAAAAACCTAAATCGGCACATACTTCTCCACCAACGGAAGGAATGGACGCTACAAAACAATCTATTGAGTCCGCAACACCAAAAAAAGATGGCAAATTGGTTGCTGATGCAATCAGTAAAGACGTAAAGAAAGCTAAAGGACAATCTAAGTAATTTGTAATTATTGATTAAAGGATAAAATTTAAAAGTTATCTAGTATTCTTAGAAGTTCTTTTTCTTGAATGGGATTACAAAGTTCTAATGTATTATCGATTTGGATTGGTTCATTGAGTTTAAACCAGGATATGCAACCCTTTGCTTCGTGTATATTGTAAGCTACATTTTTCGGGAATTTTATTTTTTGAATTTCTAGGAGATAACAATATAAAGGTTTTTTTGGTCTGAAATTAAATCTTTCTATTAAGTATCCTTTTTCCCAATGGTGATATGGATCTAATAAATTTAATTTGTTAATGGAATCTATTTTGAAAGATTTTTTAATTCTGGCTATATATTCAAGATTAAAATTTCCAGTATAATCACCTGTTCTATTCTTAAGATAATTTTTATATTCTTTTTTTACAGTTTTCTCTGATTCGTGCTCGAATGTTTTAAATATTCCAAAATATGAATCGGTACCCTCAAATTCTTTTTCATGAATTCCACCCTTTCGAAAAATCAATCCGATTTTTTTATCTTCAAAGAAACTTAATGCAGAGGACCACTCCTTTAATATTCGCTCTATTAGCATAGTTAATCTTTTTTTATAAATTTAACTGGATAATTACCCGTCTTAATTAATCCATAGCTTTCTTTAGCTATATTGTAGGCACTTACAAACATAATCGAAGCAATTATAAAACCAGCAATGACATCTGGCCAGTTTGTCCCCCACAAATAAACTAAGTATGCCGAAAAAATGATTAAGACATTTCCAATCGCATCATTTCTACAACATATATATGCACTCTTAATATTTATATCATTTTCTTTAAAGCCTGACATAAATACAACTGTCGAAAGATTAACCATTAGAGCAGCAAGCCCAATCGAACCTACTATAAAATGAGAAGGTATTGATCCGGTTTTGATATTTAGAAATGCATGATAAAAAGCTAATCCTCCAAATAATACCCAAAAGAAACATTTGACTAAAGCAAGCTTTGCTTTGTTTGTAACGCTTGCGCCTATAAGGAATATGCTAGAACCAAGAATTAATGCGTCACCTATATTGTGTCCACTATCACTCAACAAAGCGGCGGAACTCTCAATAATACCGTAAACTAACTCAAATCCAAAAATTATAAAATTCAGTAAAAATGCAATGAATAATACATTTCTTTCACAGAAGTGGCAATTACTCTCTACGGTATGATTTAAATTAAAGCAAAACCTTAGCTTTTTCATCATTTTATTATACATTAAATATTAATGGACTTAGGAATCAATAATAGGTTTGCTATCGTATGCGCCTCAACGAAAGGCTTAGGTTTTGCTGTGGCAAAATCTCTTTTAGCAGAAGGAGCAAAAGTAGTGCTTTGCTCATCTAAAAGATTCAATTTAGACAATGCATCAAAAATTTTAAACGCTGAAGGTTACAAAGGACGATACTTTCCCTTTCTCGCTGATTTATCTACATCTGATGGAGTTGTGAGTTTGTTTAAATTTTCTCTGTCTCAAAGTTCGACAATCGATATCTTGGTAAATAATTGTGGGGGACCTGATCCAGGGGATGTTGATAGTATAAGCGAAAGTCAGTTAGACGATGCTATCAATAAAAATTTAAAAAATACTTTTAATCTTACAAAGTTAATACTCCCAATCATGCAAGCAAACAAATGGGGAAGAATCGTCAATATAACTTCTTCATCAGCAAAACAACCAATTGATGGCCTTGTGTTGTCAAATATCACAAGATCAGCTGTTACCGCTTTTTCTAAATCGGTATCAAATCAATATGCCAAATATAATATTATGGTTAACAATGTTTTGCCTGGAAGGATAATTACGGACAGAATAATCGAACTTGCGACAAAAAGAGCTGAAGATACAAATTCGAACAAAGAAGAAATCTTAAAAATTATGACTGAGGATCTACCAATCAAAAGACTTGGAAATCCACAAGAATTTGCTTCTATCGTTACATTCTTATGTTCTGAGATGTCGAGTTATATAACGGGCAATTCAATTCATGTAGACGGAGGACTTATAAAGTCTTTATTTTAACCATCCCTGGTGTACATTTAGATGATGAGTTTTAAAGAAATATTGAAAAATACCGACGATCAAGTATTAAAAGGTCTAATATTAAAAGTAAAAAACGAAACGATGAAAAAAGATATATCATGGCAGGGCGTATACCCACATCTTTTAGAGCTACTCAAGTATGAAGAAGACATTTTTAACAAAGTTATTAGATTAGTTTTAAATAAGCAATTTAAATAATGAAAGTTTTTAATGATATTTTAGAAACCATTGGGGATACTCCTCTTATCAAACTTGAGAATCTTTATAAAAATCAAAAAGTAGAAATATATGGAAAATTTGAAAGTTTAAATCCAGGTGGGAGCATAAAAGATAGAATATGTCTTAATATGATTAATAAAGCCGAAGAAGAAGGACTAATCAATCCAAAAACAACTACAATTATCGAACCGACAAGTGGAAATACTGGAATTGGATTAGCTTTAATATGTGCGACTAAGGGATACAAGTTAATTCTTACAATGCCTGAAGATATGAGTGAAGAGAGAAAAGTGATGCTCGTGGCGTACGGAGCGGAAGTGATTTTGACTCCAAAAGAAGAACAAATGCAAGGCTCGGTTGACAAATGTAACGAATTACTTGACTCAATTGATGATTCATTTTCCCCAAAACAGTTTGAGAATAAAAATAATCCGGATATGCATAGGAAAACAACAGCGGTAGAGATATTAAATCAAATGAATTCAGATATCGATGCTTTTGTTGCGGGTGTTGGAACTGGCGGTACAATTTCTGGAGTTGGTGCAGTCTTAAAATCAAATATTCCTGGAATAAAAATCGTGGCCGTTGAACCCGATGAGTGCCCTACTCTTAGTTCTGGTGAATCAGCTACCCATCTAATTCAGGGAATTGGAGCAGGTTTTGTGCCAAGAACCTTGGATAGAACCTCATATGATGAAGTCATGAGGATAAAGGGACAAGACGCAATTAAAATGACCAAAAAACTTGCAACAAACTTTGGTCTTCTTTTTGGAATATCTGCTGGTGCAAATGTCCTTGCATCGGTTCAACTTTCTAAAAAAATGAATCCTGGTAAAAAGATTGTAACCATTCTCTGCGATACTGGAGAAAGATATCTAAGTACTGGTATCTTTAGTTAAATTTATTGGTTATATTGTAATTATGAACAACCAATTTGTTAGAAATCTATTTGTTTGGTTTGTCATTTTTGCTTCTTTAATGGGTGCGTACCAACTCTTATCAGAGGGAAAGAAAGAGTATTCTGATATCCAATATAGCCAGTTTCTTGGAATTATCGAATCGGGACAGATTCTTGAAATTGAAATCAGGGGCAATGAAATAAGCGGGCAGTATTTAGTTCAATCTGCTGACGGTAAACCTGAGTATTTCAAAACCTATGGACCAGTAGGTGACGATTTGTTAAAGACATTATCTGCTAAAAAAGTATCCTTCAATTTCGTTTCGGATAAAGCGAGCGGGCTTGGTGCATTTTTAATGAACTGGGCACCGATGATAATTCTAATACTTCTAATGGTCTTTTTCTTACGACAATTACAAATGGGTGGCAAAGGTGCAATGAGTTTCGGAAAAAGTAAAGCGAGAATGCTTTCTGACGAAGATAACAAAAAAACATTTGCCGATGTTGCTGGAATCGATGAATCAAAAGAAGAGGTTCAAGAAATAGTCGGGTTCTTGAAGAATCCAAAAAAATTTACAAACCTCGGGGGTAGAATACCAAAAGGAATCCTACTAGTTGGAGCTCCAGGCACAGGAAAAACTTTACTTGGAAGAGCTATTGCCGGTGAGGCTGGTGTTCCTTTCTTTATTATAAGTGGAAGCGATTTTGTTGAGATGTTCGTTGGAGTTGGAGCTTCAAGAGTAAGAGATTTGTTTGCTCAAGCTAAAAAAAAATCTCCGTGTATCATCTTTGTTGATGAATTAGATGCGGTTGGAAGGCATAGAGGTGCTGGTCTCGGTGGAGGCCATGATGAAAGAGAACAAACTCTTAACCAATTACTTGTGGAAATGGATGGTTTTGAGACAAAAACCGGTATTATCGTGATGGCTGCAACAAACAGACCTGATGTTCTAGACCCCGCATTACTAAGACCTGGAAGATTTGATAGACAAATCGTAGTCCCTAGACCTGATGTTAAAGGAAGAGAAGCAATTCTGAAAGTCCACACAAAAAACGTTCCATTGCACAAAGATGTAGGATTGGATATCGTTGCTAGATCAACGCCAGGCCTTACCGGTGCTGACATTGAGAATTTAATTAACGAGGCTGCTTTAAGAGCCGCAAGAACTGATAAGACTACAATATCCATGTCTGATATTGAATATGCTAAGGATAAACTACTTATGGGAGTTGAAAGAAAGAGTATGGTGATAAGTGAGCATGAGAGAAAAATTACTGCTTATCATGAAGCTGGACATGCACTTGTTGCCAAACTTACTCCAGGGACGGATCCAGTTCATAAAGTAAGTATTATTCCAAGAGGTATGGCTTTGGGCACAACACAGCAATTGCCTATTGAAGATAGATATATGCTTTCAAGCGATTACCTACATAAATCTATAATGGTTTTATTGGGTGGAAGAGCTGCGGAAGAAATTATATTTGACGAAAGAACGACTGGCGCGGGAAACGATTTAGAAAGAGCAACTGAAATGGCTAGAAAAATGGTTACCGAATGGGGGATGTCTGAGAAAGTTGGTCCTGTTAGTCTTGCGCAGAAAGAAGGCGCCATATTCTTAGGAAAGGAAATGGCATCTGGGAAAGACTATAGTGAAACTACTAGTTTTGAAGTTGATTCCGAAATTAAAGAAATTATTGTTAATGCTCACAATAAGGCAGTTAACCTACTAAAAGAGAACGAAGAAGTTCTTCATAATTTGGCCAATTTACTCTTAAGCAAAGAAGTTGTTGATTCTAAAGATTTAGATAGTCTATTACAAAAGAATTTGCCAAAAGAATCTACTGGTAGCTCTTCTGAATGGACTGGGTTCAAACCTGATCCTACAACAGCTTTTAGAAAAATAGACAAATAAAATTCTAGATGCTTTTTAAAATTAAATCTAAAACATTCCTTTTTGATGAGTTTCCATTGATAGTTGGGGTTCTAAATATAACCCCAGATTCTTTTTATGATGGTGGGAAGTATGAAACACAAAATCAAATTTTAAAAAGGGTGGACAAGATGATTGAGGAAGGTGCTGATATTATTGATATTGGCGGAGAATCGACACGACCTTATTCGAAAAGAATTTCACTAGATGACGAAAGAAAAAGATTATTGCCAGCATTAAAGAAAATTAAGAAAAATTTTAATATTCCAATCTCAATTGATACCATGAAAAGTAAAATTGCCGATATATGCCTCAAAGAGGGTGCCGAGGTGATAAACGATGCGACTGGTTTTTTATATGATAAAAATATTCCGAAAATAGTTGCCAAACACAATGCGGCTGTAATTATAAACCATACCCCTAGTTTGCCAGACGATATGCAAATGAAATGTAATTATAAAAATCTCACTAAAGAGATTAGTTTGTTTTTTAAATCAAAAATCAAAATATGTAGAGATCTAGGTGTAGATAAAAAATCAATTATTCTTGATCCGGGAATTGGATTTGGAAAAGAAACCGCTCACAATATTGATTTAATTAAAAATATTAAAGATTTTGATTCGTTGAAGATGCCTCTCATGTATGGGGTTTCCAATAAATCATTTATTGGCACTATATTAAAAATAAAAAATCCTAGGAAAAGAGTCACTGGATCAGTAATTGCAGCATATGTTTGTATTCAGAATGGTGCAAAATTAATCAGGACTCACAATATAAAAGAAACTAAAGAGATGATTATGATGTGGAGAAAGCTTAATTAAATGTTTGGTACGGACGGAATAAGAGCATTTCCTTACAAAGAACCTCTAACAGCAAAGACACTTATAAAAATCGGTTATGCATACGGAATTTTTCTTAAAAAAAAAGACGTTTTGACATCAAATATTTTTTTTTCGAAAGATACCAGAAAATCTTCAAATTACATTGAGAAGAATTTAATAAAAGGTGTTAATTTGGCTGGCTTAACCGCTATAAGACTAGGAGTCCTTCCTACATCGTCATTATCTATATTTACGACTAAATATCCTTATTCTGGCGGTATGATGATCACAGCTTCACATAATGATTATCAATATAATGGTATAAAGTTCTTAAACCAAAACGGAGAAAAGATTACGAAAGATGATGAGAAAGTCATAATCGATATTTTAAAAAAAGGCATCAAAGAAAGAAACTTAAAAATCAAGAATATTTATTACGAGAACTCTTTAAAAGAATACACGGATGAAATAGTTGAAAAATTCGAAGGTTGCAAATTAAAAAAATTTAAATTAGCAATTGATCTTTCAAACGGAGCTTCTTTTAGGGCTACTCCAGTTATTTTGTCAAAACTCAAAATTGATTTTAAAGCTATTTCTGTATTACCAGATGGATTCAATATCAATAGAAACTGTGGAGTTGAAAATTATAAGAAAATTAGTAATTACGTAACGAGAAATAGATTTGATTTTGGTGTAGCTATTGATGGAGATGCTGACAGAATAATCTTCGTCGATAGAAATGGAACATATGTAGAGGGAGACAAGATACTAAATTTTATAGCTGGCAATATCCTCAAAAAAGGAAGTAAATTAGTTACCACTGTTATGACTAATAATATTTTGGATACTAATTTGAGGAAGAAAGGTATATCTGTAGTTAAAACGGATGTAGGAGATAAAAATGTATACTCTAAAATGAAAGAAAATTCCTCTCTCTTTGGTGGTGAAAACTCAGGGCATTATATATTGCGAGACTACCTAAATACCTCTGATGCGAATCTCAATTTAATCCTTATCCTAAAAGTGCTGAGCGAGAATAAGCTTAATTTTGACATAATATCCAAAATGAAACTAAATCCAGCCATTCTTAAAAGTTTTGATATTAAAGAAAAGAAATCGCTCTCTACTATTCCCCAAATCCGTAGCTTTATCAAAAATTTTAGAAAACAATATAAATCAAAAGCATTTCTAAATATCAGGTATTCTGGCACTGAACATAAGATAAGAATTTTGGTACAATATCATAAACTTGATGTTATATATCATGAAATAAATAAATTTGAAGCAATAGTCAATGAGTTAAATTATGATAAAACTTAATATAAATATCGATCATGTTGCCACCTTAAGACAATCAAGGATGGGATTTGCTCCTGATCCAATTGAAGCTGCAAAGATTGTTAAAGAATCAGGTGTAAATGGCGTAGTTATGCATTTAAGAGAAGACCGCAGACATATCCAAGACGAAGATTTAGTAAGATTTAAAAAAAACCCACAATTAAAAAAATTTCACCTTAATTTAGAAATGGCTCCAACAAAAGAAATGTTTGATATAGCAAATAAGATCAAACCCAATGTGATAACTCTAGTACCTGAAAAAAGAAAGGAACTTACTACAGAAGGTGGATTAAATATTAAAAAGAACTCAAGAATTTTAAAATTGAGATTGAAAAATTTACACCCATCAATAAAAGTTATGTTGTTTATCGACGCTATAAAAACGCAGATAGATGCTTCGATAAATTTAGGTCCCAGAACTATCGATGGTATTGAGCTTAATACCGGACAATACGCTAGATTAGAACCTCATCAATATAAATTATTCAAAAAAGAGTTTGATAAATTAAAGATAGCCGCAGAGTATGCACATGAAAAAGGCTTGCATGTTGCAGCAGGGCATGGTCTCGATACGGGTAATTTAAGAATATTAACTTCAATTTCTCAAATAATGGAATACAATATTGGACATAGCATTATTGGGGATTCCATATTTTTTGGACTGAAAAAATCGATTAAGAGAATTCAGGATATAATAGAAAGGTAATGATAAAAGGAGTAGGAGTAGACATTTTAGACATTGATAGATTTGGAAAACTCTATGCCAAATGGGGCTCTAGACTCTTAAATAGAATATTCAATGATGATGAAATCCCAGAGGCAAGTTCACAAAAGAAAACGATACAGTCTCTATCTGGTAAATTTGCCGCGAAAGAAGCTATTTCAAAGGCCTATGGAACTGGAATTGGGTCATTCATTTCTTTTAAGGATATAAAGATCTTAAAAGGCGAATCTGGTCAACCTATCGCATGTTTAAAAAATAATAAATTGGAAAAATTACATCTAAGCATTAGTCATACGGATACTTATGCTGTGGCATTTGTGACGATAGAGATATGAGATGAATGATACAATTTTTGGAAAGATTATAAACAAAGAAATTCCAGCCGAAATAGTATATGAAGATGATATCTCAATTGCCTTTAAAGATGTAAATCCTCAAGCACCTATTCATATTTTGATAATCCCTAAAAAACTAATCGATATGCCTCAAAATATCACGGATGAGGACGATAATTTGGTAGGCCATTTATTTAGCGTTGCAAGTAAAATTGCAAAAAAACTAAATATCACTAACGGGTATAGGCTTGTTATGAACAATGGACAAGATGCAGGTCAATCCGTGCTTCATGTTCATCTACATATGCTGGCTGGCCGAAAACTTACCTGGCCCCCTGGTTAAATGTATAAGAATATCAATTTTCTAACAAATCTGGGAAACAGTAAAAAACCTGGACTTTATAAAATAAAAAAAGTTCTATCTTTTTTTTCTAATCCTCACCTACGACTTAAAAACTGCATACTCATATCAGGAACTAATGGCAAAGGAGCTGTTGCGCAATCTCTGAGTAATATACTCACAATATCTGGTTACCGTACTGGTCTTTATACCTCCCCTCATCTTGTTCGTATCAACGAGAGATTAAAAATCAATAATAAAAATATAACTAATAGAAATTTAGATTTAATTTTAGATAAAATCATTCAAAAGTGTGATAAAAATAAAATCCAATTGAGTTATTTTGAGCTTATAACAGCAGCCGCAATCTTATATTTTTACAAAGAAAAGAATGATATTAATATCTTTGAAGTAGGACTTGGTGGTAGATTTGATGCCACAAATATCGTGAATTCCAAAATGGCACTTATAACAAATATAGGAAAAGATCATATGAATTATCTTGGACATACAATTGAACTTATAGCGAAAGAAAAGGCTGGAATTATAAGAAAAAATGGATATCTCATAACATCTGCGGAAAAAAAAGGACTAAATATTTTGTTAAAAGATTCAAAGAGAAAAAGAGCTAAGGTACTAATAAGAGATAAAGATTTCTTTATGGAGGAATCAAATTCCAAATATTATTACAAATCCGACAGCGTAACGATAGAATTTAAAACTAATCTTTTAGGAGAACATCAAATGAGCAATCTTGCTTTAAGTATAAAGGCGTCAGAAATCATTAATAAAGAATTTGGGTTTCGTATAAAAATAAAAAATATAAAAAAAGCTTTAAGTAGAATTAGTTTGCCAGGAAGACTTCAACTAATAGAACGAAATCCAATAAAAATAATTGATACCGCACACAATGTACATGCTATATCAAATCTTGTGAAAAACTTAAAGATATTTCTTAAAGGAAGAAAAATTAATTTTTTGATTGGAATGCTGAAGGACAAAAGACCCAGGGAATGTATCAATATTATTAAAGAAATCTCAAATAAGATATACGTAGTAAATGTCCCTCATGCTAGATCATTTGATGCGAATAAGTTGGTTCAAGAATTTGATGATAAAAATATAAAATTTATCCACTATGAAGATATTCCAAAAATAATTAATTACAAAAGGTCACTTGTTATTACCGGGTCGAATTATTTAATAGGACATTTACTTTCTAAATATGTACAATTAAAAAAATTTTAAAAAATAGCTATAATACTTCATAATAAAGTAGTAAAATCTTCTCTGTGTATGACTCAGAGATTTGGAAATACTATGGAGGTTGATTATGTCGAAAGTCGCAATTGTTATATTTGCAGATATCGAAACAAAAGGAGATTTTGGAAGAGCGGTTAATGCTTTAATGACGGCAAAGGAATTTAAAGAAGCTGGTGACGAAGTCCAAATAATTTTTGATGGTGCAGGAACCAAATGGATAGGTAAATTTAACGAAAAAGACGGTAAATATAATGACCTATTTGATTCTGTAAAAGATAAAATTGCTGGAGTTTGTGGTTATTGTGCTGGTGCTTTTAAAGTTACAGACGTAGTTACCGTTAACGCCATAAACCTGCTGGATGAGTATAACGGACACCCCAGCTTTAAAAAATTAGTTGATAATGGTTACACTGTACTTACTTTTTAAGATTTAGATTTCCTTCTAAAATCACTACCACTCAGCTCGAGTACCTTGCACATTTCGAATATTCTAGAGATATTCCTCTCACCAATTTTATAATCTAATATTTTCCCCGAATCCGATTGTTTGTGCTTTTTGCTATTAAGAAAAGTTAGATTAGAATTAAAAATCGTATGTCTTTTGGAGTTGTATCTCTTAGCAATGAGACTATCAAGGACACTTGTTTCCCATTCGCTCATCCTTGTTGCACCAAGATCATCTATAACCAATACGTCGTACCGGCAAAGATCGTCGACGTATTCTTTTTCTGATTCGTTTTTTACATATATATCTTTTATGTCTGCTAGCAACTCTCTGAACTCTTTAAAAAGACATTTTTTATTTTGTGCAAAAATTAGCTCGCTTATGATTGACACGGAAAGGTGTGTTTTCCCAAGACCCGGTGAGCCTACGAAAAAAGGAGGAAGAATATTCGGGTATTCTTTTAAATACTTAACACCATACTCCAAAGCGTCTTGAATTGATCTTTCTCTAATTTGCCAATTCCCATTATCAAGTCTGGTATTTCTACATTTTGAAAATCTTGCCGGGATAGAAGATGAGTTGTACGTATTGATGCCTTGTCTTCTTGTGCAAAAAGATACGCCCTTTTTGGAGTAAATAACACCGGTATTATCACAAACTGGACAGCAAAAACCTTTTTTGTTTCTCACTTTAGAAAAATCGGAGTTTTCATAAAAAACCAAACCAGATAAAAATTCTTGTTCATCAATGCTCATTACTACTTATCCTTTCATGTTTATATAAATTCATTTTATAATTTTTAACATTTTGTCGGTTGTTTTTCTATAATCTTTTGTTCCAAAAATTCCTGTACCTGAAACAATTATATTAGCACCAGATTTAATTAGCTCCGATACATTATTCATCTTTATTCCACCATCGACCTGAATAGGTATATCAATTTTTTTATTGTCTAAATATTTTCTCAATTGTGCTATCTTTTTAAAAGATGATGGAATAATTTTTTGTCCAGCCAATCCAGGCCTAACAGTCATTACTAGTGCTAAGTCGATATATTTAAATTCTCTGATTAATCGATTAATTGGAGTAGAAGGATTAATTGCTAGGCCAAACCCTATTTTATTTTTTCTAACTAAATTAGATAGTTTTTTGATGTTTTTTGTTGATTCCAAATGAACAGTTATATTAGCAATCCTTTTTTTTGAATATCTTTTAATAAAATGGGGGACTATGTAATCTGGATTTGAAACCATAAAATGGAGATCTAACGGTATTGAGATTTTTTTAACTAGTGAATCGAGCTCGCATGATCCAATGGTTATATTGGGTACATAGTGACCGTCCATAATATCATAGTGTATCCATCTAACTTTAGTTTTTTTTAATTTACTGAATTCTCTTTCGAGATTCCAAAAATCAGCAGCTATGAGAGAGGCTTCTAGAAAATTTTTCATAGATTTTGATTATAACATGACCAAGAAACAACAATTAGAAACTCTTTTTTTTAGGGGATATTGTAGTATCATAAAGGCGATGCCAATGGATGGTTTTATATTTACCTCCGAATCTGTTACTGAAGGACATCCTGACAAAATTGCAGATCAGATATCTGATGCCGTTTTAGACGCAATTATAAAAGATGATCCGAATTGCAGAGTTGCCTGTGAAACTCTTATCACAAGAAATAAGATTGTTTTATCTGCTGAAATTACATCTAAGGTGACAGTTGATTTTGAAAAAATCATAAAAAATACCCTTCTATCAATTGGATACAATGATAAATCTGTAGGATTTGATGCAAACAATTGTCAAATTGATCTTTACATAGAAGAACAATCCCCAGATATATCAAGAGGGGTTGATAAAAAAGGCTCAGATATCATTGGTGCAGGTGATCAAGGAATCATGTTCGGCTATGCAACTAATGAGAATAAAAATTTTATGCCCTACCCTATACTGCTTGCCCATAAACTTACAAAAAAATTGGCAGAAAAAAGAAAATCAAACGAACTTCCTTTTCTGAGGCCAGATGGCAAATCGCAAGTATCAATTCAATATGTAGATAATCAAGCTACTCATGTTGATACTGTTTTAATATCAACCCAGCATAGTCCGGATGTTGAAGATTCTGTTCTTAAAGAATCGATAATCGAAGAAATAATAAAAAAAGAAATTCCTAGACAATTAATTAATGATAAAACCAAATTCCTTATAAATCCTACCGGAAGATTCGTCGTGGGCGGGCCTCAAGGTGATACTGGACTTACAGGTAGAAAGATAATCGTAGACACGTATGGTGGATGGGCTAAGCACGGCGGCGGAGCATTCTCTGGGAAAGATCCTTCAAAAGTTGACAGGAGCGGTTCTTATATGGCTAGGTATATTGCAAAGAATATCGTTGCCTCGGGTCTTCTTCCAAATTGTGAAATTCAACTTGCCTATGCGATAGGAAAAGCCGATCCTATATCTTTCAACATTAAAAGTACACCTGATATAGATGCCAAGATATTGAATAAACTTTCCGATAGAGTGATGAAAATATTTGATTGTACGCCAAAAGGGATAATTAAAACTTTGGATTTATTGAATCCAATTTATCAAAATACTGCTTCATATGGTCATTTTGGTAGAGATGAAAAAGGTTTTAACTGGGAAAAGATAGATACCAAAAAAGAAATAAAATCTTTATAGGAGAAATTATGAAATCTGACGTTAAAAACTTGCTACTAAATACAAAGGGACGAGATAGAGTTGAGTGGGCCTACCGAGATATGCCTGTATTACAAGAAGTTAATTCAGTTTTATCTAGAAATAAACCTTTAAAAAATATTAATTTAGCGGCATGCCTTCATATTACAACCGAAACAGCAAATCTTCTGATTACTCTTAAAAATGCTGGTGCGAAAGTAGCATGTTGTGCATCAAATCCTCTTAGTACGCAAGATGATGTTGCTGCTCATCTTGTTAAAGATCATGGAATAACGACCTTTGCAATCAAAGGAATTAACGATAGGGGTTACTACAAGCATATCGTAAATTCTTTAGCTATAAAACCGAATATGACAATGGATGATGGGTGTGATCTTGTTACTCTACTACATAAAACAAGAAGAAAGTATCTGAAGGAAATTATTGGAGGCACAGAAGAAACAACAACAGGTGTAATTCGTTTGCAAAGTATGTCAAAAAACCAAGTTCTTAAATATCCAATCATTGCTGTAAACAATGCATTTACGAAACATCTTTTCGACAATAGATATGGTACGGGACAAAGTGTTCTAGATGGTATAATGAGAGCTACAAACAGACTTTTAGCTGGTAAAACTTTTGTTGTTTGTGGCTATGGATGGTGCGGCAAAGGTTTGGCAATGAGGGCAAATGGTCTTGGTGCCAATGTTATTGTTACCGAAATCGATTCTACTAAGGCTTTAGAGGCCAAAATGGATGGTTTTCAAGTTATGACTGGCAGCGAAGCTTTTAAGAAAGGTGACTTTATATGCTCTGTAACAGGGAATATTAATGTTATTGACAAACACCATTTTAAAACATTAAAAGATGGCGTAATAATATCAAATGCTGGCCATTTCAATGTGGAAATTAATATCAAAGCACTCAAAAAAATGTCTTCCAAAAAAAGGAAATTAAGAACAGATATCGAAGAATTTACTGTTGGAAAGAAAAAAGTTTATTTATTATCTGACGGAAGACTCGTTAATTTATCTGCAGCAGAAGGGCATCCGTCTAGTGTTATGGACATGAGTTTCTCTAATCAGGCACTTTGTAGCGAATATATCGTCAAAAATCACAAGAAATTGAAAAACGAAGTCTATGATGTCCCATTAAGTATTGACAATAAAGTTGCCCGGATAAAACTTAAATCGATGAATGTCAAAATTGACAAATTAACCTCTGAACAAACGAAGTATCTTAATTCGTGGGAAAGCGGAACCTAAGTATGTCTACGGAAAGCATAATAGATGATTTTATAAGACATAAGCAGCTAACACAATCGAGTATTACCAGAAACACATCAATTTCTTATTCTAATGACTTAATTCTTTTTCTTTCGTTTTTAAAGAAAAAAAATATTACTTCTTTTAAAAAAGTAACAGAAAATGTAATTGAAGATTTTTATACTACTGATCTTTTTAATAAATATGAAAGAACATGGAAAAATAAATCCAACAAAATTACAAAAAAAATTAGTGGAAAAAGGTCAGAAAATTCTAAGTCGAGAATAATCGCATCGTTATCAAGTTTTTTTAAATACTTAATTTATAAAAACATCATCGATACTTCTCCAATTCCCAAAAGAAGATCTAAAAATCAAACCAAATCTCAAACTCTTACTCAAGATGAGATGAGCACAATTTTGAATTATGTTAGATCGCCAGAATTTATAAAAAATAACGAGATTTGGTGGACTAAGAATGGAGAAGGAAAAGAAAAATCTCCTTATCCCTTCAACAAAATGGATAAAGTTATTATCGAGATTCTTTATTACTGTGGGCTTAGAGTCTCGGAGCTTATTGGTATAAAAATAAATGATTTAAAATTAAATAATTCAAATCCCTATATGATAATTTATGGAAAAGGAGGCAAATTAAGAGAACAGCCTGTTCCAGTTTACCATAATTTAATTGACTATATCGAGAACGAAAGACTCTTGATATTGAAAGATAAGATATCCGATTATGTATTTGTTAGTCCCTATGGAAGGAATAAAAATAAATCGCTCAAAAATCTTACTAGACAAGCAATAGATAAAAAAATTAAACGTATATGCAAATATTCCGGGGTCAACTTACATAAGGGTGGAAAAGTCAAATACAAGATGATTAGTGCCCATATGTTTAGGCATTCAATTGGTACGCATTTGCATGAATCTGGAATCGATATCATTAGCATACGAAATCATTTAGGCCATTCATCAGTTTTGACAACTGGAAGATATATAGGAAATTTCAAAGAGAAGAAAGATATATTAAAAAAATATGGACCATTTTCAGGAGCTGAGGATTAGATTTGATATTCAGATTGACCTTTGAACAATTATTACTTGTTCTCCCTATCATCTTATTTTCATTAAGTGTCCATGAATATAGTCACGGTTTAGCGGCTCTCATGTTAGGAGATAGAACAGCAAAAAGGCAAGGAAGACTTACGCTTAACCCGCTTAAACATCTAGATTTAATAGGAACTCTGATGTTGTTATCCATAGGTTTTGGATGGGCAAAACCAGTGCCAATAATGGTTCAGAATCTATCAAGGGGGAGAAAGAGCCTCTATATTGTTGCTCTTGCTGGCCCTATATCGAATTTCATTATCGCATTATTTTTTTCTTTACTTTTTAATTTATTTGGTTTATCAAATGACTATGGAACATCAATGGGTCCGAGTCTTTTATCACAATTTATTGTAATTATGGTTTTCTTGAATGTTGTCCTAGGAGTTTTTAACTTGTTGCCCATCCCCCCTCTGGATGGGGGAAATATAATTTATAGTCTTCTGCCTGACAAACTCGCGGATTCTTATTCTAGATACTCAAGTAGGTTTGTATTTATTTTTATAATATTAATATTTTATATAGCTTGGGGGCACTCTGATATTTTTATCGCTCCAGTAAAATTCATTTTTCTACTATTAATACAAAATCCTATTTGGTGAATCATGGAATATAGTGAATCAAGAGTAGAGCCTTTCGATAAAGTCAGACTTGATATATTTGAAGGCCCGCTTGATCTTTTGTTAACGTTAATAAGAGAAAACGATTTAGACATATACGAACTTTCACTTGCTAAAATAACAGAACAATATTTAGAATATGTGGAATTATTAAAAGAATTTGATTTTGATAATATAGGTGACTACATGGTCATTGCTGCGGAATTAGGAAGAATTAAGTCTAGATCATTATTACCTGAAGAAGAGAAAGAAGAATCAATAGAAGACGAATCTGACCTTAATCTTATTGAAATGTTAAAGGAATACAAAAAATATAGGGCTCTTTCTGAAAATTTAAATCAAAGAACTATATTAGGTAGGGATACATTTAAAAAATCGTTTGATAATTCTCTAAGAACAGAAACCATATGGGAGCTTGAAACGACTGATATCTGGAAGCTTGTTACCGTTGTTAAAAATTTATTAAAATTACAAAGATATAGTGAAATACCGGATATAGAATTTGAGCAAGAAGTTATTGATCAGGTTCAAAGGAGAAAGGAAATAGAAAATTTATTTCAAATAAAAAAGAAGCTTAAGTTTACGGAAATATTTGTAGAGAATTTATCCAAAGACAACATAATCGTATCGTTTTTAATCATATTGGAGATGATTAATGATTCAATGATTGATTTTACAGGAAAAGATATAGGAGATTTGGAATTTTTTATCAGAGAGGCGTAAAATGCATAATTTAAAAAGAAAAATCGAGGCTTTAATCTTCATATCGGAAACTCCTATAACCATGAAAGAAATAGCAACTTTTTTAACAATAAAAATTGATAAATGTGAACCACTTATCAATGAATTAATTGATGAGTGGGAAAAAATGAAATTATCAATAAAGATTCACAAAGTAAGCGGTGGATATCAATTTAGAACTGAAGAATCATACAAAGATTTGTTAACACAATTTATCAATAAAAAACCTTTTAAATTAAGTAGAGCAGCCTTAGAAGTTCTAGGAATCGTTGCTAAGAAGCAACCGACTACAAAGATTGAAATTGATAAAATAAGAGGTGTTGATTCAATCGGTGTAATGAACGTCTTACTTGAAAAGGAGTTAATAAAAATTACAGGAGAGAAAGAAGTTCCCGGAAAACCATACCTTTATTCAACGACCAATGAGTTCTTGGCAGTATTCAGCCTAGATGTTTTAATGGATCTCCCTGATATTGAAGAGTTCGATCATTATGATTCGATTACAAAAAGTGAAGAAAAAAATAATTAAAAATATTTTTTATAAATCTTTTCTTGTAGATTAAACATAATTTTTTTATCTACTTCAGTTTGATGATTGTATCCTAGTAAATGCAAAATTCCGTGAATGCACATAATTGTTGTCTCCCTAAGTAATGAATTCCTATTTTTTTTGCAATTTTTTTCCACCTGCTTTATTGAAATCAAGATTTCTCCAATTAATTTAAAATTGGACTCATTGTATCTAAAAGATAAAACATCTGTGGATTTATTAATATTTCTATATTGGTAGTTAATTTTTTTCATCATATAGTCAGATACGAAGGATATTTGGATTGTTTTTTTATCAATTCGTAAATACTTCATTGTTTTGAGAAGGATGTTCTTAAAAATTGATTTATTTAACTTTTTAGTATAGAAATTAGAATCGTAAAAATACAGAGGCATTGAGTTGATGATACCACTAATATCAATCGTTGGTAGACCAAATGTTGGAAAATCTACTTTATTTAATCGTTTATTAGGCAGAAGAAAATCCATTGTTTTTAGCCATCCTGGTAGTACAAGAGATATAATCAAAGAGGATTTAGTTGTTGGAGATAAGACCTTTTATCTAGTTGATTCTGGAGGGTTCGACAACGAGAAGGATCATTACCCTACCCTTATAAAAGAAAAAATATTAGAAACAATAAAAAAATCAGATTTTATAATATTTCTTCTTGATGGTAAAAGCGGATTTTATAATGAAGACAGAGAAATATTAAAAATAATCAGAGAGAAAAAGAAAAAATATGTAGCAGTCATCAACAAAATTGATACCAAGGAGGCTGGTGAAAATATCTCGGAATTTTACAAACTTGGTATTAAAAAATTCATACAAGTTGCAGCTGAACATAACAGAAATGTGCGAACCATAAGAGAATATATTAATAATAATTTTAGCAATCTACCGGCAAATCTTGTAGAGAGGAATAATGCAATACCAAAAATCGCAATTGTTGGAAAACCAAATGCTGGTAAATCAACTCTGATTAATTCTCTTGCGAAAGAAACGATCTCGATTGTAAGTAAGATTCCAGGTACGACTAGAGATAGTGTCAATCTAAAAATTAATAGATGGAATAAGGATTATTTGTTTATCGATACTGCAGGACTGAGAAGAAAATCTAAAATAAGCGACGATATGGAGTACTACTCTACAAACAGGGCAGTTGATACGATAGAGAAGTCTGATATTGTGATTCTAATAATTGATTCTCAATATGGCCCCACTAATCAAGATTCAAAAATATCATCATTGATAAAGAAAAACAATAAAGGAATTATCCTAGCAATAAATAAATCTGATTTGATACCAAATAATATTAGAGATGAAAAAAACATAAGTGAGAGAATTCTTGGAAGTTTACCTGAAATCAATTATGCTCAGACGGTTCTTATCTCAGCTTTGAAATCTAAAAATGTAGATACAATTTACAAATTAATTGATGAAATATACAAAGGCTTGAAAATAAAAGTTAATACGAATAAATTGAATAAGTTTCTACAAGTTCTTATCGACAAATCCCCAGCACCAATTGATAAAGGAAGAAGACTAAAGCTTTACTATGCCACTCAAATAAATTCTAAATTTATTTCCTTTGTTTTATTTGTTAATTTTGCAAAAAAAATTTCCAAAGCTTACAGAAAATTTATCGAAAGATCAATAAGAAAAGAATTCAACTTGGTCGGAATAAGCCTCAAAATAAGCTACAAAACTTCACGATCTGAGTGACTTAATTTCTGAAATTATTTTGCTAGCTATCACCCTGGAATCATATTGATTAACTGATTTTTTTCTTGATTCAAATGACATCTTAAGTCTGAGTTCTTTATCTTCTATAAGTTCAATAATTTTTTCAATTAGATTGTTATCCTTTAAATTAAAGGAATATCCGTTGATGCCATCATCTATGGTTTCCCCAATGCCACCTATTCTGTATCCAATGATAGGTTTGCTTAGAGCCATCGATTCGATTACGACGCGAGGAAAGGGGTCCTCGTACATTGAGGGAATAAAAAATATATCAAAATCCGCGATATAGGACTCTACCTTATTTTTATATCCTGTGAATATAAATTTTGACTCTAAATTAGCTTTTTTAGTCATTGATTTAAGATTCTCTATTAGTGATTGCTTAAAATAAAATGGGGTATCGCCTACTAGAACAAATACACAGTCTTTCTTGTATTTCTTGCATATTTCAATTCCGATATTTATAAAATGATCAAAATTTTTTCTTGGAACTACTCTTCCAGCAGTTCCAATTATTATTTTTTCACTAGGGATTGCATATTCTTTTCTTAATAATTTTTCAACTCTAGATAAATTATATTCTTCGGTGTCAATTCCATTATTAATAACGACGGTTTTATTGTTTGATTTAAACTGATTCTGTGTTGCGATTGATACACAAATTATTTTTTTGACACAATCATACTCTGAAAACTTATTGATTAGATATTTTAATATGAAATTTTGTTGGATATTTCTTACATGCCAAATTACCTTTGTTGAATATATAGTTCCCAATAGAGCGCCAAAAAATTTCGCTAAAGTTCCATTACAGTAAATTACATCGATCTTATTTTTTTTTAGAGTACTTCTAAAGGAAAACAAAAGATAAATTAATCTAAATATATTTATCAATATATCCAACGGAAGTAGGTTTATTCTATTATTATTTATATTAAAATTTTGTTTTTTTAAATTTTCTGGAAAATTATGGTTGAAAATCTGATTTATTTGCAGGCCCTCTTTCTCTATGTTTTCGGAGAAAACGTTTCTGGAAGGCAGTAGAACATGAACATTGAAATTTTTGAAATCAAAATGTTTTAGAAGATACAACAAACTTCTTCCTGGCCCGCCATCTCTGATTGAGTGGTTGATAAAAAGTATGTTTTCTTTCATTTAGAACAAAATAACATATAACAAGCGAAATTATCTCAACTTGACAATTATATTAATTGTAAGAAAATATGATGTATTATTTTTTGGTATGAAAAAATCTAAATATATTTGGTACAACGGTAAATTTGTTCTGTGGGAAAAGGCTACCGCTCATGTTCTAAGTCATGGTCTCCATTATGGAACTGGTATATTTGAAGGCATTAGAGCCTATTCTAACAAGAAACAATCCTATATCTTTAGACTCAAAGAACACTACGATCGTTTTTACAATTCAGCTAAGGTAGCTTCATTTAAATTGCCTTTCAAGCAAAACGAATTAGAAAAAGCAACGATAGATTTGTTAAAAAAAAACAAACTAAAGTACTGCTACATTAGACCCCTTGCTTTCGTGGGAGAAGGGTCCATGGGAATAAACCCTAAATCAAACAAAATAAATGTGATAATCGCAGCTTTCAAATGGGGAACCTATCTTGGTGATGATGGTATATCGAAAGGCATTAGAGCAAAAATATCTTCTTTCTCGCGAATGAGTGTAAATTCCTTCATGACAAAATCAAAAATATCAGGCAATTATATAAATTCTGTTTTTGCCAAACAAGAAGCAATTCGGCTTGGATACGATGAAGCACTAATGCTAGATGATAATGGATACGTATCTGAAGGAACTGGCGAAAATATATACATAGTTAGAAATGGAGAAATAAAAACCACACCCACCTCTACGATACTTGAAGGCATAACTAGGGACTGCGTATTTAATATTTGTAAAGATCGCAATATAAGCATCAAAGAGCAGAAATTTACCAGAGACGAATTATACATTTCTGATGAAGTCTTTTTATCGGGTACTGCCGCGGAAATTACACCGGTAAGAGAAGTAGACCATAGAATAATCGGCAAAGGAAAGCCAGGAAAAATTACAAAACTAATTCAAAAAGAATATTCGGACATAACAAAAGGAATCAATGACAAATATCAACATTGGCGAACAACTGTTCAAATACCAAGATAATTCAATATTGTCCTAACTCCATATCCGGTTGAGCCAGTGGCTATCCAACCTCTTTTTTTGTCAATATATGCAGGACCAGCAATATCTATGTGAGACCATGGAATGTCCTTTACGAAAAATTCTAGAAACATAGCAGCAGTTATCGCGCCTCCATATCTTGTCGAAGCTGCATTTTTTATATCAGCAATTTGACTGTCTATGTCTTGCCTTAATTCATCATCAAGAGGTAATTGCCACAATTTCTCACCAACATTTTTTGAAGCATTAAGTAATTTGTTCGTCAATCTTTTGTTGTTCGAGAACAAGCCAGCCGTATAATTACCCAAGGCAACCATGCAAGCACCAGTTAGGGTAGCAAGGTCAACCATTTCGTCAACTTTCAATCTATTTGCATATTCGATTGCATCGGAGAGAATAACCCTACCTTCGGCATCGGTATTAATAATTTCAATGGTTTTCTTACTTAATCCTTGAACCACATCATCAGGTTTATAGGCATTTGGTCCTGGCATATTTTCGACTGACGGGATAAGACCGTGTACTTCGATATTCTTTGGCTGTATTTGGCCTAGTGCTTCGAAAACTCCCAATACGCATCCAGCTCCTGCCATATCCATTTTCATGGTTAGCATATAATCTGCTGGCTTCAAGGATAACCCACCAGTATCGTAGGTTACTCCTTTTCCAATTATTGCAATTTTGTTAGCAGATTTAGATATTTTTTTAGATTTATATCTCAGATGAACAAATCTAGGTTCATTGGTGCTACCTTTACCTACGTCCCAAATGGCCATCATCTTTCTTTTTAATATCTCTTTTTTGTTGAATACTCTACAACTTATATTAGGGTGCCTAGAGATATTTTTTCCAAAATTAGCTAACACACTAGGAGTTAGAACAAATGGTTGTTCGTTTACAAGATTCTTAGTTAGATTAACGCCGGCAAATATTTTACTTGATTTATCAATTAATTTTTTTAAAGTCGAGGCACTTATTTTCTTGACAATTAGATTAATAGAAAGATCTGAAATATTACTCTTCTTGGTTTTATATTTGTCATAAACATAATGGCCATTGTTGAGACCGTTGATTGATGAAAATACCAGGTTGGTACCAAAATTATTAGGATATAAAATGGTATTTTCTTTAATTCTATATTTTTTTTGTGTTTCGCCATAAGTTATGCAAGAAAAAACTTTAAATACCCTTTCCTCATTGATGTCTTTTTTTGCTCCAAGTCCAATGAAGGTAATATTTGATAGATTACTACCCTCAATTGAGTCTAGAGATAATTTTTCCATTATTGTTGCTTCAAATTTATAAGAATTGAGTTTTTTTGAGATATTAAAATTCAACATTTTTTGGAGTGATATTAAATTTTTTAGAGAATCACTAAATAGAGGAACATACAGATTTCCAGACATTGAATCTGTGTTTGATTTGTTGAATTCTAACAACACCCATTCATTATAACTAATGTTGGATAATCTGTATAATTAAGATGCGTCTTAATTCAACTGTACGACTAACCAAGTTGAATTAAAAAAGATTTATGGAACATAAGAAATGAATTTTCTAAATGAATATTTTCTGTCTTTTTTTGCAGGGGTTATCTCTTTTTTCTCTCCTTGCATTTTACCACTATTTCCTGTTTATCTATCGACTCTAGGTTTGAATAATACAAATAGAAAAAAGTTTGTTTTAGATCCAATATTGCTTAACACATTGCTTTTTACTACCTCTTTTTCTCTAGTCTTTATACTTTTGGCATTAACAACAACTTCCATAGGAATGTTTTTGAATCTAAACAAAATAATTTTAATAAAAACGGCTGGAATTTTGATAATTTTATTTGGAATTTTTAATTTACAAATAATAAAAATCCCAAAGATATATAAAAGTTTTCATCTGGTAATGGTTACGAGAAATGGCATTTCTAAACCCATTATTTTTGGTATTTGTTTTGGCCTCGCATGGACTCCTTGTATTGGCCCTATTCTAGCTTCTATTATTTCATATTCGTCAATCGAAAAAAACTATCAACATTCTTCAATCATGTTATTGTTTTATTCTCTCGGCCTCGGTATTCCATTTATTTTGGGATCTCTGGGGTACAAAAATATACTTACATCCTTAAATAAATCATCTATTTTTACCAAATACTTTAATTTCATAATGGCGTCTATACTTATCATTTTTGGTGTATTGGTATATTTAAACAAGCTATACTTACTCAATGTTTATATACAGAAAACTATGAGTCTTTTCAATTAAGAACCCTACTATTAGTAATTCTTTACAGGTATTATTAAGACTGATATTTTTTAGATAGATTATTCGATATTAGTTATAATAGAAAAACCTACAATAATTGGGGGCATTAAATGAGCGAAGATTCTAAAAAACGTGAAGAAGCATTGCAATATCATTCTAGGATTCCTAAAGGTAAGATTGAAATTCAGGTAACCAAGCCCGCCGAGACTGAAGATCAACTCTCGTTGGCATATTCACCTTGGGTTGCTGAGCCATGCAAAGAAATAGATAAAGATGTAGAAAAGGTTTACGAATATACAAACAAAGGTAATTTGGTTGCTGTAATTTCAAATGGAACTGCCATCTTGGGTCTAGGTAATTTAGGTCCGGAAGCTAGCAAGCCCGTAATGGAAGGTAAAGCAGTTCTTTTTAAAAGATTTGCTCAAGTTGATGCTTTTGATATAGAACTAAAAACAACCGATGTCGATGAAATGATTAGAACGATAGAATTGATGGAGCCTACTTTTGGTGGTATCAACTTGGAAGATATCAAAGCACCAGAATGTTTTAGAATAGAAGACGAGTTGAAAAAAAAAATGAACATCCCAGTTTTTCATGATGATCAACATGGTACGGCCATAATATCTGGAGCAGGTCTCTTAAATGCCGTTGAATTAATTGAGAAAAAAATGCCGGATATTAAAATTGCTGTAAATGGAGCGGGAGCATCTGCAATTTCCTGTGCTCGTTTTTTTGTTTCACTTGGAGCAAATGCAAATAATATCTTAATGTGTGATAGCAAAGGAGTAATTTACAAAGGAAGGGATAATCTGAACAAACAGAAAGAAGAGTTTGCCGTTGATACTGAATGTAGAATTTTGGGGGATATCTTAAAGGGTGCTGATGTCTTTATAGGACTATCAATTGGAAATGTCGTTACAAAAGAAATGGTTTTGACTATGGCAAATAATCCTATAATTTTTGCAATGGCAAATCCTGACCCTGAGATAAGACCCGAAGAAGCTTTCGAAGCAAGACAAGATATAATCATGGCAACTGGAAGAACTGATTATCCAAATCAAGTCAATAACGTTTTAGGATTTCCTTTTATTTTCAGAGGAGCCCTTGATGTTGCTGCAACCAATATAAATGAAGAGATGAAGGTAGCAGCATCTCAAGCGTTATCTAAATTGGCAAAGTTAGGAGCTGGTCCTGAAATAGCAGCTAAACATAATAGAAAAGAGCTGGTATATGGAAAAGAGTATATAGTGCCATCACCGTTTGACCCTAGAGTCTTAGTTTGGGAATCACATGCAGTAGCCAAGGCAGCTATTGAAACTGGAGTTGCAAGAATCAAAATAGATCTCGATGAATACAAGGCAAAACTAGAAAAGATGGCGGGAGTTGGACCACAAGTATTCTAGTAAATGAGATTCACTTATTTCGTTTTCTTCTTTTTTCTTATCGTTGGTATTTCTTATAATTCTAACACTATAGCCTCTCCAAAATTAATTAGTGATAATAAAGTTATTGATTTACAATACGAATTAATTAGAATCGATGGATTGGGGAATGACGAAATTTATATCCTCGAAGATTTGAATGGTCTAGTTATAATTAATTTTTGGGCTTCATGGTGTGGTCCATGCATAGAAGAAATTGACGAACTGAACAAATTCCAAGAAAGAATAAACAAAGAAAAATTAAATGTTAGGATAATAGGAATTAATATTTTTGACGATCTCGAAGAAGCAAGTAATTTTAAAATTAAGTATAATCCAAGATTTGAAACTTTATTTGACAAAAATAAGACCATTCCAATAGATTTCGGAGTAGTCGGTGTTCCTGAAACTTATTTTGTGAAAAACAATACCGTATTGTTTAAATATGTTGGTAAAATAACTGAAGAGATTTTAGAAAAAGGACTCAATAATATCAAAAATGAATAATTTCTTTCTTACCACGAATATTTTTCTTTTATTATTATTAATTTCTTTTGTATCATTTGGTAGCAATGTGGTTTACGAGATATCAAATGAATTGATGTGTCCAGTATGTCAAGGACAAACAGTCGCTGAATCTAATTCAAAACTTGCGATATCCATGAGAGAAGTTATTAAAAACAAAGTTAGTCATGGTGAATCAAAAGAAGATATATTAAAATATTTCGTTAAACAATACGGGGATAATATTCTGGCAAAACCCCCATTAAAAGGTGTAACCCTTTTATTGTGGATCGTTCCACCATTCATCTTATTTTTGACTATCATATTATGGATTTTAAAAGTCAAAGGGAACGAACATAAAAAAAAGAGGCTTAATCTTTTTTAACACTTTCCGTATCAGTTAAAGGTGGATAATCGTAGAAGTATTTTTCGAATTTGTTACTATAAAAAGTTTTATATTCAAGATCATTTTTGTATATTATGAAAATGGGAAACTCTTTATTCTTTATATCATCTTCATAGACTGACCTAGAGTAATCATCTGCATTTATTTTTTCATTAAGATTAAAAATATTTGCCAATATCGAATTGTTGTATGGCGAGTTCGTAGCAACTATGACAAACATATTATCTTGATAAGTAAAATCCTTTCTATTCCCATTAATATTGAAGGTCTTTATTCTGTTTTTTTTAAAATTATTGAGAAATGCATATGAATTTATACTATTCAAATCAATACCGTTATTTTTAATTAGGTCACTAATTTCCTTGTCAAAAAGACTAGGATTATTGGTAATATTTTTGCTATAAAATGTATTACCAAAGATTATATAGAAAGAAGAAACTTTTTGTTTTTCTAGTAAGAATCTAATATTGTCCACCACAATACCATCAATAATTGAATCAAAGGAAATTTTCGTACATGAATTCTTTTTTGAAAAAACATTTGAGATTTTGACATGTATATTTGATATGGATATACAGTTATCATACAAATCGGTATTCAATAGATGCTTAACCTTGCTAACTTTTGAGGTACGTGATAGAACTGAAAAAGTTGTTGGGTCAAAGTTGCCTTTTGTAATTTTATTGTAATTTATTACCAGCCTGAAAGCATCAACGAATAAATCAGGTGCTGATATTTCGGTATTTCTTTCTAATTTATTAAATTTTGAAATAAATGAATTAGATTTATACGGATCAAGGACAATTTGTATATAATTTAATTTCTTTTCTATTTCCTTGAATATTTTTTTATCATATTTTTTGGAATTAATAAAAATTGTTAACTTATTATTAAGTAAGTTATAATCTTTTTTGTTGTTTTCTTTGGAAAATGCATAGCTTGTAATATTAAAGATGAAAATGAATGCTAAAAGTAGTCTAAACATATGAGTTTAAAGCCCAAAATAAACATTAAAAAATTCCAAAAGTCTATTGAAATTATACCCCCTAGGTACAAAATTGATAACAAATTGATAATTAATATAAAACGGAATCAACAATATTTTGATTATTTAGATATTGCATGCTGCCCAATGGCAAATTTAAGAATCTCACCTATATCTTTTGCGCACAAGTTAATTATGGAGGGAGTTGATCACAAAAAACTCATACTAAATTTTTCTACTCGCGACAAAAATACTCTTGCTCTGCAAAGTGAAATTCTAGGCGCCTATTCAATGAATATAAATAAGATATTATTGGTTAAAGGTGATCCCCTAAATATCGGCAATAGTAATAAATCTAAGGAAGTCTTTGAAGTATCAACCAATAACTTAATAAGAATTGTAAAAAACCTGGATAGAGGATTTGATTACAGTAATAATAAGCTAAATTTTAAGACAAAATTTCAAACCGGTTCAACCATTAATATCGACAAAAAATACAATTTAATAAATGACACAATCAAGGAAAGGATCAAATTGGGTTCAATGTTTTTTGTAACTCAGCCTCTTTTTACTGAAAATGATTTTGAACTGTTAGTGAAATTATCAGAAAAAAGAAAAAATAAAATTTTTGCCGGGATATTGCCTATTAAAAATAAAAAAACTTTATATAATCTAAAAAATAAAATCAACGGTATATCAAAAAAGAATGTGCTTTTTGAACATCTATCAAAAGCAAAAGAGAAAGATTTTACAAAAATATCAACAAAATATTTTGTTGAGATATTATCGAAATACAAAAAATATCTTGATGGTGTACATATTATGACTTCCGGTGATATAAGATTAGCCACAAAAATTGCTAAAATAATTTAAAATGTCTAATACCAAAAAAACTTTCGATTCGATTTCCAGTAAATACAATCTAATAAATAATATAATAAGTTTAGGCATGCATCTAAAATGGAAGAATAATTTTACTAATTTATTGGAATTCAATGGATCAGTTCTGGATGTTGCCACCGGAACTGGGGATATTGCAATCATGGTTAAAAAAAAATACCCTAATTCCGATGTAATTGGATTAGATCCAAGTGAGAAAATGCTTCAAATTGCTAATTCACGAGTGACAAATGAACATAAAATTAAATTTGTTCAAGGATATTGCGAGAACATCCCCTTTGATGATTCTTATTTCGACTTTATAACAATCACTTTTGGAATAAGGAACACTAAATCAATCGTTGATAGCTTAAAGGAAATTAATAGAGTTTTAAAAAAAAATGGTACATTTCTTATAATGGAATTCTCAAAAAACAATAATATTTTAGTTAAATTTTTCTATAAAATATATTTACATCTGTTTATTCCATTTATTGGTTTACTATTTGGAAAATTTTCAGAATACAATCATTTAGTATCTACCATAGAATCTTTTTATACTCCGGAAGAGATGAACAAAATTTTAGAAAAAAATGGATTTAAAGTTAAAAGAAATATTCGCTATAATCTTGGTCTTGTCACAGTATATGTAGCCAACAATGTTAAATTTTAAAATTTTCTAATATCTCATTTTGATAAGATTCAACAATTGATTTCTCTAAATAATAATGGGGTGGGGAAAGTATGGGCAAATCGAGAATGTCTATGTAATAATTTAATTGCTCTTTGGCTTCTTCAGGTGTACCACATATTGCAAAATTAGTAACCATTTCATCTGTTACATTATCAATCATTTTTCCAACATCATTTTGAAAAAACGCTTTCCTTATCTTTTTGATATTATCTTCAAAACCAAGATCTATGAATGGCCTTGAGTAGGCTTTAACAATTGAGTAAAAAGCGATTGTTCCTTTTGC
Source organism: Candidatus Dadabacteria bacterium UBA1144 (assembly GCA_002311855.1). GTDB lineage: Bacteria > Desulfobacterota_D > UBA1144 > UBA1144 > UBA1144 > UBA1144. Next base: position 44,970 of record DCAB01000013.1, on the reverse strand, counting down.
ATCTAACAATGCTTTTTTTCTATTTTTATTGATGGCACACAATATAATTGAGGAAAGCGTATGATTAGCGTTATTTTTATCAAAAACTGGAAGAATCTTGTCCTTTATATATGATTTTGAGCAAACTACGTGGCCAATATAGCCCTGAAATAGATTTTTTGATATATGAGTCATTTTCGTACCTATACCGCCCAAAAACAACGGTATTTGACTTCTGAAAGTGTCAAAGGGTCTTTTAAAACCTCGAAGTTCTAAATTGTAATAATTGTCCTTAAATTTTAAGTCATTTTTTTTAACAATAGATTTTTCAATACCTCTAAAAACCTTATAGAAACTTTCAATTCTTTTTGAAGGGTGATCAAAATCGAGAAAATTATGCCATTTTCTATTCGTATTCATGGCGCCAGAACCAATACCAAGTATTAGTCTACCTTCTGATAACTCATCAATATCAAGAGCGGAAATAACTGTTACAAGTGGACTTCTAGTGAAAGCTAAAGTAATAGCAGAACCAATTTTTATTTCATTGGTAAAGCTTGATAGAAATGTAAGTTGTTCGAAAGAACTCCTGAAAAGTTCTGTGACCCAAATGGAATGAAATCCATTTCTTTCTGCTTTCTCGGCAACACTCCTCATATTTTTAAAAGAATTGGGATCTAGGATTATACCAAGATTATTTGACATAGAAATTTTTTAATCAGTTTTTTGGATTTCGGAATCATTGTCCTTGGAAATTTGATCACCTTTGCTCTCATCTTGAGATTTAAAAGGAACTTCCAGGCCAACCAACTCAATGGTTGAAATAGGAGCCGCATCCCCTTTTCTATAATTCAATTTGATTATTCTTGTGTACCCACCTGGTCTACTAGAAAAAGATGGTCCGATGGTGTCAAATAGCTTTGATATTATATTTCTATCTTTGATTTTTGTATTTACGAGTCTTCTCGAATGAACTGTATCCGTTTTCGCAAGTGTTATAATTTTTTCACTAAATTTTTTTAATTCCTTAGCTTTTACATCTGTGGTAAGTATTCTCCCATGTCTAAATAGCTCTGTACAAAGATTTCTTAACAATGATAATCTATGTCCAGTTTTGAGTCCTAATTTGCCTTTTCTAACTCGATGTCTCATCTTTTTTCTCTGTTTCGGAAGTATCCATTTCTTCTTTCTTGCTTCTTTGTTCGTAATAAAGATCCTTATTAATTTCTTCACCAAGTTTTAAATTGCAACTTGCAACAACATCTCGGACTTCAAACAAGGATCTCTTACCTAGATTTTCAAGATTTAATAAGTCTTCTTCGGAAAGTTGGATTAAATCACCTAAATATTTAATACTTGCTTTTGCTAAACAGTTTAGAGACCTTGCCGAAAAATCTAGGTCCTCAATTTTGGTAAATAAAATATCTTCAGAGCCGGTTATTTCTTCCTGAACATCTTCTACGATTGGTATTGAATCTATTTTTTCTTCATCGAAATTGACAAAAACAGTCATTTGTTCTTTAAGTATTTTTGCGGCATAAGAAACAGCATCTTCCGGAAGTATTGTTCCATTGGTCCATATTTCTAAAGTAAGTTTTTCATAGTCTGTTCTACGACCAACTCTAGCATTAGTAACATCATAATTAACTTTCGTCACAGGTGAGAAAATAGCATCGATTAATATTTCTCCAATTGAATGTTCAATTTCTTCTCTAGATTCAGTTGGTACATAACCTCTTCCCATTTCCACTATCATTTCCATATCTAATTTAGAGCCTTCTGAAAGTGTTGCTATATACTGATCAGGGTTTGTAATCTCAACATTTTGATTAACTTGTATATCTTGAGCTTTTATGATTCCCCCACCTGAAACACTTAATGAAATTTTTTGTTTTTCATAAGTGTGAAGTTTAAGATTTAGTTGTTTTAAATTCAGAATGATTTCTGTTACATCTTCTCTTATCCCAGGGATTGAGGAAAATTCGTGCATCACACTATCGATTTTAACCATTGTAATCGCTGGACCCTGAATCGAGGAAAGCAATATTCTCCTTAGTGAATTTCCAATCGTCGTTGCGTAACCTTTTTCCATTGGTTGACAGATAAACTTGGTATAAGTCGGTGTTTTTGATTTTTGTTCTATTTGGATAGATTTCGGTCTATGAAGACTGAGCCAATTGTTCTGAAATTCCATTAAAATCTCCTATAATTTTGAATAAAACTCGGTAATAAGTTGTTCATCAATTGGTAATGTGAAATCATCTCTAACAGGTAATCTCTTTATAGTTCCAACTAATTTAGCGGGATCTAAGGTTAGCCACTCGGGCACACCTCTTCTCGCAACTGACTCAACTGAATTTTTGATTCTATTGTTTTCCTTAGTTTTATCTTTAACTTCTATAATATCATTTACCGAGATTAGATGAGAAGGTATATCTAGTTTTTTACCATTTACTAATATATGGCCATGATTGACATATTGTCTTGCTTCATTTCTTGAGCTTAATAGCCCTAGTCTATATACAACATTATCTAATCTTCTTTCTAAATTGGAAATCAAATTATGACCTGTAACCCCGGATTGCTTGGTAGATTTTATAAAATTATTTCTAAACTGTCTTTCTGTTAATCCAAATATTCTTTTTAGCTTTTGTTTTTCTCTCAACCTAATACCATAGTCAGAAGTTTTTTGCCTGAAACTAGAATGAGATTGGCCGGGCTTAACATTTAGTCTTCTTGCTGCTTTATCGCTAAAAGATCTATCCCCTTTTAAAAAAAGCTCTTGACCTTCTCTTCTCGACAATTTTGTTGTTGGTCCTGTGTATCTAGACAAATTATTTTCCTTAAACTCTTCTTTTTCCTGGGGGTCTACATCCATTATGTGGTATTGGTGTGACATCTTTGATGGAATTGACTCTTATCCCAGCATTTTGAATGGATCTAATAGCAGTTTCTCGTCCCGGGCCAGGTCCCCTAACAAATACGGCGATCGTTTTCATTCCAAATTCTCTTGCCTTTTTTGCAGCTTCTTCAGCTGCTAGCTGTGCAGCAAAAGGTGTTCCTTTCCTAGTTCCTTTAAAACCTTTTTTCCCAGCAGCTGCAGATGAAATTACATTCCCACTTTCGTCTGTAATTGTGACAATGGTATTATTAAAAGTAGCGTGGATATGAGCTTGACCTGATTCTACAAACTTTTTCACTTTTTTGGTTTTTTTTACTTTTTTCAATCCAAATTTTCTCCAATCATTTAATTCCAGCTTGTTTTTTCCTTGAAACGGCAAGTCCTTTTTTACCTCGTCTCGTCCGAGCATTTGATTTTGTTCGTTGGCCTCTTAGGGGTAATTTTTTTCTATGCCTCATTCCCCTATACGATCCAATATCTTGAAGCCTTTTAATGTTATTCTGAATATCTACTCTTAATTCGCCCTCAACCAAATAATTACTTTCAATTACTTTTCTAATTTTAGTAACATCGGAGTCTGTTAAGTCCTTAGTTCTGGTTGAAGGATCTATGCTTGCATCTTGTAAAATATTATTAGAAATTTTTCTCCCGATACCATAAATATAAGTAAGAGAAATCTCTACTCTCTTGTTTTCTGGTATGTCAACTCCTGAAATTCTAGGCATAAAACTCCGTTAAAAGGTTATATAATATACGATGATTTCATTTCAATCTATATGTTATTCGTCCTTTTGTCAAATCATATGGTGACACTTCGACCTTGACTCTATCCCCAGGAAGAATCCTGATAAAATGTGTTCTCATCTTTCCAGAGACATAAGCTAGTATCTGATGTTTGTTTTCCAATTCAACTTTAAACATCGCATTGGGTAAAGCTTTTACGATTTTGCCTTCTAATTCTATTCTACCTTCTTTAGCCATAATTAATTTGTTAAAATTAGTGGACCATCTGTTGTTATTGCAACAGTATGTTCAAAATGGGCTGACAAACTACCATCTTTTGTCAAGACAGTCCAACTATCATTATCATCCTTAGAAGGCATGACCTCAAAACTACCGATATTAACCATTGGTTCAATAGCGAGAACCATTCCTTCTTTTAAATTGATTGACCTGCTTCTTTGTTCATTTTGAAGAACAAAATTAGGAACTTGGGGGTCCTCATGTAAATTTCTACCTATCCCGTGACCAACGAATGTTCTAACTACTGAAAAACCGTGGGATTCCACACAATCTTGAATCGCTTTAGAGATATCAAACAATTTATTACCTAATTTCGCATTGCTGATGCCTTTAAATAACGAGTCTTCCGTGACTTTGAGAAGTTTTTTTACGATATTATCAATCTCTCCTACGGGAAAAGTAAAAGCGGCATCGGCATAAAATTCGTCCTTAAAAACACCAAAATCTATACCAACGATATCTCCTTCATTTAAAATTCTTTTTTCTGATGGAACACCATGAACAACTTCATCATTGATAGAGGCACATATGTTTGCAGGGAATTCTTGATATCCTTTAAAAGCTGGTAAAAAACCTTTTGATAACGTATAATTCTCAGCTATTTGATCCAATTCCAAAGTTGATATTCCTGGTCGAATTGATTTAATTAGAAGCTTCTGAACTTCGGCTAAAATTAACCCACAATTTTTGATTTTCTCTATATTTTTTTTATTTTTAATTTCAATAGCCATAATCAAATTGATTTAATGATATTTTTAAAAACCTCTTCAATTGAATCATTTCCTTTGATTCTTATCAATAATCCTAATTGAGTATAGTACTCCTTTATTGGTAATGTTTGATTTTTATAAACTTCTAATCGATTTGTTATTGTCTCTTTATTGTCATCATTTCTACCTCTTAAAAGTAATCTTTCTATTAAATCGTCATCTTCAACCTCAAGTGAAACCACCTTGTCAATCTTTAAAGAATTTTCATTAAGCATTTCATCTAAAGCTTCTGCTTGAGAAATAGTTCTAGGAAATCCGTCTAGTAGAAATCCATTCTTTTTATGATTTGAAATCATTTTGTTTTTAATCATTTCTATAATAAGTTCATCGGTTACGAGTTCACCAGCATCCATAAATTTTTTTGCTGATAAGCCCAGCTCGGATCTATTACCTACTTCCTCTCTCAAGATATCTCCTGTTGATAGATGCTGCAAGTCCAATTTCTCTTTTAATAAATCCGCCTGTGTTCCTTTCCCTGCCCCAGGGGGGCCAAATAAAACTATTACCATAACATTATCTTACGTTGAACCTTCTTGGCTCTCTTGCTGCTCTTTTACCTGTTAGTTGATCGTAATTTGATGAGATAAGAAATGATTCTATCTGTTGGATAGTGTCCAATGTAACTCCTATGACAATCAGTAGGGATGCTCCACCATAATAAAACGGTAAACTAAATGGCTTTGCATTGAGTATCGCGGGAATCACACACACAATTGCCAAATATAGTGCTCCAATCACAGTTAGTTTAGACATAACACTCTTTATATATTCTGTAGTGCTTTTTCCAGGTCTTATCCCCGGTATATTTGCGCCGTTTTTTTTAAGATTTTCAGACATTTCTTCAGGATTGATAACAATCCCAGTATAAAAGAATGTGAAAAATATAACCAATATCGCGAAAACTCCATTGTACAAAAATCCGTTATTAAGAAAAGTTTGAGCAAACTGATTTACTGACGGAACATCGACATAATTAAAAATGGTCAATGGTAACAATAATATTGATGATGCAAAAATTGGGGGTATAACTCCTGCAGGATTTATCTTCAAAGGTAAATGTGATGCTTGTCCAGCAAAAACTTTTCTTCCTTTTGTTCTCTGCGGGTATTGAACAGGAATTTTTCTATATGATCTCTCAACAAATACGATTGAATATAAGATGATCAACATAATCAAAAGGAACAAGACTATAGTTATGATGTTCAATTCTCCGATTCGTACAAAATTAAAGAGGTTGCCTGTAGCAGAAGGAATCGAAGCTATTATCGATACAGCAATAATAAGTGACAATCCGTTTCCTATGCCATTATTCGTAATCTGTTCCCCTAGCCACATTACGAAAAAAGTTCCTGCTGTTAAAGTGGCGATGGTAATAACAAAAAAGGTTAAGCCTGGATTGTAAACAATTTCTGCACCGGTACCTAGACCTGATTGTAGAGCAGAAACCAATAAGGATCCTTGAAAAAAGCATATTACAATCGTTAGGTATCTTGAATATTGAGAAACCTTCTTTTTTCCTAGAGGGTCTTTTTGCATTTCTTCTAATGATGGGACGGTCTTTACGACAAGCGACATAACAATTGAAGAAGTAATATATGGCATTACTCCTAGTGCAAAAATAGATGCCCGCTCAAATGCCCCACCTGAGAAAAGATTTATTATATCAAAAAAAGATTTCCCTTGACTTGTAAAAACCCTTAAAACTTCTTGTGCATCTACTCCCGGAATTGGAATAAAAACTCCAAGTCTATATATTATCAGAATTAATAACGTATAAAGAATCTTTTTGTTTAGCTCTGGTAGTTTTGGCAATGAATCAAGTGTACTCATACTTTTATTACGTTTCCACCTGCCGATTTTATTTTACTTGCAGCAGATTCAGAGAAACTATTGGCACTTACCTCTAGTTTCTTATTTAGTTCACCATTTCCTAAAATCTTCAAAGGATTTTTTCCACTAATTATTTTAAGTTTCACCAAGGTATCCGCATCAACCTTCTCTAGATCTTTTAATTTGTTAATTAAGCCTACGTTTACAACATCGTATGTCACTCTATTGTAATTTCGAAATCCTCTTTTTGGAGTTCTTAATACATAATTAGATTGACCACCTTCGAAAAGAGCGGATATTTTAGCACCAGATCTGGATTTCTGTCCTTTGTGCCCCCTTCCGGCAGTTTTACCCTTGGACCCTGGACCTCTTCCAACCCTTGTCCTATTTTTAAATCTAGATTTTTGTAATTTATCAAGCATCTGTTCTACCTTCTAATCCATTTTTGTAAAACTGTCTTGGCAAATCTAAATCAGACTGATTTTTTCCTAATTCGTTGGCCTTATGATGCGGATCCTTAAGTTGCTTAAGGCATTCCATAGTAGCATTTACAACATTAATTGGATTTCTGGATCCTAATGACTTTGTTAGAACATCTTTTATTCCAGCTAATTCTAAAACTAATCTCATAGTTGCTCCAGCTACAACACCAGTACCCGAGCTAGCAGGTCTGATCATTACACGACTAGATAAATGTTTGCCGTAAACTTCATGATTAATGGTTTTTCCATTTCTTGATACTTCCATTAAATTTTTTTTGGCTTTCTGTATCCCTTTTTTAATCGCGTTTGGAACCTCATTGGATTTACCTAAACCAGCGCCTACTTTTCCTTTCTTGTTACCTACAATTACTAAGGCAGTAAAATGAAAATTCTTCCCACCTTTTGTAACTTTTGCTACTCGTCTAATTTGAACTATTTTTTCTTCAAATTCTTTATCTGTAATTCTTGCCACTATAAATCTCCAATATTAAAAAATTAATCCTTTATCTCGTAATTCATCAGCTAATTTCTTTATCTTTCCATGATATTTGTAACCACTTCTATCAAAGACAATCTTCTTTATTCCAAGACTGGCTGCTTTAGCTGAAAGATTGTTAGCAATTTTTTTGGTTAATTCATCACTATCTTGTGATGATGATTTTTCTATTTTTAATGAGGATTCTGAAACAAGTGTTTTTCCATTAACATCATCCACTAGATTAACGTAGAAATTTTTTAGAGATTTAAATATATACAATCTAGGCACCTCAGTCGTTCCATAAATAGTCTTTTTCTTCTTTTTGTGTCTTTTAACTCTTAATTTGTTCTTATCGACAGATTTAATCATGCTTTTGCACCTGCACCACCAGCTTTTCCAGCTTTAAGCTTTATATATTCTTCCTTGTATCTAATACCTTTTCCTTTATATCTTTCAGGTTTTCTCAGTTGTCTGATTTGCGCACTAATCTCTCCTACCAATTCTTTATCAGGGCCAGATATTGTCAGTTGAGTACCTTTGTTTTCAACTTCAGCTGTAATTGAGCTGGGTAGATTAAAAGTCACCGGATTTGAATATCCTAAATTAAGAATTAATTCAGATTTAGATTTTATGTCACATTTATAGCCAGTACCTACGATATCAAGGGTCTTTTTAAATCCATCTTTTACACCTATAACCATGTTGTTAATTAGAGCTCTAGTTAATCCATGGAATGCTTTTGTTTTTTTATCTTCTGAATCTCTTTTGACAAAAATTAGACTATCTGAAATATCGACTTGAATACCGGATGGGATTCTTCTTTCAAGTTCACCTTTAGGACCGGAAACTTTAAGTGTTCTATCTGAAAGGGTAATTTTGACCTCGTCATCAATACGTATTTCTTTCTTTCCTATTCTAGACATAATTAACCTCCTTACAAAATACTACAGAGAACTTCTCCCCCAAGTCCAATTTGCCTAGCTTTGTTACCAGTCATTACACCTTTAGAGGTTGAAATTATTGAAGTACCGAAACCACCCACAATTCTTGGAATGTTGTCTTTGTTTACGTAGACCCTCAAACCAGGCTTGCTTATTCTTCGAATATCCTTAATCACGGAAACTTTCTTATCGCTATACTTAAGATCGATTTTAATGTATTTGAATTTATCATTATCAATTTTTTCGAATGATGAGATAAAGCCTTCCTCAGCTAGAATTCTAGCAATTTCTAGTTTAAATTTTGAATTTGGAATTTTTACATTCCTATGTTTTCTGGCAATGGCATTCCTGATTCGCGTTAACATATCTGATATTGGATCTATGACCATTTTTACCTCGCATTACAAACTTGCTTTTTTAACTCCGGGAATAAGACCCGCGCTTGCAAGTTTCCTAAATGTATTCCTACTCATACCAAACCTTCTTATAAAACCTCTTGGCCTTCCTGTAATAGGACATCGATTATACTCTCTTACTTTAAATTTTTGTTTTTTATTCGCTTTAACTATTAATGATTTTTTAGCCATAAAGAACCTCTTTTATTTTTTGAACGGAAAGCCTAGGGCTGACAGCAATACCACTCCTTCTTCATCATTTTTAGCTGTTGTGACAATCGTTATATTCATGCCTTTGTTCTTGGTTGATGTTGTTGGATCGACTTCAGGGAAAACCAAGATATCTTCAATTCCCAAATTATAATTACCATTTTTGTCAAACGATTTTTTTGAGATTCCTCTAAAGTCTCTAACTCTTGGTAGTGCTAGATTAAGGAGTTTCGAGAGAAATTCATACATTCTTTTTCCTCTTAGAGTAACCCTAGCACCAATGGGGGCCCCTTCTCTCAGTTTAAAACCTGCTTCAGATTTTTTAGCTTTGGTTACAACAGCTTTCTGACCAGCAATTTGAGTTAACTCAAAGGAAGCTTCACCTATTAGTTTTGAATCTTTTCCCGCATCCGTTAATTTCCCAAGACCCATATTGATGGAAACTTTCACTATTTTTGGAACTTCCATTTTGTTTCTTAATTTTAAATTTGAAATCAAATTAGGAATCGAATTTAGATATTGTTCTTTGACGCTAAGCATTAGAAACCACCCTTACATTTGATATGTGTATACCCATTTCCTTATTAATAATTCCCCCACTAGGATTTTTCTTATCGGGCTTAGTATGTTTTTTTGCAATATTAATATTTTCAATTATGACTCTCTCATCTTTGTTAATAACAGACAAGACTTTACCAACTTGGCCTTTATACTTTCCTGCTATGATTTTGACTTCTTGGCCCTTCCTTGGGGTAGGATTCTTCTTTCCCATTGTTAGATGACCTCCGGTGCTAAAGAAACTATTTTCATGAAACCCTTAATCCTTAATTCTCTTGCAACAGGTCCAAAAATTCTTGTTCCGATTGGTTGATTGTCTTTTGTAATTAAAACAGCAGCGTTATCATCAAATCTGATATAAGATCCATCAAATCTTTTGATTTCTTTTTTTGTTCTAACTATTACAGCTTGGAAAATCTTACCTTTTTCAACTTTTGAATTCGGAATCGCTTTTCGAATAGAAACGGTAACGATGTCACCAATACTAGCATACCTACGATAAGATCCGCCTTTGAGTCTAATTACATTTAATTGTTTTGCGCCAGTATTGTCGGCTGTAACCAATTGTGTCTCTGGCTGAATCATAATTGAACCTCTTTGTCTATAACTTTAATTAAATTCCATCTTTTACTTTTACTAATTGGTTTTGTCTCTATAGCTTCAATTAAATCTCCGACCTTTGCTATGTTCTTCTCATCATGTACAGGGAATTTCTTTTTTAGAATAACAATCTTATTGTATTTTTTATTTTTATTCCTAGTTTTAGTTTCAACCATCAATGTTTTATTGGATGAATTTTTTATAACAACACCCGTCACTTTTCTTATTCGACCTCTTTTCATTTTATTTATCCTTCTTTCTTAAGTTTATTTCCGTCATGCATCTTGCTATATCCTTTTTTATCTTTTTAAAAATAGTAGTATCAAATTCACCTTGGTTTACTTTAGCAATAATATTCTTAAATGAAGAATCTTTCAGTTCAACTATCTTATCTTCTATTTCCTGTATATCTAACTTTCTTAATTCTTCCATTTTCATTATATTAATTGACCTCTCGTCCTAGCAACCACCCTAGTTTTTACAGGTAATTTATTAGAAGCTAACCTTAATGCCTCTCTTGCAAGTGCCTCGTCCACACCAGCAATTTCATAAAGCATTGTTCCCTTTTTTATAGGTGCTACATATCTGTCGACATCTCCTTTACCCTTACCCATTCTTACCTCTGCGGGCTTTTTTGTAACTGGCTTATGAGGAAAAATTCTTATCCATAATTTTGCACCACGTTTTACTTTTCTTGAAATAGCAATTCTCGCTGCTTCAATTTGTCTCCCTGTAATTCTTGCAAAATCTAGAGACTGAAGTCCAAATTCACCAAACGAAACTTTATTCCCTTTCGTAGCAACACCGCGCACCCTTCCTTTGTGCTGTTTTCTAAATTTGCTTTTCTTAGGCTCTAACATTTATAGCTCCTTTGCATTTTTTTTCTTTCTTAGCACTTCTCCTTTAAAAATCCAGACTTTAACCCCAATTATTCCATACGTGGTAAGGGATTCGGCAAATCCATAATCTATGTCCGCTCTCAACGTACTTAATGGGACCCTACCTTCTCTATACCATTCTCGTCTTGCAATCTCATTTCCATTGAGCCTTCCTGCAACCATAATCTTAATTCCTATTGCGCCCAACCTTAGTGCAGATGTTATACTTCTTTTCATAGCTCTTCTATATGAAACTCTTCTTTCAAGTTGAAGAGCTATATTCTCGGCAACGAGCTGCGAATCTATTTCTGGCCTTTTTACCTCTCTAATATCTATAGAAACTTCTTTTTTGCAAGTATCGGTAAGATCTTTTCTTAAGAGATCAATATCTGCGCCTTTTCTGCCAATTAACAAGCCAGGCTTGGAACAATATACAATTAATCTTAATTTTTCATTTGATGGTCTTTCTATCTCCAATTTTGAAATACCAGATTGATAGAATTTCTTTTTTACATAATTTCTAATTTTCAAATCTTCATGAAGAAAACTCCTATAGGAGTTTTTATTAGCAACAAACCAATTGGAAGGCCAATTACGTGTTATGCCAATTCTTAGTGATATAGGGTTTACTTTTTGTCCCATTATACTATCTTCTCCTCCAAAATGATTGTTATATGGCTCAATCTTTTCAATCTCCTTGTTGCTCTTCCCATTGCACGTGGTTTGAATCTTTTCAAAATTGGACCCTCAGTACTATAAGCTTGAGAAATAAAAATTCTTTGAGAGTCCGTAAAACCTTTTTCGAAAGCATTTGACACGGCAGACTTAAGTGTCTTTGATACATCGTCTTTTGATGCTTGTTTCAATGTTTTTAATAACATAAATGCGTAATCAACATTTTTGCCCCTAATTGTACTAAGAACATGGTTGACCTTTCTAGGTGTTCTTCTAACATATTTACTTATAGCTTTTGAAATCATAATTATCTACTCATCCTTGATTTTCTATCCCCACCTGCATGAGATATAAATATTCTAGTTGGAGAAAATTCGCCTAATCTATGTCCAAGCATATATTCAGTTATAAAAACCGGAACAAATTTTTTACCATTATATACAGCAAAAGTTAATCCTATCATTTCTGGTACAACCATAGATCTTCTGGACCATGTTTTTATAATTTTTTGACTATCCTCTTCCTTAGCTTTTAAAACCTTCTTCATCAACTTCTCATCTACAAATGGTCCTTTTTTTACTGATCTACCCATTTTTACCTCTTATCCATTCCATAACCGATTCTTCTTCTCTTAACAATCATCTTGTCGGTCTTTGGATTATGTCTTGTTTTCTTACCAACTGTTATCCAACCCCACTTAGAAACAGGGTGGGGATTGCCCCTGGCAGCCTTTCCTTCTCCTCCACCGTGTGGATGGTCTACAGGATTCATGGCAACACCTCTAACTTTAGGCCTTCTTCCAAGATGTCTATTTCTTCCAGCCTTTCCAATAACTATTTGATTGTGTTTCTCGTTTCCAAGTTTTCCAATTGTGGCTCTACAATCAGAACGGATATACCTTGTCTCCCCAGAACTAAGTTTAAGCATAGTAAGTCCATCTTCTTTACCTAGAATTTGAGCTGAAGTTCCAGCAGATCTAGCGATTTTTCCACCATTTTTTGGTGAAATTTCTATATTGTGGACTATTACTCCTTCTGGAATATTTGCCAAAAGCAGAGAATTTCCAACTTTAATTTCTGTTTGTTCACCCGAAATAATCGAATCACCTACCTTTAATTCCGAAGGAGCTAATACGTATCTTTTTTCTCCATCTTTGTAATTAATTAATGCTATTCTTGATGTTCTATTAGGATCATATTCGATTGTTTTCACGATTCCTTCTATGTCAAATTTGTCTCTTTTGAAATCAACTAATCTATATAAACGTTTATGGCCACCACCTCTACTTTTGGAGGTTATTCTTCCATAATTATTACGTCCCTTTTTTTTGTGCAAAGAACTAGTCAGGGGTTTGTAAGATGATTTTGCAGTTATTTCATCATAATCAGCAGATGTCATAAATCTTCTACCTGGACTCGTAGGTTTGTATTTTCTTATTCCCATCTCAAACTCCTTAAATTAGCTCAATCTTCCCTTCTTTTAAAGTTATAAAAGCTTTTTTTTGTTTCTTTGTTCTCCCTGTTGGTCTGCCTCCCTTAGAAGAAACTGATTTTCCAGGTTTTGTCGAAGTTCTTACGTTCTTGACTTTTACTTTGAAAAATTTTTGAATTGCGTCACGTATCTCATTTTTTGTGCTATCAGGTTTCACCTCAAATACATAACAATTATCACGATTCATTGAGGCAATTTGTTCAGTAATCAAGGGTTTAACAATAATATCTGATACATATTTTTTCATTATTTTATTCTCTCAATTAAGTTATTAAATGTTATTTTGTCTATAATAATAGATTTATGGTTCAATAAGTCATAGACATTAACGCCTACGGATTTAATCAATTTCACATTTTTTATATTTCTTGAAGAAAGTTCCAAATTGTTGTTTTCATGATCGGAAATAATTAGAATTTTTTTTGATAATTTAAGCAGATCGAGTTTAGCAGCAAAGTCTTTTGATTTGTGAGTATCCAAATTGAATGAATCAATTACAGTAAAAGAATTTTGTTTAATTCTGTATATCATGGTGTGAAGTAAAGCAAGTTTTTTTATTTTTTTAGGAACATTTATGGACCAATCTTTAGGTGATGGGCCAAATATGACACCGCCTCCTCTCCAGATGGGAGATGTCCTTGAGCCTGCTCTTGCATTTCCAGTTCCTTTTTGCTTGAAAGGTTTTTTATTACTACTAGTAACCAATGCTCTGTTTTTTGTAGAGGCCGTTCCGGACCTTCTTCTAGATAGTTGCCATCTAACAACTTGACTAATAACTTTTCTATTAATTTCAAATGAATCATCAAAATCAAAAGTAAATTTATCGATTTGCTCATTGTTTATATTGACAACATGTAAATCCATTATCCTTTCCTCGTATGATTCACATAAACAATCGAGCCATTAGATCCTGGGACAGCACCTTTAATAAAAATTATATTTTCATTTAAATTAACTTTGAGCACCTTTAGCCCCTGAGTAGTGGATGTTCCTCCACCATATCTTCCGGGCATCTTCTGCCCTTTCCAGATCCTACCTGGGTATGCACATGATCCAACTGAACCTCCGGATCTTTGATTTTGGGGTGTTCCGTGAGTATGTTTCATGCCAGCAAAATTATGTCTTTTAATAACGCCCGAGAACCCTTTGCCCTTCGATTTCGATGTTATATCGGTAACATCACCCGGTTGAAACATATCCACTTTGATTTCCGTACCAGGGCTAATTTCAACTTCCGGATTTAATAAATCAAATTCTTTAATGTATTTAATAGGTTTTACATTCAATTTTGCGAGATATGAGAGTTTTGATTTGTTTAATGATCTTGGCTTTGCATCTAAATATCCTATTTTTAATGATGTTTTGTCATTTTTAGTTTTCTTTTCCAACGCGAGACAAGGGCCTAATTTAATTATAGTAGTAGGAATAATTTGACCATCATTCATGATAGTCTGTGTCATACCAATTTTTGTACCCATCAAACCACTTAACTTTATACTAGAATCCGAATCTGGGGCCATATCAACAGGTATAGATTTTCCTTCATCTATAGGTTCTTTCGGTTGATCTTTAACCTCAGCTTTTTTAGCTTCTTTTTTTACGGGAGTTTCTTTTTCAGGCATCTATTCACCTTGTAGCTTTATTTCGACTTCTACACCAGAGGCTAAATCTAACTTCATTAACGAATCAATTGTTTGTTGAGTAGGTTCGATAATATCTACAAGGCGTTTATGTGTTCTCATTTCAAAATGCTCCCGGGAATCTTTATATACATGAGGAGCTCTAAGTACACACGTCCTAAATATTTGTGTTGGTAATGGTATCGGACCTGCAACCTTTGCACCGGTTCTCTTGACCGTATCAACAATCTCAAAAGTTGATTTATCTAACAGCCTATGATCGAACGATTTAAGCTTAATTCTAACTCTTAGCGCGGTTTCCATAATTTTCCTTTTATTTATTAATTTTCGTGATAACTCCAGCTCCCACTGTCCTACCACCTTCTCTAATTGAGAATTTAAGACCGTCTTCCATGGCAACCGGGACTATTAATTCTACATCCATCGTAGTATTATCTCCAGGCATAACCATTTCGACACCTTCCCCAAGCTCTATAGAGCCAGTCACATCCGTTGTCCTGAAATAGAATTGGGGTCTATATCCTTTAAAGAAAGGAGTATGCCTTCCTCCCTCTTCCTTCTTCAGAACATAAACTTCTGCACTAAATTTTTTATACGGTTTAATAGCCCCTGGAGCACATAAAACTTGTCCTCTTTCAACATCATCTTTTTCTATACCTCTGAGAAGGACTCCTACGTTATCTCCAGCCTCAGCATGGTCGAGTATTTTTCTAAACATCTCTAAGCTTGTGGCCGTAGTCTCCACGGTATCTTTAATTCCAACAATTTCTATTTTATCACCTGGGTTGATTTTACCTTTTTCAACCCTACCCGTTACAACCGTTCCTCTTCCAGAAATTGAAAAAACATCTTCAATAGCAAGCGAGAAAGGTTTGTCGATTTCTCTCACAGGTTGTGGTATCCATTCGTCAACTTTAGACATCAATTCTTTAATAGATTCTTCGCCCGTCTTTGCATCTGTTCCTTCAATTGCAGCTAATGCGGAACCAGTAACGATAGGAGTTTTTTCACCATCAAAACCGTACTCATTTAAAAGCTCTCTTATCTCTAATTCGACTAATTCGAGTAGATCAGTATCACCACCTAGTTGATCAACTTTATTTAAATAGATAACCAGTTGTGGAACACCAACTTGTCTAGCAAGAAGAATATGTTCTCTAGTTTGTGGCATAGGGCCATCTGTCGCACTAACGACAAGAATTGCACCATCCATTTGTGCAGCACCGGTAATCATATTTTTTACATAATCAGCATGGCCGGGGCAATCAACGTGTGCATAATGACGATTTTCAGTTTCATATTCAACATGAGCAGTATTAATGGTAATGCCTCTTTCTCTTTCTTCGGGTGCATTGTCAATCTGAGCAAAAGAAACAGCTTCGGTTCCTCCAACTTTAGATAAAGTCAGAGTAATAGCAGCAGTTAATGTAGTTTTTCCATGATCAACATGACCAATTGTTCCTATATTAACGTGAGGCTTATTTCTCTCATATTTTGCCTTAGACATTTATATGTCCCTCCTGTAAAGCAGAAAATTATGCTTCTTTTGATCTCAACTGCTCATAGATGTTTGTCGGAACATTGCTATAAGTCGAAAACTCCATTGTAAATGTTGCTCGTCCTTCTGTCAAGGACCTAACATCCGTAGCGTACCCAAACATTTCCGATAAAGGTACTTCCGATTGAACACCCTGTAATTGCCCTCTCAATTCAGTTCCTTGAACCTTACCTCTTCTTGAACTAAGGTCTCCTATAACTTGTCCCATAAAATCTTCAGGAACAACTACTTCCACTTTCATAATTGGCTCGAGAACAACAGGATCAGCTTTTCGAACTGCATCTTTAAATGCTAGGGAGCCTGCTATTTTAAATGCTATCTCAGAAGAATCTACCTCATGAAATGAACCATCAAATAACGTTACTTTAACATCTACGACTTCGTATCCCGCAATGACTCCTCCTTGCATTGCTTCTACGATACCTTTTTCAACAGATGGAATAAATTCTTTTGGAATGGTTCCACCTTTTATCTCGCTAACAAATTCGAAACCTGCTCCAGCTTCAAGTGGTTGAATTCTTATTTTCACATGTCCATACTGACCTCTACCACCGGTTTGTTTTATATATTTCTGTTCGGACTCACTTATTTTTTTTATCGTTTCTCTATAAGCAACTTGAGGTGTCCCTACATTTGCTTCCACGCCGAATTCTCTTTTTAAACGATCAACAATAATTTCTAGATGAAGTTCGCCCATACCTGAAATGATTGTTTGATTTGTTTCGTGATCCACTTTGACCTTGAAAGATGGGTCCTCAATCGATAACTTATGAAGCGCTATTCCCAGTTTCTCTTGATTTGCCTTTGTTTGTGGTTCTATCGCAACCGAGATTACTGGTTCAGGAAAAATTAAACTTTCTAATATGATTGGATTGTTCTTATCACAAAGCGTCTCTCCTGTGTAAGTATCTTTTAAACCTACAGCTGCAGCAATATCTCCAGCACCGATTGAAGTAATTTCTTCTCTTTTGTCGGCATGCATTTTTAATAGTCTTCCAATTCTTTCAGTTGAATTCTTAAGTGGGTTAAATGCGGCCATTCCAGAATTTAAAACTCCAGAATATACTCTTATATAGGTAATCGTTCCCACGTAAGGATCTGTCATGATTTTGAAAGCAAGCGCTGACAATGGTTCTTTGTCGTCGGATTTTCTTTCAATGATTTTAGTTTTATCTGATGGATGTACTCCTTTGATTGGGGGTATCTCCGTAGGTGAAGGTAAATATCTCACCACCGCATCAAGCAATAACTGAACACCTTTGTTTTTAAAAGCCGAACCGCATAATACAGGAACAATATCAAGTTTAATTGTTTGTCTTCTAATAGCTTTTATAATCCTATCTTTATCAATATTTTTTCCTTCAAGATAGTCTGTCATGATTGATTCATCATCATCGGAAAGGAATTCCAACATTTCATCTCGAGTTTTTTTACTCTCTTCGATTATTTCATCTGGAATATCTATCAGTTCAAATTTAGCTCCTAGGGATTCTCCGTCCCAAACTGCTAATTTCATTTCGATTAAATCTATGATTCCCTCAAAAAAATCATTTTTAAAATAAGGTATCTGTAATTTTACAGGATTTGAATTAAGTCTACTCCTAATTTGTTCAAAAGTTCTTTCGAAATTTGCGCCTGTTCTATCCATTTTATTCACAAAACAAATTCTTGGAACTTTGTATCTATCGGCTTGTCTCCAAACAGTTTCTGATTGAGGTTCAACCCCACTTACGCTATCAAAAATAACACATGCTCCATCAAGCACTTTCAGACACCTTTCAACTTCTATTGTAAAATCTACGTGCCCTGGAGTATCGATAATATTTATATCATGGTCAGACCATCTACAGGCTGTTGTAGCAGAAGTAATAGTGATACCTCTTTCCCTTTCTTGTTCCATCCAATCCATAGTTGCTGCACCATCGTGAACTTCTCCCATTTTATAATTTCTACCAGTATAAAAAAGAATCCTTTCAGTCGTAGTAGTTTTGCCTGCATCAATATGTGCAATAATACCAATGTTTCTTGCTTTGCTTAGATCCTTACTCATATTATATAATTTACCAACGATAGTGGGCGAAAGCTCTATTGGATTCAGCCATCCTTATGGTATCTTCCTTTTTTTTAGCAGCCCCACCTTTATTGCTTTTAGCATCAATAATTTCAAAAGCTAATTTGAATGCCATACTTTTTCCTTCTCTCTTCTTAGCGGCATTAATAATCCATCTTATCGCAAGTGTGTGTTTTCTCATTGAGCGAACTTCTATAGGAACTTGATAAGTGGCACCACCAACCCTTTTTGATCTAACTTCAACAGAAGGTTGTATATTCTTAAATGCTTCTTCAAAAATTTCTAATGGATCGTTCTTGGTTTTTTCTTCAATTATTTTAAAAGATTCGTAAAAAAGCGATTCAGCTAGACTTTTCTTGCCATCGTACATTAACGAATTAATAAACTTCGATATAATAGTACTTTTATACCTTATATCGGGAATTGGTTTGGATTTTTTTACGGGTCCTTTTCTCGCCATGGTTTCGGTGTTTCCTTAGCTAGCCTTTGGTCTTTTGGCTCCATATTTAGATCGTGATTGTTTTCTCCCATCAACACCAGTAGTATCTAGCGTTCCTCTTATAACGTGATATCTAACGCCTGGTAGATCTTTTACCCTGCCACCTCTAATTAAAACAACCGAATGCTCTTGCAGCTTGTGTCCTTCTCCAGGAATATATCCAGTAACTTCAATGCCATTAGTCAGTCGTATTCTCGCAACTTTTCGTAATGCGGAATTTGGCTTCTTAGGAGTTGCGGTATATACCCTAACGCACACACCTCTTTTTTGAGGATTGTTTTGAAGTGCTCTAGATTTACTTTTTTTCTTTTCTGTATACCTAGGATTTTTTACTAATTGACTTATCGTTGGCATCTAAACCTCATAATTAATTCCTTGAAATATGCCACACTTTGATACTATGTCAAGAGATTCAGCTATTTTTCAGTAGTCCTTTAGAACCAATATCAGTTCTATATATTAAATTTGATGTATCAATTTGAGAAATTGCTTTGTAAGCGAGATCGATTGCATCTTCAAGAGTTTTTCCTTGGGAAGTTACACCTAAAATTCGCCCACCTGATATATGATAAGCATTGTCCTTCAATGTCGTACCAGCATGAAAAATTTTAACCCCTGGTTCGACAAAATTTGCAAGGTTTGATATCGTTCCTCCAATCTCAGGCCTTGAAGGATACCCCTTGGAAGCCAAGACAACCGTAACTGAATAAGTGTTTTTCCATTCAAGTTTATAGTTTTTTAAGTCCTTTTTTGCAGTTCTGTAGAACAATTCAAAAGCATCTGATCTTAATCTATATAGGAGTGGTTGAGCTTCTGGGTCCCCAAAACGACAATTGAATTCAACAACTTTAGGCTTTCTGTCCTTTATCATTAAGCCTATATAAAGAATTCCCGTGTAATTAATACTATCCTTTTTAAAACCATCAAAAACGGGCTTTATTATCTCGTTCACAATATTCTCTTTTGTTTGTAAGTCTACTATAGGCGCAGGAGAATAAGCTCCCATACCTCCTGTATTTGGCCCTAAATCATTGTTTAACAATCTTTTATGATCTTGTGATGAATCTAGAAGGAGTATCTTCTTACCATCGGTAAATACGAAGAAAGAGGCCTCTTCTCCTTCGAGAAAGTCTTCTATAACAACTTTTTCTCCAGATTCAGAAAAAATTTTATCTTTCATCAAAAATTTAAGGAATTCAACGGCTTCATCGTAAGAAAAGCAAACTTTTACACCTTTACCAGAAGCTAGCCCATCGGCCTTAACAACAACAGGCAAGAGATTGCTCTCTAAATATTTTCTTGCGGAGTCGAAGTCTGTAAAAGATTTAAAGTTTGCGGTTGGGATATTGTTTCTTTTCATAAATAATTTAGAGAATTCTTTACTTGATTCAAGTTGAGAGCAATATTGATTCGGACCAAAAATTAACATCCCGTTTTTTCTGAAAAGATCAACAACTCCTAATGAGAGAGGTTTTTCAGGCCCTACTATAGTTAAATCAATTTTTTTATCCATAGCAAAATAAAGCAAATCGGTTAGATTTTCAGATTTAATGTCAACAATTTCGGCAATCTCTGAAATACCAGCATTACCAGGAGCACAGTATAGTTTTTCAATAGATTTATTTTGTGATATCGACCAACATATGGCATGTTCTCTTCCACCTGAGCCTATAACTAATACTTTCATGAGGAAATTATAATTAATAATCTATGCAACGGTAACTACTTTTGCTAAATTTCTAGGTTGGTCAACCGATATTTTTTTTAATTTTCCTACGTGATAGGAGAGATACTGAAGAGGAATAATAAAAAAAATAGGTAATAAATGTTCCTTTATATTTGGGATTTCGATAAAATCAATTGAATCTAAAAACTTTTTATCTAATTTTTCAATTGTTGTTGAATTTGCTAATAAAATAATTTTATTTGATCTTGATTTGGTCTCATGGAGATTTATAATTTCTTTTAATATCGTGTCCTTGTCGTTAGATATAAGATATATAACCGGGAAATTTGTGTCGATTAAGGCAATTGGGCCGTGTTTCATTTCGGGGGATAATAAACCTTCAGCATGTATATATGAAATTTCTTTGATTTTAAGAGCACCTTCTAATGAGATAGGGTAATTATAATTTCTTCCCAAAACAAAGCAGTTTTTATATTTATAAAATTTTTTAGAAATACTTTTTATCTTATCCTCAAGAGAAAATATTTTTAAAAAGTTTTTTTTGAAATATTCTTTATTTGGTAATTTAGTATCTGTTTTGGAATTAAAAATAATTGATAACAAATACAAATAAACAAGTTGGCCTGTAAAAGTCTTGGTAGAGGCAACTCCCTTTTCTATACCCATATTTAGATTAAGAAAAAGTTTAGTGTTCAAGGCCAATCTTGATTCAGGTTGATTAACTATCGATAAAGAATTTTTGAAATAATCTCTGTTGTTTTCTAGCAAATCACAAGTGTCGGCGGTTTCGCCTGATTGAGATATGAAAATATATAATATTTTTTTATTGTTTGTTTTTAAAAAAGTAAATTCAGATGGTCTAAAGACACTTGTTGGTATACTAGAAATCTGTTCAAAATAATATTTGCCCAGCAAAGATGCATTATAAGAAGAACCGCAACCGATGATTACTATTTCATTGGGGTTTGTGATTGTTTTAGTTTTATCTTTAATTATTTTAAAAGCATTAAACATTTTTGGAATTAAAAATTTTTGAGAATTAATTTCTTCATAAGTAATTGAGTTTTCGGAATTCGATTTTTTCTTATTTCTTAGTAATTGTGTTTTATACAAATTCATATTTAATTTTTTTATCTTCATATTTTTATCAAAACATTTAATTTTATAATCACTTATTTCAATTAAATCTTCATCATTTAGAAAGTAGTATCTATCTAAACCGCTTTTCATCGCATTTAAGTCGGAAGAAAACAAAAATTCGCCATTTCTTTTAATACCAAAATAAAGTGGGGTTTTATTTTTATATGCCACTATAAGTTTTGGGTCTTTTTTATCAAGACACAAAAAAGCATTCGAGCCCTTTATGATTTTACCAACTTTAGCAACAGATTTTGCAAGTGAGCCGGTTTTTGTTAAAAAGTAGGATATCAAGTGCGCCAAAATCTCAGTATCAGTGTCGGATTTAATTTTATTTTTTTTTATAAAGTTACTTTTTTTTAGTTCATCATAATTTTCCATAATACCGTTATGAACAACGACGACATTCTTATAATGGTGAGGATGACAGTTTTTTATGGATGGATTGCCATGTGTTGCCCATCTTGTATGGCCTACAATTAAAGAAGTTTTAATGTCGTCTTGTAGTTTCGATTCTAAATCTTTGATTTTTAAAGTAGTTTTAATTGTTTTAATCTTATCTTTTTCGAAAAAGGCTACTCCAGCCGAGTCATAACCTCTATATTCAAGTTCCTTTAGTGAACGAATAAAAGAATTTGTTTTGATATCTTTTTTCGAATAAATGCTAAAGATTCCGCACATATTTACTTTTTAGATTTTTTTTTCCAATTTTTTATATGTCTTTCTTTGATTCTTGTTATACCTAAACTGTTAGGGGGCAAATCTGAAGTTAAAACAGATCCAGCACCGGTTGTTGAATTCTCACCAAGTTTAATTGGCGCAATGAGCATAGTGTCGCTTCCGACAAAAACATCATTTTCAATTATTGTTTTATATTTATCGAATCCGTCGTAGTTGCAAGTAATCGTTCCCGCTCCAATATTGACACCGGTCCCCATTTCCGTATCGCCTATATATGAATGGTGTGAAATTTTTGATTTCTTATTTATGATACTTTTCTTTATTTCAACAAAATTTCCAATTTTAACTTTGTCTTTAATCTTGTTACCGGGGCGTAAATTACAAAAAGGTCCTATTCGAGTCATTGAGCCAATAGTAGATTCTTCGATACTTGTAAAAGGTTTTATTATCGAGCCTTTTCCGATATAAGAACTATCAATATATACACTTCCTTCAATGCGGACATTTTCTTTTATTTCAGTTGATCCTTTGAGAATTACATTTGGGCCTATATATACATTTTTTGATATTTTTACATCAAAATCTTTTTGAAAAGTATTTGGATCGCTGAGAAAAATATCGTTTTTTATACAATTTTCGTAAACGAACATCTTGTCAACATCATGGGCATATTTATAATCATCAAAAGTATTTATATTCACAAATTTTCTCTCATCTTTAATGGATATAGAATCAACTCTCAAGCCATTTCTGACAAAAATATTAATTAAATCAGTTAAGTAGTATTCAGAATTTTTATTTTTCTTAATTTTACCTATATATTTTTTAAGTAAATTCGAATCGATTAAGTACAGGCCCGCATTAACCTCTTTTATTAATTTTTGTTCAGAGCTACAATCTTTATCTTCAACTATATCCAATAGCTGATTATCATTGTCTCGCAAAATTCTTCCATATCCTTGAACTTCTTTAGGAAAAGAAGTTGCTATAGTAAAAGCAGAATTATTCTTTAGATATGAAGATATGGATTGTTTGATAGTATCAATATCAACAAAAGGTGTATCCCCATTTAGAATTAATACTATTGAATTTTTATCAATAAGACTGGTAGCTTGCTTAACTGCATGTCCTGTTCCAATTTGAGATTTTTGATTTGCAAACTCAATATTTTTATAATTACAAGATCTTGCCATATCTACAACCAAATCTTTCTTAAATCCTGTGACTATAATTGTTTTTTTTGGGTCGAGCTTACGTAGATTAGCCAGCGATCTTTCTAGTAAAGTTTTCCCATTTATAGGAAGTATAACTTTTGGTAGATTAAATTTTAGCCTAGAGCTCTTTCCAGCACATAACAAAACGATATTAAGGTTCCTCTTAGACATTTATTTAGAATGGCACGTCATTACTAGATGAATCGTCGATATTAAAATCATCTAAAAAAGTATCATCAATAGATTGACTCGGGCCTCCAGACTTAGAATCTATAAATTCGAAATTATTGATTATCACTTCGGTCATATATCGTTTTTGGCCACTAGCCTCATCATCCCAAGATCTTGTTTCCAATCTACCTTCAAGATAAATTTGACTACCTTTTTTAAAGAATTTTGCTAGATTTTCTGCAGTTCTTCCAAACGCAACGCATCGATGCCATGAAGTTCTATCTTCCCAGTCACCTGATTGATTCTTAAATCTTGAATTTGTAGCCACTCTGAGTGTTGCTGTAGGTACTTGTTGTGTAGCCGTAACACCAGTTTCTGGATCTGCGCCAAGTCTTCCAAGTAGAATAACCTTATTGACATTACCCATTTTTCTATTTTATCACTTAAATTTTCAAAGTAAAATTTGACAGATATTATTTAACATTTTTAATTTTCTTTAAGAAAGAATATAAAATTTTTCCTGTCATACCCCAAATTCTATACTTTCCGTAATCAAAAACATAATCTTGTTGGATGCCATTCAATTTATTATACGAGGTTCTGCTTCGAGGTAATATTTTTTGTAATTCATTGATATCAATCCACACAACGTCTTCTACTTCATTCGGATTTCTAATTAAATTAAAATTTGAGTCAGTTAAATAAAAGATAAATGGTGATACTATAAAGTGATTAGCCAAAGGAGTAGCCGGTCTATAGTCATCAAATCTACCAATTAATTTTCCATGTAGATTAAGATCCAAACCTACTTCTTCCAATGTCTCCCTAATAGCAGTAGATAACGTGTCCTTGTCAGTTTTCTCTTCAACTCCACCTGGAAAAGCCATGTGTCCAGAAAATGTATCATTATCTCTTTTAGATCTTTTTATAAATAAAATTTGCAGATTAAATGCTTTTTCTCTCAATATAATCGCAACTGAAGAAAATATTGTATGTTCGTCAGGCACAATTTTACTTATATTATGAACTTCTTGAAAATGCACCTTTAATTTTTCTATTAGTTTATTCTTTTTTTTCAATTATTATATTTCCGTACTCATCAGAACTAGAATAATATCCTCGATTAACAATAATTGGAACTTTTCCATCCATTACTATTAATGGGTTTGCGTATTTTTTATGATTTTCCATATTTTCTTTTATAAAGATATTTGATTTTTGATTAGACCTGACTTGAAAATCGGTTTTTTTTATCCTAGAGTCAGAAAAATTCAAAGATGGGTTGTCACTAAAATGGAATCTAATCTTCAATGAAGAAATTTCAACTTCTCTTTTAAGGGTAAACCCAAATCTTTTAAAATGCTCAGAAGAAAAATTCTGTAAATTTTTTCTTGAGTTTCTCACCTCTATGCAGTCTCCTTGGCCTAGATATTTTAGATTTATAAATTTATCTATCTTCTTAATCTTCTTGGAATTAATTTTACTAAATTTCAATATATTATCCTGAAATTCTTTTTCTATATTTCCGAAAGTTAGACTATGATAATTTCTTTTAAAAGTTACGTTTAAATCGTAAAATGAATCAGCATAAAGCATCCCCTTTGCTGAAAAAACTGTCATGTTGTTTGGAAAGACAATTTTTTTTATACCCAAGATATCTGAGATGTCACATGCATGTAGCCCTGAAGATCCTCCATAGGCGTATAAGGCAAATTCTCTATGATCGAATCCATATTTTGCGGATAGAGATTCAATTGCATTCGACATTTTATGATTTGCTTGCTCTATTATATATTCCGCACATTTAGTTGTAGAAATTTTTAGTTTTTTAGATAGCTTCTCAATACTCTTATAAGATCTTTCCGGGTAAAGTTTAATTATATTATCTTCCAAGACCATTTTTGGTATCTTTCCAAGAACAATATCTGCATCAAATACAGTGGCAAAATTCGATTTACCATAAGCTGAAGGTCCAGGATCTGATCCAGCGCTTTTAGGCCCCACATTTAATGTATTACCTTTATCGATGTAAGCGATTGACCCTCCACCAGATCCAATTGAACAAATATCGATACAGTTGAGATTTAAAAGTTCGTTATCTATTTCTAAGGTATCTCTTTGAAAGATATTAGAATTAATTAAAGAAACATCGGTCGACGTACCTCCCATATCGTAAGTTACAATCTTGTCGTCTTTTAATATCTTTGAAAGTTTATAGGCACCAACTACTCCTCCTGCTGGACCAGATTGCAATATGTTGACTGGATTTTTGATTGCTAGGTCTGCAAAAGCCAACCCACCATTAGACTGTTGAATTAAGAATGTATCAAAATATTTTTTATTTCTAACTTGACTTACATATTCATTGAGCTTCTTCGAAATAAAAGCATTAGCAGAAATAGTAACCGAACGTTCATATTCTTTTATTTGTTGATTTAATTCGGTTGATATATAAATTGGAACACCAATTGATTTTAATGAATTTTTAAGAATTTTTTCATTTTTTGGATTTACAAATGAGTTAATTAGACATATCGCAACTACTTCAATCTTGTTTTTGATTATTCTTTCTTTTATTTTGTTAATGTCTTTTGCTAAAATTTGCAACGTAATAGTACCATCAGACTCTGTACGTTCTTTTATTGTATCTACTTGAATTTTTGTTAAAAATGATTTTTCTTTTTTTGGAAACAAAGAATATAAATCTTTTCTAGACTGTCTTTTGATTTTGATTAAATCTTTAAATCCATGAGTCGTAATTAGGAGTGTTTTTGCACCCTTGTGTTGTAAAATTGAATTTGTTGCAACAGTTGTTCCATTAACAAAATAATCATATTTTTTTTTGGATTTTTCCAAAAATTCGACTACAGGTCTATAGGGATTTAGATTATCAGATGGGATCTTGTAGGTTGTAAAAAAACCATTTTGTTCAACTACGATATCTGTAAATGTACCACCTGAATCTATCGAAAGATTCATAACAATGCTACTCTTTGGTTTTTTTTACGGCTATGATTTTTTCTTCGGCTATTTCTCTTAGAGCTAAAACAATTGGCTTGTTGTTCTCTTTAGATAAAGATTCAGCACCGTCATAAATACTTTTGGCTCGTTTCATAGCAGCAACAGATAATTCAAATCTGTTGTTTATTTTTTCCAAACAATCTTCAATGGTTACTCTTGCCATATAAATTTCCTTATCAATATTTTATTGTATATTGAATATTAATGGAATCTATTATAAACCAAATAAAATATAATGAAAATGGCCTAGTGCCAGTTGTAGTGCAAAATTATAAAACAGGTGACATCTTAATGCTTGCACATGCGAACATTAATGCTTTAACCCAGACAATTACAAGTGGTTATGCCCATTTTTGGAGTAAAAGCAGAAATGCCTTGTGGAAAAAAGGCGAAACCTCTGGTAATACACTGTCAATAAAAAATATACTTGTCGATTGCGATGAGGATAGCTTGATATATCTTGTAAATCCTAATGGCCCCACTTGTCATACAGGAAATAATTCATGTTTTTTTAGAGATATTGACAATAAAACTCTTTCTTCCGTAATCACTGAAAAAAACATATTAAATATACTTTTTGACTTAATAAAAGAACGTAAAAAAGATATAAAAAATAAATCTTCTTACACCACATCATTATTCAACGACGGCTTGAAAAAAATATTAGAGAAAATTGATGAAGAATCAAAGGAAGCTATCGAAGCATCAAATATTGGCAAAAAGGACGAAATTATATACGAGTATACAGATCTGTTGTTTCATATGCTCGTGGCACTTGCAGAGCACAATATAGAAATAAATGATATTTATTCCGAATTAAACAGGAGATTTGGAAAAAAGAAAAAAGATTACACATTAGATGAATGAAACTAATAGAAAAATAATATGGAAATTGATAACTCAAACTGGTGATAGGCTAAAAAATAAATTGCCTGAATCCCGATATCATCCCAAAGGAAGAAACCCTTATGCTCATATATTAAGCTTGATTAAGTCTAAATTTGGGTGCTCGTACAAAGACATCAAAGATGAAAAAATCAAAATTTTAAAAAAATTTATAAAATACGTAGAAGATCGTACACTTTGAAATCTCGTTACCAAACTTATATATAGAAACATATGTTGCGACTCATATGAATCATTTTAACCTTAGTTCTTATTGTCTATTTTTTCTTAAAAAGATTAAAGAAGTTTAGGTTTTGATTTATCAAGATACTGATGCTTATATCTGTTGTCGGCTTTAATACTATGAGTCCTATCCTTTTCCTCAACATACTGACCTAGTTCTACTTTGCCTTGTAGTGCCTTAGGTAAATCTTTATACCCCGGTGGTCTTGGTGGATTGGTTGATAAGTCTTGAGTATAAGAAAATGAGGAAATAACCCGCTCGATGGCTTTTTTTTCTCCGCATTTACATCGAACTTTTTTTTCATCTTCAGAATCAAATATTAGTTCCGAAAATCTAAAAGAATCGACGTAAAATAGAACCAAGATTTTTCCTTCATCAATATAAAGATCTATTTCAATAAGATTTTCATCCCAAGCTCCTATCGATTCCAATAATTTATCTGAATCCAAATTTACGATTTGTATTCCCTTGATATTTTTATATTTTTTTAAAATTCCTTCAAGCTTCTTTTGATTATATCTTTTTTCGATATCCTTAAAAGCAGTAAGAATACTATTTTTACATTTTTCGCATTCAAATTCATATAAAGGCATACAATCTCCTATTTGTCATCTTTGTCTTTTAAATGTTCACTAATCGTTCCATACGACCCATCATGTTGTGAATTTCCAAAATATTGATCTAAATGATCTTGTCCAACGTAAGTTGAAGCAACTTCTTCATCTTTCATAATTTTATAGTCTTTGTGCCACTGCATGGGGTCACTTGGTTTTGGAGCTCTATCGTTTAGGCCACCTCGACTCTCAAATATAGCCTTAAAGGGTGAAAAAATTCTAATGACATCCTTGCATTCTTTGTCATTGGGACATACAACATCATCTTGATTTTCATCTTGAAAGAAAAGTTCACTAAACCTGAAATCTTTTAATTCAATATATAATGATTTCTTGTTATCAATTTTGTACCTGAATCTTCTAATATCTTTTTGTCCTTCATTTCCAACCGAAAAAATTGTTTTTTCATTTTTTAAATTGAAGACTTCAATATAGAGAAAATTAGTATTGTCTTTCAAAAGATTGGCAGCAGCCTTTTTGTTAAGATTTTCAACTAGACTATCGATACCTCTATTGGAAGAAGTCATACAATCTCTACACTCAAACTCATAAACAGGCATAAATAACCCCTTTAAAAAAAATATATTTTTCATTAATATAACGGATATGAGCGATTTTGTTAAATATGAAGATACGGAAGATATTAGAATCATCACAATAGATAGGCCTGATAAAAAAAATGCAGTAAACGAAGAAATGTTGCTAGACATCTGTACTTTGATTGAAAACATCGAAAACGATGAGAAAATAAGATCAATTATAATAACTTCTCAAGGTGACAAAGTTTTTTCAGCTGGTTATGACATATCTTCTAACAGCGTTAATTCAAAAGAAGACTTGTTAAAAATACACCTTATCAACTATGAGCCTGGTAATCAACAAAATGTATCTGAAGATAAGATGCATCCATTAATGAAAACATCTCAAGTTATAATGGATTCATCCAAAATTATTATTGCAGCTATCAATGGTCATATATATGGAGGAACTTTAGAAATCTTGTTAAATTGCGACTTCAGATTTTTTTCTGATGATAGCATATTCTGTATGCCCCCAGCTAAACTAGGAATATTCTATAATTATAATGGTCTAAAAAACTTCATTAACAAAATAGGTATACCAAACACAAAGAAGATTTTCTTAACCGGAGAAAAATTTGATTCTAAAGATGCTATTCAAATGGGATTAGTAGATTTTGTTTACAATAAAGAAAAAATTGTTGAAGAAGCAATTAAGTTTGCAAAGAAAATTTCTTCAAATGCACCTTTATCACTTTCTTCAATTAAAAAATCAATTAATGTATTTGAAAAAAATCAGGAAATAGATCAAAAGTCATATGATGAAATAAAATCATCCATATTAAAAGCAATAAATAGTAACGATTTCCTTGAAGGTCAGAAGGCTTTTAAAGAAAAAAGAAGCCCAAAGTTCTCTGGTAAATAATTTATATATTGGAAAAATTAAAAATTTTGTCTTTTCTTAGTAACCATTTGCTGTCGATTTTAACTCTTAAATCTAGAAATATTGGGCATAATAAAAATTCTTCTATTTCTACCCTACTTTCTGTACCAATTTTTTTTATCATAGAACCATTTTTGCCTATAATTATTTGTTTGTGATGTGAATTTTTAACAATTACATAAGCTTGAATTATAGTCATTTTTTTCTTGTCTTTTATATCTTCCACAACCACTGCAGTGTTATAGGGAACTTCTTCGTAATAATGATTGAAAATTTTCTCTCTTATTATTTCCGAAAGATAGAATTTTTCTGGTTGATCTGTGAAATAATCATCTGGAAATATCTTTCCATAATTTGGAAGTATTTTTGTTAATTCATCAAGTAGTAAGCTTAAACCTTCATTTTCCAACGCACTTATTGGTATAAAATCTTTGATGAATGGGAATTTGTTTCTTAATAAATCAACGATTTTCAATATTTTACTTTTTTTTATTAAGTCAATTTTGTTGATAACAATAAAAGGGCTTCTGTCTTTTGCCCTTGATATAACCTCATAATCGTCATTAGTAATAGCCTTGGAAGCATCAATTAAAACTAAAGTTATATCAGATTCATTTATTGCTTGCAATGATGATTGAACCATAATTCTATTTAAAAATTTATTTGATACTTGAATACCAGGCGTATCTAAAAACAATATTTGAGAGACAGCTGTATTAAGAACACCTAAGATTTTATTTCTCGTAGTATTAGGTTTATCGGAAACGGCTGAAATTTTTCTACCCGTTAAATTATTAACTAGAGTCGACTTTCCAGTATTGGGTTTGCCCAATATCGATATTGTTCCAGATTTTATTTTATTCATTAATATAAAATCATTATACTTTTCTTGTGATGTTTAATAAATAAAGTTAAGATAAAATTTTAACAATGAAAACCTCATTTAGATCCAATTATTGTGCTAATTACGACGAAAATGACAAAGGAACAATTGCAACTTTGTGCGGATGGGCTTATTCAATCAGAGATCATGGTGGGATAATTTTTATAGATCTTAGAGATAAGACCGGAATTATTCAAATTGTTTCAGATCCAAATAATTCTGACGAATTCCATAAGATTACAGAAGAAGTTAAAAGTGAATACGTAATAAAAATATCTGGAAAAATTAGACTCAGAACAGAAGAAACAATTAATAAGACTATACCAACGGGGAAGATAGAAGTTCTTTTAGATGAGATAGAAATTTTAAATTCCTCTACTCCTATTCCGTTTCAAATTGATGAAGAAATTGATAGTGACGAGAATGTCAGATTAAAATACAGGTATCTTGATTTGAGAAGACCAAATATGTCAAAGAATTTTATTCTTAAAAGCAAAACTATGCTTTTAGTAAGAAAGTTTTTAGACGAAAGAAGCTTTGTTGATATAGAAACTCCCTATCTTTCTAAATCAACACCTGAAGGAGCAAGAGATTATCTTGTACCAAGCAGAATAAATAAAAACCACTTCTTCGCTTTGCCTCAATCTCCTCAAATTTTAAAACAGATACTCATGACTTCTGGTTTTGATAGGTATTACCAAATTGTAAGGTGCTTTAGAGATGAAGATCTTAGATCTGACAGACAGCCAGAGTTCACTCAAATAGATATGGAAATGTCTTTTGTTAATCAAGACGATGTAATTGATGTCGTGGAAGACTTAATAGTAGAAATTTTTAAAGAAATGAAAGATATCGTTATAGCAAAACCTTTTAAAAGAATTACCTATGAAGAAAGTATGGATAAATATGGTAATGACAGGCCAGATATAAGATTTGATCTAGAATTAAACAATATCGCTGACCTATTTAAAACAACTAAGTTTAAAGTCTTTAAAGATGTAATTGACAAAAAAGGAATAATAAAATGTTTAAAAGTATCAGACGAGTCTTTATCTAGGAAGGATATAGATTCACTGACACAATTTGCTCAGGAAAATGGTGCCAAGGGTTTGGCATGGATAAAAGTTTCAGAGAACGAAATGCAATCACCCATACTGAAATTTTTCTCAGATGCTGAAATTTCAGACATTAAAGAAAGATTAGAGCTAAAACCAGGAGATATAGTGTTTTTTGGAGCTGGGGAAGAAGAAATTGTTAACAAATATATGTCAGCGGTGAGAATAAAGCTAAGTAAAGATTTAAAGCTAATTAACGATAATGAATTTAAATTTGTCTGGATTACTAATTTTCCGCTTTTCATAAAAGACGGAAATGCCCTAACCTCTTGTCATCATCCCTTCACAATGCCAGAAGAACAAAAAATTAATGCTGATCCGCTAAAAACAAAATCCTATGCATACGATATTGTTTTAAACGGAACAGAAATCGGAGGTGGTAGCATAAGGATTCATCACAGATCGTTACAAGAAGAAGTTTTTGATGTTTTAAAAATAGAAAAAAAAGAATACTTAGAAAATTTTGGATTTCTTCTTGATGCCCTCGAATCAGGAACACCACCACATGGAGGACTTGCAATAGGATTAGACAGGCTTATGATGTTCTTGACCAATTCCGAATCTATAAGGGATGTAATAGCATTTCCAAAAACACAAAAAGCTTCATGTTTACTAACTTCTGCTCCTTCTAAAGTGCATTCTGAAAAACAATTGAAAGAGTTAGGTATTAACCTTATTGATGATGATGACGACTAATTTCTTATATTTTTGATACAATCATCTTATGAGAACCTTAAATCTATTTCTCTTATTTTTTCTTTTTGTTTGCACTTAACTCATATTCCTACAATGTTGATTACAGTAGAGGATACAAAGAAGGATACGAGAAAAACCGTCCACTCCCGCATTGTGATAATGATGATAGTGGTCCATGTAATTGGAGGAGGAGATTATGATTTATTTAAATAAATCAAAAAAAGGCATTTTTTCCTCTTATAATTTTGCACCGACAAAGAAAGAAATTATCGAAGTAAGACAAATAGTAGATTTTATATGCGAATTTTTTCAATATAAAAAAACAAAATGATTGTTAGATTTTAGAACCATAAGCTTTCATGTTTCTTACTTCTTTAATTAATAGATTCACTAAGGAACCTGGAACTATGTATTCTCCATCCAAACTTACATCAATATAGTTTCGTGTTCTAGCCTTATTATTTTTTTCAACAATCGCTTCCAATTCCTTTCCAATAAATCTGGAATAGAATTCTTCTTTCTTGTTGTCGCTTAAACTTCTAAGTAATTTTGATCTTTGGTATTTAACATTAGTAGGAATCTTGTCGTCTCTCTGTGTTGCCCTAGTTCCTTTTCTATCAGAATAAGGGAAGACATGAAAATAATTTAATTCTGATTTTTCCAAGAAATTAAATGTTTCATTAAAAGATTCCTCGGATTCCCCAGGAAACCCTGCGATTATATCTGTCCCGATACACGAATCTGGAATTTTAAATCTTATATCATTTATTATTTCTTCGAATTCACCCACTTTGTATCGTCTTCTCATTTCTCTTAAAACACCATCTTCTGCACTTTGTAGGGATATATGAAAAGAAGGGCATACTTTGCTTGATTTCGAAATGAAATTGATAAGTTTTTTATCAGTATCAGCTGGATCAATTGAACTTAGTCTTAAATTTGGTATGCGTGATTTTAATTCGATTGATTCAAGTAAACTGAGCAAGGTCTCTCCAATGTCTTTACCGTAGCTTGATAAATGTATGCCAGTCAATACAACCTCTTCGTAACCCAATTCTTTATATTTATCAATTTTTTGCAAAACAGATTCTTTGCTCATACTTCTAGATTTTCCTCTAGCAAAAGGAATTATGCAGAACGAGCACCGATAATTACATCCATCTTGTATTTTTAAAAAAGCTCTAGACCTTATATCTCTCTTCTCAATCTCATAATCTTGAAATTCATCAATATCAAAAATATTAGAAATTATCTTTTTCGAATTACCTAAATTTTTCAAAAACTTTGGTATTAAATATTTATTGGCATTATCTACAACGTAATCTATTGTATTTATTTTTTCTAAAAGGGCTGGGTCAGTTTGTGCTAAACAACCAGTAACTAAGACTTTACATGAAGGGTTGGTTTTTTTTAGTTTTTTAATATCGTTAAGTATTTGGTTATCTGAATTGTTTGTTACAGTACAAGTATTTACTATACATAAATCGGCAGATATATAGTTATCTAGGATCTCATAATCTGATGACAATATTGAAACCATCCTTTCCGTATCTACTTGATTAACCTTACAACCGTAGGTTAAGAAACTAATTCTATTCACGGACTTCATCAATCCATCCTCCGCCAACCACTTTATTATCGTCGTAAAAAACAATTGCTTGGCCTGGTGTTATTGCTCTTTGTGGCTGATCAAAATGAACAGAAACTTTATCTTCAAGAAAATTAATTTTTGCAAGTGCCTCTGGACTTCTATATCGAATTTTAGCTTTTAGTTTATTACTAGCTAGCTCTTCTGGATTGATAGACCAATTCAGATTTGTAGCTATAAGGTCGCTGGAATATAAGTCTGTATCATCCCCTACTAGAACATCACCATTTTTATAATTTATAGAAACCACATATAATGGCTTATTATTTGTAACTCCTAGCTTTTTTCTCTGCCCAATAGTGAAATTTTGAATACCTGAGTGTCGACCTAAAATTTCACCATCTACGGACTTAATATTACCAATTTTAGGTTTACGTTCTTTAAAGTTTTTTTCGATAAATGTTCTATAGTCTTTTGCTATAAAACAAACATCCTGGCTTTCTTTTTTTGAAGAGACTGTCAGCTCAAAACCCTGTGATATTTCTCTAACTTGAGACTTCGAAAAACCACCTAATGGAAACATAAGCCTGGAGAGCTCTTTCTGCTTTAGAGAAAAAAGGAAGTAAGACTGGTCTTTAAATTTATCTACTCCTTTTTCAAGGAAGTATTTTCCCCTCTCGTCTTGTGAAATTTTTGCGTAATGCCCTGTTGCTAAGTAATCGGCTCCTAGATCAAGTGCTTTGTTAAGAAGAAAATTAAATTTCATATATTCGTTACACATTATGCATGGGTTTGGTGTCAGTCCATTGTAGTATTTGTCTATAAAATCGCTTACTACATAATTCTGAAAATCTTCTTTGTAATTTATCACGGCATGCTTGATGCCAATTTGATTAGCCGCCTGTCTTGCATCAAATACGTCACTTAGAGAACAGCAACCTGTTTCCTCATCTGCATAATCCCACAATTGCATTGTTATACCAGAGACATCGTATCCTTGTTCTCTAAGTAAAGCAGCAGTAGTTGAACTGTCCACACCTCCACTCATTGCAACAATGACTTTCTTTTTCATTTCATTTACTTTACCAGAATCATATCAAAAATTGAAAGTGTATTAACAATTTTGTTTATGTATTATTACAATCAATGGATAATCTACCTTTCGCTCTAGAAAATGGATTAACAGAAAAAGAATATAAAATTATAATTACCAAATTGTCAAGAGAGCCTAATAAAAACGAAATTGGTGTTATAGCTGCTATGTGGTCGGAACATTGTTCGTACAAAAGCTCTAAATTCTATTTAAACCAACTACCAACGAGAGGCAAAAGAGTAATACAAGGTCCAGGAGAAAATGCCGGAATAATTGACATAGGAGACAATCAATGCCTTGTTTTTAAAATCGAGAGCCATAATCATCCTTCTTTTATAGAGCCTTATCAAGGTGCTGCTACTGGTGTAGGAGGAATTTTAAGGGATGTATTTACGATGGGGGCAAGACCAATAGCTTTAATGAATTCATTGAGGTTTGGAAATCCTAAAAAAAATAGTACTAAAAGACTAATAAAAGAAGTAGTTAGTGGAATAGCTGGTTATGGAAATTGTATGGGGATTCCAACCGTTGGAGGAGAAATTTATTTTGATAATTCATACAAGGGAAATCCTCTTGTTAATGCTTTCGCTTTAGGGATAACTAAAAAAAATAAAATTTTCAAAGGGCGTGCCGATGGTCCAGGAAATCCTGTTTTTTATCTAGGCGCCAAAACAGGCAAAGATGGTATAAAGGGCGCGATAATGGCCTCCGATATCTTTGAATCCGAAAAAAATCTTGATAAACCAACAGTACAAATAGGAGACCCCTTTAA
This sequence comes from Candidatus Dadabacteria bacterium UBA1144, assembly GCA_002311855.1. Classification (GTDB taxonomy): domain Bacteria; phylum Desulfobacterota_D; class UBA1144; order UBA1144; family UBA1144; genus UBA1144. The sequence continues at coordinate 8,728 of DCAB01000013.1, read as the reverse complement.
AGAAAAACTTTTATTGGAAGCATGCTTAGAATTATTCAACACGGAAGGAATAATCGGAATCCAGGATATGGGTGCCGCAGGTCTTACATCTTCGGGATCAGAAATGGCATCAAGGTCTAATAATGGAATTTTACTAGATTTAGATAAAGTTCCTAAAAGAGATTTAGATATCTCCGCATATGAAATGTTGTTATCCGAATCACAAGAGCGAATGCTCCTTGTTTTGAATAAAAAAAACAGAAAAAACATAAATAAGATATTTAAGAAATGGAACCTGGATTCTACTCAAATAGGAGAAGTAATTTCAAAAAAAAATTTTATTGTTAAATACAATAATAAAGTTGTTGTTGATATTCCAGTGTCGATTCTTACCAAAGGTTGTCCGATTTATAAAAGACCAATTAAGAAACCGAAAAGTATTAAAGGTCTTAAGAAAATCAACAATGCTAACTTGAAGAAAACTAAGTATGATTTAAAAAATTTATTAATTAAATTGTTAAAAGATGAGAATATTTGCTCAAGAGAATGGATATATAATCAATTTGATTATATGGTTGGAACCAATACTATTACCGTCCCAGGTTCTGATTCAGCGGTTATAAGAATTAAAGGCACTAAAAAGGGGGTTTGTTTGACCACCAATTGCAATTCATCATATTGCAATTTAGATCCAAATATTGGAACGTCTATAGCGGTTGCAGAATCTTGTAGAAATATTATTGCGTCAGGAGGAGAACCCTTGGCAATAACTAATTGCTTGAATTTTGGTAATCCCGAGAATTCTGAAATCATGTGGCAATTCGTAGAATCAATAAAAGGGCTATCTAAAGCTGCTAAGATTTTTAAAACCCCAGTGGTCAGTGGGAACGTTAGCTTGTATAACGAAAATAAACAAGGTTCAATACACCCAACTCCTGTGATAAGCATGGTTGGCCTCATCGATGACATTAAATACCTTAAAAATCAATGGTTTAAAAATGAAGATGATGACATTTTACTAATAGGTAAATTGAAAAATGATTTTGCTGGTTCTCAAGTATTAAAATATATTAATTTAAAACATAAAATTACTTCTCCTCTCACGCTTAACATCAAAAAACATTTAGAAATAAATAATTTTATATACAAAATAATAAGAAAATTTGATATTGCATCTATACACGATATCTCAGAAGGTGGCCTTCTAATCGCTATAGCCGAATCATGTTTCAATCCTGAAAAGCTAATAGGTGCAACGATAGACCAAAAAATGCTTAATACAGATAATGAATTAAAAATGTTTGCTGAGACACAAGGGTGTTACATTGTAAGTGCAAAAAAATCTGAATCCACGAAAATAAAATCTTTTGCAAAAAAAAATAATATTAATGTTAGAATAGTTGGTACAGTGGGAGGGGATGCTTTATCTATTAAAGATTCCTTTTCGTTAAAAGTTAGCAAACTATACGATATATGGAGACAATCATTTCCTAGCTAATATGGCCAAATTTAAAGAAGAATGTGGACTTTTTGGTATATTTAATCACCCTGAAGCTGCGAATCTTACGTATTTAGGTTTGCATGCACTACAGCATCGAGGTCAAGAAGGGGCTGGAATTGTCTCATCTGACGAGATTAAACTTTATACAGAAAAAGGCATTGGTTTAGTATCTGATATCTTTTCCAAAGAAAAAATTGATAAACTGCAAGGAAATTCAGCTATTGGACATGTTCGATATTCAACAGCTGGCTCTAGTGACCTGGCTAACACTCAACCAATTTACGTTACATCATCAATGGGCAAGATGGCTATCGCTCACAATGGAAATCTCACAAATGCAAACAAATTAAAAAAACACCTAGAACAAAATGGCGCTATATTTCAAACAGATAGTGATACTGAAGTAATCATCCATCTAATTGCAAAATCAAAAAAGAAATCATTTTTAGATAGAATAATTTTCGCTTTGAAAAAATGTGAAGGTGCATATTCGCTCCTGTTTTTAATGAAAGATATGATTATTGCTGCTAGAGATCCAAGAGGTTTTAGACCTTTAGTATTAGGAACTATCAAAAACTCTTATGTTCTTGCTTCAGAAACATGCGCATTTGATCTAGTTGAAGCTGAAACGCTAAGAGAAATTAAGGCTGGAGAAATTGTCACCATTAATGAAAAAGGTATCTCCTCATGTAGTCCTCTCGAAAATCAAAATAAAAAAGCTTTTTGTATATTCGAACATATATACTTCTCAAGACCGGATAGTTATGTTTTTGGAAGTAGCGTTTACATGACAAGAAAACAATTAGGTAGACAGCTTGCCAAAGAACATCCTATAAAAGCAGATTACGTAATCCCGGTCCCAGATTCTGGTGTCGCATCTGCAATAGGTTATTCGGAAGAAAGTCGTATACCTTTAGAGTTAGGTCTTTTAAGAAATCACTATGTCGGAAGAACATTCATCGAACCTCAACAAAATATTAGAAATTTTGGTGTGAAACTGAAACTTAATTCGATAAAAGAGGTACTTAATAAGAAAAAAGTAATAGTAATTGATGATTCCATAGTACGAGGAACAACTTGCAGGAAAATCATAAAAATGATTAAAGATGCTGGGGCGACAGAGGTTCATGTGAGAATCAGTTCTCCGCCAACAAAAGATTCGTGCTATTATGGGATTGATACACCTGATAAATCTGACTTAATTGCCAACGATTTATCAGTTGAACAAATCAGGAGGTATATCCTTGCCGATTCGCTTGGGTATTTAAGTCTTAGAGGACTTAGAAATTCAGTTCAAAAATTTTCAAAATACAATGTAAAAAATAATTATTGCGTCGCCTGCTTTACCAGTAAGTATCCCACGGAAATAGAATCAAGATAATTGATTCAAAAGGTTCTGAATTTGATTTATATCTTCTTTGGACTTGTCTAATCTATCTTTTTCTTTAGTCACTATCTCTTGTGGTGCTGAATTCAAGAATCCTTTATTATTGAGTTTTTTATTAGATTGGTCATGTATGTTTTGTAAAGAAAGAAGATCTTTATTTAATTTTTTAATTTGTATTATATAATCATGCTCTATCTTTTTTTCAATAGATATTATGCCATATGAAGTTATGTTGGAGATTAATTGAACATTTGAAGTGTCATCAAATTTCTTGAAACTCTTTAGATTAGCTAATTTCAAAAATAAATCTGGATTTTTCTCAATAAATTTGGTGGATTGTGGACTAGTTTTGTAATAACAATTTATTTTTTCCCCAGGTGGAATAGATAAATTTTTTCTTAATGATCTGATAGCTATTATAGAATCTTGAAGAATTTTAAAATGTTTAACATTTTTAGCTTCATTTTTTATTTCATATGGCTTAGGAATGTCAGAGAAATGGAGACTTGTATCTTGATGAAAGTTTAATTGATTTCGTATTTCGATTGATATAAAAGGTGCAAATGGATATAGGAGGTTAAGGAATTTATAGAGAACACTATTCATAATAGATTTTGTATTTGAAATATCATCGGTTTCTGATTTAGAAAAAGATATTTTTATGATTTCAATATACCAGTCACAAAATTCATCCCAAAAAAAGTGATAAAGCACATAAGCAGCCTTTTCTACTTCGCAATTCTCAAGAAAAGATTTATATTTTGAAAGCAATTCATTGAATCTAGAGGTAATCCATATATCATAAAAAGTATCGACTTTTATAATTGATTTTTTTCTATCAATATTTGAATTCATTTGAACAAATTTGGATGCATTCCATATTTTATTCATAAAGTTTCTAGATGGTTCAAGTGAATTTTGTGAAAGTTTAATATCGCTATGTGGGGAAATATTAGAAGCTAAAAAAAATCTTAAAGAATCTGTACCAAATTCGGATATTAAATCTAATGGGTCAACAACATTCCCCCTGGTTTTACTCATTTTTTGACTTTTTTCGTCTCTAATAAGATTATGAATATATACAGTTGCAAAAGGAACTTGATTTGTTAATTCAAGGGACATCATAATCATTCTTGCAACCCAAAAGAAAATAATATCAAATCCAGTCACAAGAATTGATGTAGGGAAATATTTGCGAAAATCTTGTGTATCTTCTGGCCACCCTAAAGTTGAGAATGGCCATAGTCCGGATGAAAACCATGTATCCAGGACGTCTTCGTCTTGTTTTAAGCTTACCTCTTTACCATATTTAATTTTGAATTTTTCTTTAGCTTCATTAATATTTTTTGCTGCTACAAATTTATTGTCATCGGAATACCAAATGGGGATTCTATGCCCCCATATAATTTGCCGAGATATGCACCAAGGTTGTATCTTTTCCATCCACTCGAAAAAAGTATTTTCCCAAAACTTGGGCTTAAAAACTATATCTCCATTTCTCACCGCTTTAACAGATTTGTATGCCATTTCCTTTACGTTAACAAACCATTGATCTTTCAACATAGGTTCTATAATTGCTCCAGATCTATCGCCTGTTGGAATGGTATTGTGGATATCTTCTTCTTCTACATAAAGATTAAGTTGTTTCATCAAGTCTAGAACTTTATCTCGTGCATCTATCGTAGATAAATTTTGGAAATCTGGGGGTACGTTGGTATTTAACGTACCGTCATCATTAAGAATATTGATTAGTTCCAAATTATGGTTTTTTGCTACCTTATAATCATTAAAGTCATGTCCAGGGGTAATTTTAACAGCTCCAGAACCCTTTTTGATATCTGCATATTCATCCTCTATGACTGACAATTCAATATTGTTGAATGGACTAAGAATTTTTCTACCTAGATATTTTTTATTTTTTTTATCTTTTGGATTTATCGCTATGGCAACATCTCCAAAGACTGTTTCGGGTCTAGTTGTTGAAACAATTATAAATTCATTGGTATTATCGACAAAATACTTAAAATAGTAAAGTTTTGTTTTTTTATTTTTTGATATAACTTCAAGATCTGAAATTGCTGTCTTGAGTTTGGGATCCCAATTAACTAAAGTTTTTTCTCTATAGATAAGACCCTTGTCAAATAATCTGATAAAAGCTTCATTAACAGAATTGGATAGATTTTCATCTAAGGTAAATTTGATATGATCCCACGAGCAACTTAGGCCTAATCTTCTAAGTTGGTCTAAAATCTTATCTCCATTTTCATTTTTCCATTCCCATATGTAATTTAAAAAATCTTCTCTGGATAAAAATTTAGTATTGATTTTTTTTAAATCAAGCGATCTCTCAACTAGTAGTTGGGTCGCTATGCCAGCATGATCAGTACCAATCGTCCATAAGGTATCGATTTTCTTGAGCATATTGTATTTCACAAGTATGTCTTGAATTGTTGTATTCAATGCATGCCCTAGATGTAAATTTCCTGTAACATTTGGAGGTGGGATTGAAATTGAAAAATAATTTTTTGAAGTAGAAGTAATTTTTTTAGATTTTATTATTAAATCAAGCCATTTTTGCTCAATTTCTTTTGGCGAGTAAGCTTTATTTGGAATATCAGTTTCGTGGGCCATCATGAAGAATTAGCAGTATCTGGAATCTCTATCACTGGAGCATTAATTTCAACATCTATATCGGAATACAAAGGCAGGCCTGTGCCAGCTGGTATGAGTCTTCCCATTATAACATTTTCTTTAAGTCCAGTAAGGTAATCAATCTTGCCTTCACATGATGCATCAGTTAATACTTTTGTTGTTTCCTGAAAAGAAGCGGCAGATAGCCAACTATTTGTACTTAATGAAGCTCTTGTTATTCCAAGCAGTAATGGTTCTGCCTGAGCTGGCGTCCCACCTTCAGCAGTTATCTTTTCATTGGCTTTAATAAATTCATTTTTTTCAACCGCTTCTCCTATTAAGAGTGTAGTATCTCCGCTGTCAACTATTTTTACCCTTTTTAACATTTGCCTAGTTACAGTTTCAATATGTTTATCATTGATTCTAACACCTTGAAGTCTGTATACGTCTTGAATCTCGTCTACAATGTATCTCGCGAGTTCTCTTTCACCTTTAATTTTTAATATCTCATGAGGATCTGGGGCACCTTCCACTATTTGTTCCCCTGCGTTAAGTCTTTCTCCTTCTTGAACACGGATATGCTTTCCTTTTGGAATTAAGTATTCTTTTGGATCACCGACATCTGGAGTGACTATGATTCTCTTTTTTGATTTGATATCTTTTCCAAAAGTTACAATACCATCAATCTCCGACATCACGGCAGGGTCCTTAGGGGGCCTAGCTTCAAAAAGTTCAGCCACTCTTGGAAGCCCGCCAGTTATATCTTTGGTTTCAGCACCTTCATAAGGATGAGTTGCTATAATATCGCCAGCCAAAACTTTTTTATCTTGATCTACTCTTATTTCTGTTTTTGTTGGCAAATTGAAGTCTATTCCACTTTTTATATTCACCAAGCCTTTTTCGATTAAAAATTCAAAACGATCTTTTCCAACGTACTTTTTTTTCTTGTCCAATTTACCAAGTATCGGCTTATGATCATTCCTAAATTCTTCATCAAACTTTTTCAATAATGATTTTGCTTCTTTCAGAAATTTAGGGGGTTCCTCATCATTTGCTACTTTCTTATTATCCTTTCCTATTTTATCAATTTCTCTAAGTATTACTTCTCCAATTTTATTTTTTATATCATCTGTACGTTTTTTTTCTTTCCTATCTTTAACTTCAGTAACTACCTCAGCAACATAGGAAAACTTTGATGTTTTTCCTTCTAATGCAACATTGGCAATTGCAGGTATTTTCTCAATAATTTTAGGATACTCTTCCCATTCATATTTCAATGAACTATAGATCTTCCCATTGTCAATATTTAAAGCAGGGGTTCTATCTTTTTTAGTTTTATCTTTTTTTGGTGGCAATACAGTTTTTTCATATTGACCGGTATTCAAATTTTGAGTTTCTTTATAAGTTTCATTAATTTCAAGATCCTTGTATCCAATATATCCAGCTTCTGGAGTTATAAAGGGATAACTTGTTGGATCCCATTCCGCAATTACTTCACCTTTTTCAATCATATCTTCATCTTTAAAATAAACTTTAGCTCCGTATGGTATAGAATATCTTTCTTTTTCAAGGGATGTTTTAGGATTCTCTATGGTGATTTCTGCCGTTTTCGACATACATACATTTGTTCCTTCTAAATTTTTAACAAAATCTAGTGCTATATATCCAATCCTTCCTGAGCTTTTGCATTCGTGCCTTGATTCTTCAACTTTTGCAACTCCACCGATGTGAAAAGTTCTCATTGTTAGCTGAGTTCCTGGCTCACCAATTGACTGAGAAGCAATAATCCCTACAGCTTCACCGATATCTACCAATTGACCATTTCCTAGATTTCTACCATAACAGTACGAACAAACACCTCTTTTTGTTTCGCAGGTAAGTACAGATCTTATTTGAATAGTAAAGGATCCATGTATTGAATCAATTCGCTTAGCAATTTGTTCATCGATTTCCTGATTTCTAGAAACAATTACTTCACCAGTCACAGAATCCAATACATCTTCAGCAGCCATTCTTCCTAGTGTCCTTTCCCCCAAACTTGTCACAATTTGCCCACTCTCAATTAACTGTTTGATATCTAACCCTTCAGCCGTACCACAGTCTAATTCGGTAACCATTACGTCTTGCGTCACATCAACAAGTCTTCTTGTTAGGTAACCTGCATTAGCTGTTTTAAGAGCTGTATCAGCCAATCCTTTTCTTGCTCCGTGAGTTGAGATAAAATACTGAAGAACCGAAAGCCCTTCCCTGAAATTAGAAGTTATTGGGGTTTCAATTATTTCTCCAGATGGTTTAGCCATTAGTCCTCTCATCCCAGCAAGTTGGCTAACTTGCGATTGGCTTCCTCTAGCACCTGATTCGACCATCATAAATATAGGATTACTACTTGGAGAAGGAAGAGTATTTTTACCGGCTTTTCCAGAGTTCGATGATGATATGTTTTTCATTAATATATCAGAGATTTCGTCTCCTGTTCTTGCCCAGATATCAATCACTTTATTGTACCTCTCGCCATCAGTTATAAGTCCTTGTAAGTATTGATCTTGAATATTTTGTACCATTTCAGTTGCTTTTTTAATCAATTGATTTTTTTCTTTTGGAATTGTCATGTCCGAGATTGCAACCGAGATTCCCGATGTGGTTGAATGTTTAAAACCAAGAGTTCTCAATCTATCTGCAAGTAAAACAGTACTTTTACCACCAGACATTCTAAAAGTAGTATCAATTAAATCTTCAATTGCTTTTTTTGTCATTAATTTGTTCACTAGATTGAATGGAACTTCTTTAGGCATTACCTCGAATATCAAAGCACGACCAACAGTTGTATCTTCAACTTTTTCATTTATTTTAATTTTAATCTTAGCATGGACATCTATTTGATTTAAATCAAAAATCATCCTTAATTCATCAATAGAACTAAAAATTTTACCCTCACCTTTAGATCCGGGAACCTCTATGCTCATGTAATAAACGCCTAAAACGATATCCTGGGAAGGTAATATTATTGGTTTTCCATGAGCAGGCGATAAAATATTATTTGTAGACATCATAAGTGTTCTACATTCAGTTTGAGCTTCCACAGATAGTGGAACATGAACAGCCATCTGGTCACCATCGAAATCAGCATTAAATGCTGGACATACCAATGGATGTAGCTGGATAGCTTTGTCTTCTACCAATATCGGTTCAAATGCTTGGAGACTTAGTCTGTGGAGAGTAGGGGCTCTATT
>DCAB01000002.1:76089-76376 GCA_002311855.1 Candidatus Dadabacteria bacterium UBA1144 | reverse complement strand
GCGTGGACTACCAGGGTATCTAATCCTGTTTGCTACCCACGCTTTCGTCCCTCAGCGTCATTACTTAGCCAGTTAATCGCTTTCGCCACTGGTGTTCCTACCGATATCTACGCATTTCACCGCTACACCGGTAATTCCATTAACCTCTCTAAGAATCTAGTAATCCAGTTTTAGATGCAATTTTGAAGTTAAGCTTCAAGCTTTCACATCTAACTTAAATAACCGCCTACGAACCCTTTACGCCCAGTAAATCCGAGTAACGTTTGCCCCCTCCGTATTACCGCGGC
>DCAB01000002.1:75669-75848 GCA_002311855.1 Candidatus Dadabacteria bacterium UBA1144 | reverse complement strand
TTGGTAAGCCTTTACCTTACCAACAACCTGATGCGCCTTGGACTCATCTCTAGGCGAAAAAACATTTTACCACTGACACCTTAGTGTCCGTGGTCACATCCGGTATTAGTCTCAGTTTCCTGAGGTTATCCCGGTCCTAGAGGCAGATTATCCAAGTATTACTCACCCGTTCGCCGCTC
>DCAB01000002.1:42732-75520 GCA_002311855.1 Candidatus Dadabacteria bacterium UBA1144 | reverse complement strand
AGCCAGGATCAAACTCTTCAAAAAAAAAAGATTGTTTGTTAAAATTATTGGCTCGAAAAACTCACACGTATCCTCTACTAAATTTTCAAACAACTACCACTAATTAGTGGAGCTATTAAATCTATATTAAAGATACTAATTGTCAAGAATCAGAAAAAAAATTTTTTTATAAACCAACAATTAAGATATATAATAGTTAAAATGCCCAAAACCATAGCCGTTGTTAATCAAAAAGGTGGTGTAGGGAAGACCACAACTGTTATCAATTTAGCCGCTGGACTAAGTCTCTTAGGCAAGAAAGTTCTAATAATCGATTTGGACCCTCAAGGCAATTCAACTAGTGGCTTAGGAATAGAAAAATCTTCTTTGAATAAATCTACTTACAATCTATTAATAGAAGATATGAAAATTGATGAGGTAATCAGAAAAATCGATATTAAAGAAAATAAAAAAATTTATATTTGTCCTTCAAATCCAGAATTGTCTGGGGCTGATATAGAGTTATATGATTTAGAGGAAAGAGAGTGGATACTAAATAAGGCTCTAAACAATTCTAACTTAGACGAATTCAATTATATACTGATTGACTGCCCTCCTTCCCTAAGCCTTTTAACCATAAATGCTTTTGCCGCCTCAAATTCTTTGTTGGTCCCAGTTCAATGTGAATTTTACGCAATGGAAGGATTAGCACAACTTAATAAAACAATTAATTTAATCATTGAACGAATTAATCCCTCGTTAGAAATAGAGGGTCTTTTGCTAACAATGTTTGATTCACGAAACAACATTTGCAAGACTGTCGCATCAGAAGTAAGAAATTTTTTCAAAGAAAAAGTTCTTAATACTTTAATTCCTAAAAATGTTAAACTTGCCGAGTGTCCAAGTTTTGGAAAATGTATCTTTGATTACGATCAACATTGTATAGGAGCTATAAGTTATTTAGATCTATCTAAAGAGTTGATATTAAAGAACGGAGGATCGTTCGTTGAGAAAATCTCTTGGTAAAGGATTAGATTCATTAATTAAGGCAAACGAGAAAACGTTTACTAAAGATCCAGCAGCTAATATTAATTCCATTTTCATTTCCGATATAGCACCAAACAGAAAGCAACCAAGAAAAAATTTTGACAAGGGGCTTCTCGATGACTTGGTAGAATCTATAAAAACCAATGGATTAATCCAACCAATAGTAGTCAGAAAACTAGAAAATAATAAATATGAGATAATTGCTGGTGAAAGAAGATGGAGGGCTGCGCAGATTGCAGGACTGTCCAAGGTACCCGTAGTTGTAACAGAAGCAACAGACCAAAAAGCTTTTGAATTAGCACTTGGAGAAAATATTCAGAGGGAGGATTTAAATCCTATTGAAGAAGCCCTGGCCATAAAAAATTTAATTGAAGTATATAATTTTTCACATGATGAAATCTTAAAAATAACAGGGAAAAGAGGTTCAACCATTGCTAATACGATTAGAATATTGGATTTACCAGAGAATGTAACAAAGTTAATAGCCGAGAATAAACTATCTAGGGGCCATGGTATTGCTCTCTTGGCTCTTCCCGATGAGAATGAGATTCTTAAAATTACCAATCAAATAATTAAAAAAGAATTAAGTGTCAGACAAGTTGAGAGGATTGCGAGATCTTATAAGAACCCCAACAGAAAAAGCTCCAATGTTAGTCCCGATATCTATTTAAATGATTTGTCCAAAATTCTGGAAAACAAACTAGGATTAAAAGTAAGAATCAATGGAAATTCAAATTCTGGCAAAGTAGAAATAAGATACAAAGCTTTAGACGAATTGAATAAAATAATGAACTCTATTAAATAGATATGAAAAGTTTCAATGTCACTATAGAAATTATGCCGCTAAAGAGCGTTCTTGATCCACAAGGCGAAGCCATAGAATTAAGTATCAAAAACAATAAGAAGTATAAAGCAAAAAATTTTAGAGTGGGTAAAAAGATAGAATTCTCAATTCAATCAAAAAACAAATCAGAGTGCAAGACTACCATTAAGAAATTATGCAAAGATTTTTTAGTCAATGAAATTATTGAACAATATCAAATTAAAATTGAAGATGCGAAAAATTAATTTTGGGATTATACAGTTTCCGGGCTCAAATTGTGAACAAGACTGCTTCAATGTGATTAAAAACATACTTAAACAAAATTGCAAATACATCTGGCACGATTTGAATAGTTTTAGAAATATTGACTGTATTATTATTCCCGGGGGTTTCTCATATGGTGACTATCTAAGGACTGGTGCCATTGCTGCCCAAAGTAAAATTAGCTCTAAAATTAAGAACTTTGCCAATCAAGGAGGTACCGTTGTTGGTATCTGCAATGGTTTTCAAATACTTACCGAATTAAAACTTCTTCCTGGTATTTTGTTAAGAAATAAATCGTTAAATTTTATTTGCAAAAACACTTTTATAAAAGTTGAAAACAACGAAACAAGATTCACGAATCTTTATGAACACAATCAAGCAATAAGAATTCCCATCGCTCACGCTGAAGGTAATTTCTATTTAAATAAAAACGAAATTGATTCTATAAAAAAGAATAGTCAAATTATATTTACGTATTGTGATAGTGAAGGAAATTCTACTTTTGAATCAAACCCAAATGGATCAATTTTAAACATAGCCGGACTTTCAAATAAGAATGGGAACGTCTTAGGTTTAATGCCTCATCCTGAGAGGGCCTCGGAGAAGATTTTGGGTAATGTGGATGGAAAGAAATTATTTGAGTCGATAATAAATTATATTAACTAATCTAAACATCTAATTAGATTCAATTATTTATGTTAAGTTATAACCATGAGTGGTAGCATAAAACCTAATTTCTTTTTAGATATAAGTTCCGATTTTTGCCCAATGACATTTGTTAAAACAAAATTGCAATTACAAAAAATGGCTAGCGGAGAAATTTTGGAGGTTAAGTTGTCTGAAGGAGAGCCCCTAGAATCCGTACCTGAGAACGTCGAACTTGATGGTCATAAAATCATTTCTATAAAACCTAACGGAAATGATTCTAGAGTATTGATAAAAAAAGCCTAAGATGGAAAATTCTGTAAAAGATTTATCTAGAATTAATTCTGTAATAGATTTAATTGGAAACACTCCCTTAATTAAGCTAAACGGCTTTCCAGAACTAAAACCTGAGAAAGAAATTCATGTAAAAGCTGAATGGTTAAATCCAGGTGGCTCAATAAAAGATAGAGCTGCGTTATTAATGATTTTAGATGGAATTAATTCTAAGAAATTAGATTCAAAAAAAATAATTATGGACTCTTCATCGGGCAACACTGCTATTTCCTATGCAATGATTGGTGCTGCACTTGGATTCAAGGTCGAATTAGTAACACCTGAGAACATAAATATTGAAAGAAAAAAAACCTTACAAGCTTATGGAGCGAAAATTATTTATTCAAGCGCTCTTGAAGGTTCGGATGGTGCAATCATTGAAGCAAGAAAGTTGGTAAAAAAGTTCCCTAATAAATATTTTATGCCTGATCAATACAACAATCCTGCCAATCCCCTTGCACATTTTAAAACTACAGGTCCCGAGATTTGGGAGCAAACTCAAGGAAAAATTACACATTTAATTTGTGGTATTGGAACAAGTGGAACTGCAATGGGAGCTGGGGCATATCTAAAAACTAAAAATTCAAATATAAAAATAATTGGAGTTCAACCAGACAACTCCCTACACGGCCTAGAAGGATTAAAACATATACCTACATCAATCAGACCTGGTATATACGATGAGAAACAAATAGATGAAGTATTTTGGGCTAATACCGAAGATTCTTATGAAGTAATGGAGAAGCTAGTGAACCTAGAAGGAATGTTTGTAGGACATTCGGGCGGCGCAGTTGTTTTATCCGCCTTAAAAGAACTAGAGAAAAACGAAAATGGATTAATTGTCTGTATAGTCCCTGATGGAGGATATAGATATTTAAGTGGTGGAGTATGGTGGTAGAAATACCGAAGTTTTTAAACGATAAGCTAATAAGTATTTGCGAAGAAGGATTCCCGAACGAAGTCTGTGGAGTTTTAATTGGGAAGATTATTAACAATAATTATAAAATCTCCACCTCTATGGCTTGCAAAAACCTAAACGAAAAGCGTTCAACTGACAGGTACGTGCTTAATCAAAAAGATTATATAAAAGCAGATAAAGAAGCTAGAAAGCAGAATCTAGATATAATAGGCATATATCACTCTCATCCAAATCATCCAGCGATAGCATCTGATACTGACAAACGTCTTGCTCAAGAAAGATACATATACCTAATATATTCAATCTACAAAAAAAAGTATACAAATCTACTGGGTTGGATCTTAAATGAAGAAGAAGACAAGATGGAGGGAGCTAAGATAGAAATACTATGAGAAAAAGTGTTGTTAAGGATAAAAAGAAAGTTGTCTTAATAACGGGGGCTGCAAAAAGAATTGGTAGAGAGATAGCACTTAGATTATCGCACGAAAAATATAAATTTATAATTCATTTCAATAAATCTAAGAAAGATTGCGCTAGCCTAATTAAAACAATAGAAAATTCTGGAGGAGAAGCAAAATCGATACAATTTGATTTATCAAATACTAAATCTATAGAAAAATTTGCTAAATCATGTGAAAAACTCTTCGGCCGAATAGACATACTTATTAACAACGCCTCTATTTTTAAAAGTCAAAATTTTTGGGACATTAAAGAGAAAGATTTCGATGATTTTATAAATATAAATCTTAAAGCACCTTTCCTTTTGTCTAAATACATAGCAAAAGGTATGAAGAAAAGGAAATATGGGAAAATAATTAATATTACAGATTCGATTGGTACTGACAAAACATGGAAAAATTACTCATCTTACTGCATTTCCAAGGGTGGGCTTGAGACCATGACAAAGGTGTTGTCATTAGAATTAGATCCTTATATTCAGGTAAACTCGGTAGCACCTGGGGCAATACTAAAACCAGTTAGAGGGTCAGGTAAAAAAATATATAAAACTACATACAATTCAGAAAAAGTCTTAGATAGTTTAATTAATTCCATCAGACTTTTATTAATCTCCGACTTCATCACAGGTGAAAGTATTCATGTAGATGGTGGAGAAAGATTAATTTAAGCCTTGCGGTTTATACCTATAATCTCAGATAGGTTCTTTATTCCATCATCATTCATCAGCATCTCAATTTCATTGTTAATATTTTTTATCAAGCCCGGTCCTTCATAGACCATGGATGTATAAAGTTGGACCAAGTTGGCACCGAGTTTCATTTTTTCATAAACATCCTTTCCACTAAAAACTCCCCCAACCCCAATAATGGGTATTGCTCCATTTGTAATACTATAAGCAAATGATAATTTTTGATTAGACAATTCAGATAATGGGAGACCTGAAAGTCCTCCCTCCTGAGTACCAAATTTTGACTTTAATCTTGAATCTCTCGTTGTAGTTGTATTAGTCAATATCAACCCATCAAGATTGAATTTTAATATTGACTCAATTATTGAAGCTATCTGTTTATTCTCCAAATCTGGGGAGATTTTGACAAATATTGGCTTTTTTGATAGTTTATTAAGTTCAATTTCTCTCAATAAATCATCTATCTTTGTATTTTCAAATTCTCTCAAATTGGGTGTATTAGGAGAAGATATATTAATAGCTATGTAATCAGCTAATTCATCAACTTTTCTTAGACAATCAATATAATCTCGTACTCTATCTTTTGATTCTTTGTTGGGACCAATATTAACCCCTAGTTTTTGTTTTCTTTTTAAATCAATTTTTTTTGTAATATTCTGAGTCGCCGCCAACAGACCAATGTTATTAAAGCCCAGTCTGTTTATCAAGCCCTTATCCTCTTCTAGTCGAAATATTCTTGGTTTAGGGTTGCCAGTTTGAGGAACCGGCGTTATAGTTCCGACTTCAACAAAACCAAAACCAATCTTGAATAATTCATAAAAAATCTCTGCATTTTTATCAAATCCTGCAGCTAGCCCTACCGGTGATGGGAACGACAAATCGCCAACGGAGACTTCCAGATTCAAAGGAGTATCAAACTTGTAAAAATTTAAGAAACCAAACTTTATTAGTTTAATCGCTAAATTATGAGCAAGCTCTGGTTCAAGAGTCCACAATAAAGGTCTAATAATACGATACATACGAGGTAAATTTATTTTAACTCTTAAAAAGACTATTTCAAAAATAAAAAGTTGACTTATTTTTTTACGTTCGCTATTTTCATAAAAGAGCATTGATGTCTAGTTCTAAGAGGAAAATACCTGGTTTCGTAAAAAATATCTTTCGTTATTTCTTTGTCGTAATTGGAATACTAATATCATTACTATTGACCATAGGAATTATAGTTAATTTTTTAGAACTTCCTAATCAAGCATCCTTATTGGGAAAATTTGGTAGTAAAGTTGCAGAGGAATATTATTATTTTTTTGGACTTCCTGGCCTAATAATATCCGTCTTTACCACGATATATCTACCCAAATTCTTTGACGAAAAGAACCCAACGAGCTTCTTAAAAAAATTCTTTTTTATTGTATTACTTACGTTTTCAGTTGGAGGAATATTAAAAATAGCAAAGACTCTTGGTGGATTTACACAATTTAAAATCATTGGGTTTATTCCAAGCAAAATAACAGAATTCCTAGTTAGAAACATCACTGGAATACTTGGGACTTCAATCTTCTATGGTTTTTTAATCGGGCTTTCAGCGTGGCAACTGAATTTTGCCAACAGATTCCATCCATTGTCCAGCGCAAGGACATTGCTTCGTTCCATAAAAGGTTGGGCAAGGAAAGCCGTTCCATCCTCAAATGAACAGGATGAAATAAAAATCAATCTTAACGATAGTTCGGATTTAAAAATATCACAAGAGCAAAAAGTTGGGGGTGCACAATTCGAGAGCTCAACAAAACAGAGTCTTGATTCTAACAAGAAGAAGTCAAAATATAGCAAGTTCTTATTACCATCATTAGATTTACTTGACGATCCCCCGGTTCAGTCTACAAGTTACGATAAGGAAAGAGCCCTGGGGAAGGCCAAAATCATAGAAGAAAAATTATTAAATTTTGGGATTGAAGGAAAAATAACCGAAGTAAAACCCGGGCCTGTTATTACGCTTTACGAATACAAACCAGAACCAGAGACAAAAATAAATAAAATTTCCTCACTATCCAATGATTTAGCAATGGCGCTCAAGGCTACCAGTGTTAGAATTATCGCTCCAATTCCGGGAAAAGACGTCGTGGGCATTGAAGTACCCAATGAAATACGAGAAACTGTTTACTTGAAAGATTTACTATCAAAAAAACAATTCAAAAATAATCCAAATCCATTATACCTTTCTCTAGGTAAAGACATATTTGGTACACCTTTTTTCGCCGATTTAAAAAAAGCTCCACATTTGATGATTGGAGGGACTACAGGGTCCGGGAAGAGTGTATTTCTTCATGGGATTATAACCAGCATGCTTTATAAAGCTTCACCTCAGGATTTAAGGTTTATAATGATAGACCCAAAAATGTTGGAACTTTCTGGCTACGAAGATATACCCCACCTATTACACCCCATCGTAACAAATCCGAAGAAAGCAGCTGCTGCATTGAAATGGGCTGTGAAAGAAATGGATATGCGTTATAAACTTTTATCCGATATAGGCGTTAGAGATATAGATTCATACAATGCAAAAATTCAAGCAAGTAAGGAATTTAATTCATCATCTGATTTGTTACCATTTATTGTTATTATTATTGACGAATTAGCTGACTTAATGTTCGTATCATCTACAAATGAGGTTAAAGAATCTATAACTAAATTATCACAGATGGCTAGAGCAGCTGGGATACATTTGATAGTAGCAAGTCAAAGACCTTCCGCAGATGTTGTAGCGGGATTAATTAAGGCAAATTTTCCAGCAAGGATATCTTTTGCTGTCTCATCCAAGACCGACTCTAGAATTATTTTGGATTCATCCGGCGCGGAAAAGCTTTTAGGAAAAGGAGACATGCTTTTGCTTCAACCTCCAAATAATTTGATTAGAATCCAGGGGTCAATGATTTCTGATAAAGAACGAGAAAACATAGCGGATTTCCTAAAAAAACAAGGTGCTCCCGAATACAATAATGAAATAACAAAGACCGATGATGAAAACTCTCAAGGTGATTTTTTATATGAAAAAGATGAACTATATGAACAAGCTTTAGATATCGTGAAACAAACCAAACAAGCTTCTATCTCAATGATTCAGAGAAGATTAAAAATTGGATATAACAGAGCTGCGAATATCATCGAAATGATGGAAAGAGAAGGAATAGTCGGCGAACAAGAATCCGCTGGCAAACCACGAAAAGTTTATTTATGACCGACAAAATTCAAATACTCCAGGACAAAATTATCCATTCAAAATCCATAGTCGTCTTAACAGGAGCAGGGGTATCACAAGAAAGTGGGATTAGTACATTCAGAGGAGAAGATGGATTATGGAATGATTTCAAGCCAGAAGAACTTGCTAATTATGGATCATTTATTAAGAGCCCCAAGATTGTATGGGATTGGTATGAATGGAGAAAAGATATAATTATGAATGCGCAACCAAATGCCTGTCATTATGGATTAAGTAGAATTGAATCAAAGAAAAATATATTAATTGTATCTCAAAATGTGGATGGTCTTCATGAAGAAGCAGGTAGTAAGAACCTTATAGAATTGCACGGAAATATTTGGGAAACAATATGCATAAAATGTATGGATGTTCAAAAAGAGAAGAGTTTGCATAAAGATATCCCCCCTGATTGTTCCTTGTGCAATGGCCTATTACGACCTAATGTTGTCTGGTTTGATGAAATTATTCCAGCATCAAAGATAGACAATATCTCCGAAAAAATTAATCATTGCGACCTCTTTCTGATTCTTGGAACATCGGGGTTGGTTCAACCAGCTTCTTTGTTTGGAGTTTACGCAAAGCAGAAAAACAAATATGTAATAGAAATCAACCTTGATGAGACTCCAAATAATCATTTTTATGATTTGCATATTACGGATAAAGTTGGGGAAGTTTTTAATTCACTAAATTACGATTTTTGATACATTTTTACCGCCAACAAAATAGCTTCTTCCATACTTTTCGAATTTGCTTTATTTTGCCAAGCTATATCATAAGCAGTTCCATGGTCAGGTGATGTTCTAACAAATGGCAGATTCAAAGTTGTATTAACACCACTATCAAATGCTAACATTTTAAACGGAATAAGACCCTGATCATGATAAATCGAATGGATGATGTCATAGTTTTTTCGATTTTTAGAGACGAATAAAGTGTCAGAGGGGAAAGGTCCATAAGCCAATATCTTCTTTTTTCTTGCTAACCGCACAGCTGGAAAAGTTATTTGTAAATCATCATTACCAATTTGACCATCTTCAGAGGCATGTGGATTGATAGCACATATAGCTATTTTAGGATTTTTTAAACCGAAATATCTTTTCAATTCTTTATCCAATATAATAATTTGTTCCAAAATCAATGCTTTGCTGGTTCTCTTTACTATATCTTTGATGGGAACATGAATCGTTGAGAGAGAAACATTAATCTCTTTAGAAAAAAAAGACATAATAACATTCTTAACATTGAAAGATTTTTGAATTAAATCAGTATGTCCTTTAAAATTCGAACCAGCTTTTGCAATAGCATGTTTACTAATAGGAGCCGTGACTAAACAATCTATCTGTTTAAACTTTATTAATCTTATTCCTTCATAGATATAGTCAAGCGAAGCAACGCCTGATAATAAAGTGGGTTTTCCTGGGCTGATTTTAATTTTGTTTGATCTTTCATGGATTTTTATTCTTTTATTGAATTGGAACTTAAGTGCATTGATTACTTCCATGTCTGAAATTATTACAGGGTCACATACATTTAAAATTCTTTTGTTTCGTAAAGATTTAATAACAATCTCGGGACCAATGCCATTAAAGTCTCCGATAGTTATTCCTACAACAGGTTTTTTGTTCATAATTTAAAAAATGTAACTGAATTATCTCTTAATTGATTTGCTATTTCTAAAAAACTTCTCTTTTTAATTTGGGATACACACTTAACTATATAAATTAAATTTTTCGGAAAATTCTTTTTTCCTCTTTCGGGTTCGGGAGACAAATATGGAGAATCAGTTTCTACCATTATCCTATCTTGAGGAATATAATCAACGACTTCTCGTAATTCATCTGACTTCTTAAAAGTTATTATTCCTGTAAACGAAATATAAGAACCCATATTTAGAAGACTTTTTGCTATCTCTTTGTCTCCCGTATAGCAATGAACCACATATTCAGTTCTTGGCTTTCTGCCTCTTAGAAAGTCTATTAATTCTTTATAAGATTCTCTTGAATGTATAACAAATGGGACATGAAGTTTTTCAGCAATTTCTATTTGGGAATCGAAGAAATTTAATTGTTGTACGGCATTGTCTTTGTTATAAAAAAAATCTAAGCCAATTTCTCCAATCGCTTTGTTTTTTTGGTTTCCACCCAATTGTTCGATTCTATCTAAGTCCTCTAGTTTGAATCTTTCAATATCACAAGGATGTATTCCAACACAGGAAAAGACATTTTCGAAAGCATTCGCTATTTCTATGTTCCTCTCAGACGATATAAGATCCGTCGAAATAGATATAATTTCTCTTACTTTAAACTCGGAAGAATCATTTAACACACTCTTTAAATCTTCAAAGCTATTTAGATGTGCGTGGGTATCGATTAACATTTTGCTTAATCTTTTTTTACGAGTTTGTTTAACTCGTCCAAGAATTCAGATAAATCATCAAAAGATCTATAAACTGACGCAAATCTAATATAAGCGACCTCGTCAATTTTATGAAGATGTTTAATGACAAGTTCACCTATCTGACTAGATCTAATTTCTCTACTTCCAGCCTCTATTAATTCTTTCTCTATTAAAAAAACAACATTTTCTAGTTGTTTTATACTAACAGGTCTTTTTTCACATGCTCTGAGCATTCCGTTAATAATCTTAGTCTTATCATATTTCTGGGTTGCACCATCTTTTTTAATAACTACTAATTCATATTCTTCAACTCTTTCATACGTTGTGAATCTTCTCCCACAACTAATGCATTCCCTGCGTCTTCTAATTGATTTGGAATCAGCCCCTGGTCTTGAATCAATTACTCTAGAACCTTCTATATTGTTGCAATCAGGTCTGTCACAAAACATAAAAAGATATTATCATAAATTTATCGTCAAAGCCTATAAGACTAAGTTGTTAAAGTAAATAAGAATAAATAGGGAATCTAGAACAAAGATCGTTAACTTCTTTTTTGCAGGATTTTAATACATTGTTATTTTTATGATTTTTTAGAACTTTGGTAATTAGATTCGCTATTTGATTTATTTCATCTTCTTTCATACCTCTAGTTGTAATTCCAGGAGTTCCTATTCTGATACCAGAAGCAATAGTTGGGGGCTGAGAATCAAAGGGGATAGCATTTTTGTTTGTAGTAATTCCAGCCTCAGAAAGTGCTTCCTCAGCTTCTTTGCCCGTCAATCCAGACTCCCTTAAATCCAGCAACACTAAATGGGTATCCGTGCCACCTGTAATACACTGAAATTCGTTCTTTATCAAAATATCTGCCAATAATCTAGAATTAATTAATACTTGTTTCTGGTAATCTTTGAATGAATCCTCTAAAGCTTCTTTGAAAGCCACAGCTTTTGCCGCAATCATGTTCATCAAAGGGCCACCTTGGGTTCCTGGAAATACCCTACTATTTATGATTTTTGCATGTTCTTCTTTCATCATAATCATTCCACCTCTTGGTCCTCTTAATGTCTTGTGAGTAGTCGTTGTTACAAAATCACAATACGGAATAGGATTTGAATACAATCCGGCTGCGATAAGACCAGATGGATGAGCTATGTCCGCCAACAATAACGAATTAGATTTTGTAGCAATCTTTTTAAATCTTTTGAAGTCTAAATCTCTAGGATAAGCACTCCAACCTGCTATAATTAATTTTGGTTTATGTTTTAGTGCTAGTTCTTCAATTTGTTCGTAATCTATCAGGAATGTATCTTTTTTTACACCATAAGCAACAGAATTATAAATTCTTCCAGAGAAATTGACTTTTGAACCATGGGTTAAATGTCCTCCGTGATCAAGAGCCATTCCTAAAACAGTATCCCCAGGTTTTAGAAAACCAAGAAAGACCGCCATATTAGCCTGAGCTCCTGAATGAGACTGAACATTGACGGCATCAGCACCAAATAATAATTTTGCTCTTTCTATTGCTAGTTCTTCTACAACATCATAGAATTGACATCCTCCGTAATATCTTTTCCCAGGATAACCTTCAGCATATTTATTAGTTAGAACAGACCCCATAACTTCCATTACGGCTTGACTAGCATAGTTTTCTGAAGCAATCATCTGGAGCTCGAATTCTTGCCTCTCAATTTCATTTCTTATTACATTGTAGATTTCTGAATCTTGAATTTTACATAGGCTCATTAGATAGGATTTACATTACTCAAATTGGAAAAAAATTCAAGGAAAATGAAAATTATAGTTAATATTAATTAGTGGAAAAAAAAATCTCAGTCGTGGGTGCTTTTCAAAATAATCTCAAAGGAATAGATCTTCAAATTCCATGGTACAAATTATGTGTAATCACGGGATTGTCAGGTTCAGGAAAATCTTCTTTAGCGATTGAGACAATTCATTCAGAAAGCAGAAGAAGATATTTGGAATCTCTATCTACTTATGCAAGGCAATTCCTAGAGAAGATTGATAAGCCAAATGTAGATTCAATTGATGGAATACCTCCATCTATATCTATTGAGGGCAGGAATAGTGTTAAAAATTCAAGATCTACAGTAGGAACATCAACGGACATATATGATTATATAAGAATAATTTTTAGTAGAGTTGGAGATATATATTGTCCGCACTGCAATGAAAAATGCAGATCTTTATCAAACCAAGACATCTATGAAAATCTATTTGCAAACTATGCAGATGAAAGAATCTCTATCTGCATAATTAATGAAAATGCGATCGAGTATAGGGATTTGAAGAAAATCGGAATTTTTGAAATTGTAAGATCAGGAGAAATTATTTTAATTGATAAAGACATGGAAGAGAATGCAATTGAAACGTATCCATTAATTGATACCATAGATATCAACAAAAAAAATCAATCTAGAATAATAGAATCTATCGAGATAGGTTTTAGTTTGTCAAAAACAATATCTATTTTCAATAAAGAACAATCTATATTTAGAACTTTTAAAAAAGAATTTTGCTGTCCTGAATGTTTCAAAGAATTTAAGAGACTTTCTCCAAACAAGTTCTCTTTCAATAGCCCTGATGGAGCTTGTAGTGAATGTAAAGGTTTCGGTAATATTTTATTTCCTGATCTAGATCTTATAGTTCCTGATAAAAGAAAATCTATCAAAGATGGTTGTTTATCAATTTTTCAAAGACCATCATTAAGTTATGAAAAAAGGAAATTTATCGATTTTTGCTCAACATCGGGAATCGATATCAACGTCCCATATAAGAAACTTCCTGAAAATAAGATTAGTTTGATTTTGAACGGTGATCTCAAGTACAAGGGCTTGAAAGGATTGTTCAAAAGGTTAGAAGCTAAAGCTTACAAAATGCATATAAGAGTTTTGCTAAGCAAATTCAGATCTCCTTTTGAGTGCAAGAATTGTGAGGGATCGAGATTAAACACTTTGGCTTCTAAAGTAAGATTTGGAGATAAAACTATTAAAGAATTGTCCTCTTTCTGCATAAGTGACCTCCTGAAATTCTTATCAAATATCAAAATTAAAAAAAGAGACCTAGAGATTATTGACGAACCAATCAAACAATCCATTTCTAGACTAAATTATCTAGTAGAGGTTGGGCTAGAATATCTAACACTAGCAAGGTTAACAAGAACATTATCGGGAGGAGAGGCGCAGCGTGTTAATCTCGCTCAACAATTAGGATCTCGATTAACTGACACTTTATATGTTCTTGATGAACCTTCAATTGGTCTTCATCCAAGAGATATTGAGAGATTATTTAAAACAATTCAAGACCTACGGGATCTGGATAATACCATAATTGTAATAGAACATGATTTGGACATTATTGCCAAATCTGATTGGATAATAGAGCTAGGTCCAAAATCGGGAGAGAATGGTGGGCAATTAATATATTGTGGGGCTACGAAAAATCTAAAAAAGAATATAAATTCAATAACAAGTAAATATCTTACTGGCGATTTAAACATTCATGTTCCCCAAAAGAGAAGATCATCTTCTCAAAAGTTAAAAATACAAGGTGCATCAAAACATAATTTACAGAAAGTTACTTTCGAGATACTACTGAATTGTATAACTTATATAACGGGTGTGTCAGGATCCGGGAAAAGTACTTTAATTAAAGATTGTCTTTACGGAAATGCCATCAGGGAATTTGGTCAATCATATGAAAATCCTGGCAATATTTCTTCCATTTCAGGCCTGGAAAACTTAAACGAGATTATCATGATAACCCAAGAGCCAATTGGAACAAGTAGTAGGTCAAATCCTGCCAGTTACATGAAAATTTATGATGAAATCAGAATGATTATGTCCAAATCTCCAGATGCAAAAAAACTAAACCTTCGACCTGGAGATTTTTCATTTAACACTGATGGTGGTCGTTGTGATGAATGTAAAGGAGTGGGCAAAAAAAGAATCGAAATGCAATTTCTCTCTGACTTAGAAGTAGACTGCGATAGTTGCAATGGTAAAAAATTTAAAGACAATGTATTGGGTATTAAATACAAAGAAAAAAATATAGATAATATATTAAACCTCACGATTGCAGAAGCCAAAAGATTTTTTGAAAACAATAAAAAAATAATTGATAGACTTGATATACTTATTTCAGTTGGTCTAGGATATCTAAGACTTGGACAATCCTCCAGTACTCTTTCTGGTGGAGAATCACAGAGAATTAAGATGGCTAAATGTCTGTTAGCAAAGAACTCGAGTGGGGTTCTTTATATTCTTGATGAGCCATCAATCGGTTTGCATGTAGATGATCTTAGGAATCTATTAAATACTTTTGAACTAATCATGGAAAGAAAGAATTCCATCATTATAATCGAGCACAATATAGAACTAATAAAAACAGCTGATTATATAATCGATATGGGTCCTGGAGGAGGAAAAAACGGAGGTAGAATTCTCGCTACAGGTACACCGGAAGAGATCAAAAAGAGTAAATCATCAATAATTGGTAACTATTTAAATCTATAAATTTGAATTTTGTTTTAGATTTCTTATAAGTTCTTTGTGTAGAAATTGATTAGATGCCAACAGGCTCTTATCATAGATGCTGTAATTTTTTCCATTCGCTTTTGTTACTATTCCACCTGCTTCTTTAACGAGTAAAACTCCAGCTGCCGTATCCCAAGGATTAAGACCCAAAACCCAAAAAGCATCAAGACGTCCAGATGCGACATAAGCTAAATCTAGAGCTGCAGATCCATCTCTTCTTATGGATTGGCAATAATAGATTAATTTTTTAAAATTTCTCATATTCATCTCAGTATATTTTTTGTTAGACGTTATAAACCCAGTACATAATAATGACTCTGAGAGTTTCTTAATATTGCTAACAACAATCTTCTTTTTATTTAAAAATGAGCCCCTACCCTTTGCTGCAAAAAAAAACTCTTTTCTTAATGGATCAAATACAGCGGAATAAGATATCACTCCGTCGATGCTTAAGGCAATCGATACAGAGAAGAAAGGATGATTATGAATATAATTATTTGTTCCATCGATAGGATCAATTATCCAATGTAATTCTGATCGTCTTTCGGAATTCCCCGATTCCTCCGCCAAAAAAGAAGATTCTGGGAAGTGCTTTTTAATGCATTTTATAATCACATTCTCAGCCTTGAAATCAATTTCGGTAACCCAATCATTAATACCCTTAGATTGTATTTTCTTCTTCTTACCAAAATTTTTGAGTATTACCTCACCTGCTTGAAAACAAGATTTTTTCAAAACATCGTGAAACGCTCTTCTTGATACAGTCATTTCATTCCTATTAAATTATTTTTAAAGTATTATTAAATATATATTCGATTATGAAAAAAGATATTTCTTTCTCCATTGGGTCCGATGCTGTTTCTGCATCAGTAATAAAAGCAAAAGAATTTCTAGATAAATCGAACTACAAATACATATCCCATGGTTCGATTAGTGGAGGGAAATCAAATTGGGTCGAAATAGCAAAGAATGTAGCACAAGACGTACAAAATGGTGTGTCTGATTATGGAATAATTTTTTGCGCTACTGGAACTGGCGTTTCTATAGTCGCTAACAAGTTCAAAGGAATTAGAGCAGCTTTATGCAACAATAAAGAAATCGCAATAGCAGCAAGAAAATGGAACGATGCAAATATTCTAACAATGGGCATGATGTCCGTTAAAGAAGAAGATGTCGAAGAGATAATTCTAAGTTGGATTAATACGGGAGTCGATACTTCCGAATTGAAAAACATTCAGAGCATTGGAGAGATTGAATCATGAGAATTGGTATAGTAGGGGCTAGTGGTGCTGTTGGGGCTGAGATAATTAAGATTCTAGAAGAGAGAAAATTTAAAGTTTCATCCTTGTCATTGTTCGGATCTAAAAGATCCGCAGGTAAATATCTATCTTTCAAAAAAAGAAAAATCAGAATACAAGAACTCAAAAAAGAATCTCTGAAAAATTTTGATTTGATATTTTTTTCTGCTGGTTCAGATATTAGTAAGAAATTTGCCCATATAGCAACATCAAGTGGGGCTGTAGTTATTGACAACAGTTCTGCTTTTAGAATGGACCCCGAGGTCCCATTAATAATCCCCGAAATAAATTCTAAAGATATTGAAAAGATGGGCAAAAATATAATAGCCAATCCAAATTGTACGACTGTGATTTCGTTAATGGCCATTAAGCCTCTTCTCAATTTGTCACCAATTAAAAGAGTAGTGGCAACGAGTTTTCAGTCCGTATCAGGTGCAGGAGCCAGAGGAATTAGGGAGCTTATAGAAAACATTGAATATTCATTAAAAAAAGGAAAGAAATTTAAAAACATAGTTTTTGAAAAAGAGATTGCTTTTAATGTCATTCCCAAAATTGGCAATATTACTTCGAATCTATATTCAGAAGAAGAAATGAAGCTTCATAATGAATCCAGAAAAATACTTGTGGATAATAAAATTAACTTTACCGCTACAACGGTGAGGGTCCCGGTACTCAGATCTCATAGTATTAGCTTGAATATTGAATTTAATAACAATGTGGCTATGGAAAATATCATAAAAGCCCTCAAAAAATTTCCTGGTTTAAAAGTAATGAATTCATCAAAAAATAATACTTACCCAACACCAATAGACGCAACAAATAGTGACGATTGTATTGTTGGCAGAATTAGAGATGATTTTACGGTAAAAAATGGAATTGCTTTGTGGGTTGTAGGAGACCAAATAAGAAAAGGGGCAGCTTTGAATGCCGTTCAAATTGCCGAGTTTTTGTAACAAATTAGATTTGTATTGTATGATATAGATAAATGCAAGAAATCAAAGGTTGCATAACGGCTTTAATCACGCCTTTTGATATAAATGGCGAGATTGATGAAGTCGCTCTCAAAGATTTGATTGTAAGACAAATAGACGAAGGAGTTCATGGTCTTGTACCTTGTGGGACCACAGGTGAGTCACCTACCCTCAGTCACAAAGAGCATGAAGAAGTAATAAAAATAACAATAGAAACTGTCAAAAAACGTATTCCGGTTATTGCGGGAACTGGATCTAATTCGACGGAAGAAGCCCTAAGATTAACAGCAGCAGCAGAAAAGGCTGGTGCTGATGCCAGTCTACAAGTCGTTCCATATTACAATAAACCTAATCAATTGGGTTTATATGAGCACTTTAACAAAATAGCAAAAAATACTTCTCTACGAATTATTCTATACAATATTCCAGGGAGATCGGTTGTGAATCTTGAAACTTCTACGATAAAAAAATTAGTTAAAGAAAATAAAAATATAGTGGGAATCAAAGAGGCGAGTGGGGACATAGATAAAGTGTTAGAGATAAAAAATGAGTGTCCGGAGAACTTCATTGTCCTATCAGGTGAAGATAGCTTGAATTTCCAAGTTCTAAAAGCTGGGGGGAATGGTTACATATCTGTAACTTCCAATATCGTACCAAAAAAATGTTCTGAATTATTCAACAATTTTATGGAGAAAAACATGAAAAAAGCTGAGCAAATAAACAATGAACTAGGAGGACTTAATAAGATATTGTTTGTTGATACCAATCCAATACCGATAAAATATGCCCTACACAGAGTTGGCTTGTGCAGCGATATACTAAGGTTACCTTTGACTAAATTAGATTCTAAGAAAGCTGAGTTGGTCTCAAATGAATTAAAAATATTGAAACTGATTTAATGGAATCTCTTAATTATATAGAAGATAAATTACTCAAAAAAAATAAGATTATAGCAGGAGTAGATGAAGTAGGAAGAGGGTCATTGATAGGCCCTGTAGTTGCCTGCGCTTTTTTAATTAAAAACATTGAATTTGATATTAAAGTTAGTGATTCAAAATTACTAAGTGAACCAAGAAGAAATAAAATATTTTTAGAACTTATGAAGCATAATTCAGAGTTTTCTTTAGGTATTTCTTCACATGAAGAAATCGATAGAATAAATGTCTTAAATGCGACCAAACTAGCTATGTTGAGAGCCATCACAAACTTGAAGACAAAGCCCGACGTTCTACTAGTTGATGGGAATCAAAGAATTGATTCGAAAACTGCACAGATATGTATCCCCAAAGGAGATAGAATTTGCAAATCAATTGGAGCAGCTTCAATCATTGCCAAAGTAGTAAGAGATTTTATAATAAAACAAGTTGCAATCCTCTTTCCTTATTATGGATTCGAAAAGAATAAAGGATATGGAACTAAATATCATAAAGACTGCTTAAATCGGTACGGACCGTCTCCTATTCATAGAAAAAGTTTTAAAAATTAGCTAAAAGATTGACAATAGAATATTATTATCTTATTTTCTGATTCCATGTATACAAAAAGTAATGGCAAGGAGAAGTATTATTTTAAAATAGGGGAGCTTGAAACCATTACCGGAATACCAGCAAACAAAATCAGATATTGGACAAACAAATATGGGTATCTAAAAAATCAATTAAGAAGCAATTCCAAAGGTGAGCACAGGTTGTATCATAAAAAATCAATAGGTGTAATTCGCAAAATTAACAGCTATCTAAATGAAATAAATGCTAAAATGGATGGAAGAAAAATCAATGAAAAGCTTGAAAACACCTTCCGAAAGGAAGGAGAAGTACTCTATAGGCTTAAAGAAATACAAAATAGATTGGAAAAAATTTTAAATACTCCTTAGTTACGGGGTGTAGCGCAGTTGGTAGCGCACTGGTCTGGGGGACCAGGGGTCGTCGGTTCAAATCCGATCACCCCGATAAAAAATGAGAATTCTTTTAACAAATGATGATGGTATTTATTCCGAAGGGATTGACGAGTTATACAAAATCTTATTAGAATTTGGTGAGACTGTAATAGTCGCCCCTTCACATAATCAAAGTACTACGAGTCACTCAATGAGTCTCAGTGCACCATTAAGAGTTAAAAAAATCGATAATAATAAGTATTCGGTATTAGGCCTTCCTGCAGATTGTGTTAATTACGCGATCAATAGCAAGATAGGCAAGAAAAAATTTGATTTAGTAGTATCGGGTATTAATAATGGAGCAAATATGGGGGACGATATAAATTACTCCGGTACTGTGGGAGCAGCTAGAGAAGGATTTCTTCATGGAGTAAATTCAATAGCACTATCAATTGTCAATAAAAAGAATCCAAAATATTCAGAATGTACTTTGACATTTAAAAGTATTCTTTCAAGAATTCTAAAGAAAAAAATTAAATCATTTTTTTTCAATATTAATTATCCAAATCTACCAACAAATGCCATAAAAGGTATCAGATTCACCAAACAAGGTTCGAGAGCTTATGGTCAAAAGATAATCTCAAAAAGAGATCCTAGGGGAAATGAATATTTTTGGATCGGTGGTAAAGATTTAAGCTACAAAGCAAAAAAAGGGACAGATGTAGATGCCGTCAGACATGGGTACATCTCAATCACTCCGTTAATCGTAGATTACACAAAATATTCAGATCTTAAATTGAAAATATGATTGATAAATTATTGAGAACTAGTTTAAAGTTCAGGGGCGGGGTAAAAGGAATAGTAATTATGTCAATTGTTTCTTTTACTGAAGCAATTTTTTTTCCTATTCCACCCGATCCATTTCTTGGTTTCTTATGCATAAAAAAAACCTATAGGCAAATTCTAAGGATGGTTTTAATTTGTCTCTTTTTTTCTATCGTTGGAGGTTGTATAGGTTACTTTCTTGGAGACGAAATAGTGAGATATGCAGTAGAAAACAATATCAGCTTTATTTCCAATAATATAGACAAAATAGAATTAATTCAAGATAGAATCGATGAAGACACTTTCTTGTTAATGTTGACATCAGGTTTCACTCCTTTGCCGTTTAAAATATTTTGTATTGCAGCAGGGATATTAAATGCCGAATTTCTACCTTTTCTCATTGGAGCAATAATTGGTAGATCGCTTAGATTTGGTTTAGTAGCATATTTAGCAAAGGTATTTGGTGAAAAATTCGAATCGATTTTGAAAAGCAAAGAAGTTTTATATTTATCTATTGCTCTTATAGTAATTTTAATTATATATTTTATCTATAAATGGATATAAAAAAATACATCAGAGATGTGCCTAACTTTCCCAAGGAGGGTGTCCTTTATAGGGATATCACCCCTCTTCTGAAGAATCACAAAGCTTTTAGTTACGTAGTAAATCAATTATCTGCCATTATACCCAAGGATGTAACCTCTATTGTCGCTCCAGAATCAAGGGGCTTTATTTTTGCATCGGCAGTATGCTATAAAATTAACAAAAATCTTGTTTTGGTTAGAAAAAAAGGGAAATTACCCCATACAACCTTTCAAATTGAGTACGAACTAGAGTATGGCACCGATACTTTTCAAATTCATACAGATTCATTGGAATATGGTTCCAAGATTGCAATAATAGATGATTTATTGGCAACAGGAGGGACTATATCAGCTATAGAAGATTTAGTAAAAAATTTTAATTGTCAAATAAGCTGTATATCATTTGTAATTGAACTGCTTTCATTAAAAGGAAGAGAAAAAATTAATTGCGAGGAAGTAACTTCAATAATTAAATACTAATGGTAACCAAGGTCCTTCATAGACAACAAAAGAGTTCTTATCAAATAAAATTTTCCGAAAATTTTAATAATTTCATAAGGAGAAACAAAAAGAAATACGAGAAAATCGCAATACTAACCGATACTAATATCTACCGACTATATAATAATATTTTTAAAGATAACAATATATTGATTATAAAAATAAAACCTGGTGAAAAAAGCAAATCACGTGAAACAAAGACAAATATAGAAAAATTTTTATTTAAAAATAAATTTAATAGAAAGAGCTTGCTTGTAGCTGTTGGGGGTGGAGTTGTAGGTGACATAGGAGGCTTTGTTGCTTCGACATTTATGAGGGGAATAGATTTGATTCACGTACCAACTTCTTTGGTTTCCATTGTAGATAGCTCAATCGGGGGCAAAACAGGAATAAATAATGAATTTGGGAAAAACTTAATCGGAACGTTTTATAATCCGAAAGAGATAATAATAAATAAAAAATTTTTAAGAACTTTACCACGAAAAGAAATAAGACAGGGTCTAGCAGAAATTATTAAATATGGAATAATCGATGATAAATCATTGTTTACATTAGTTGAAAGAATTGATAAGGATTTTTTAAACAACTCCACAATCATTATAAATACGATAATTGCAGACTGTATCAAAATAAAAGTTACAATCGTAGAAGAAGATTTTAAAGAAAGCAATAAAAGAGTGGTACTCAATTTTGGACACACGATAGGTCATGCTCTTGAAAAACATTTCTTATATAAAAGATTACATGGAGACTGTATTGGCCTAGGCATGCTAATAGAATCAAAAATTTCATACTTAATAGAACAATTATCAGAAAATGAATATCTAAGAATTAAAAATATTCTTCAGAAGTTTGATCTTCTAAATTTGAAATCTACTAAATTTGATATTAAAAAATTAATTAATTATATGAAATTAGACAAAAAAAATAAGTCAAATAAAATTGCATTTGCTCTACCAAATAAGATTGGATTAATAAAACAAAAAGATGGCCTTTATGTAACTGAGATACCGGAAAAAATCATAATCTCTGCAATTAGAGAAGTTCTTAATGAATTTAAGAATAAATAAGTATCCAAAATATCTAATTGATATATCTTTAGCATCAAGCCTCAAAAATTTTACAAAAGATAAGAATACTTCTCTGGATATAGGCTGTGGAGATGGGGAGCTATTAACAGAACTAGCATTGAATAATCCAAGTAAATATTTTATTGGCCTGGAGATCAAATATGGAAGAATTGTCAAATCTCTGAAAAAAGCTGAGCTGAATAAATTAAAAAACCTAAAATTCATATTTTGTGATGCTAATTTATTAATTAAAGAAATAATTCCCAAGAATTCTTTAAATAAAGTCTTTATCAATAATCCTGACCCATGGCCTAAAGATAAACATGAAAAGAATAGATTAATCAATAGTAATTTCTTAATGAATCTGCATGAAATAATAAAAAGAAGAGGTTTTTTGTATATAAAGACAGATGATAAAAAATATATGAAAATAATAAAAAAGGAAATAACTAAAACCAGATTCGCTACAAGCACGAAGAAAAGTTTATTCGATAAAACATTACCGAATACAAAATTCCAAAAGTTGTTTTTAAAAGAAAATAAAAAAATTTATAGTCTTAAACTACAGAAAAAGTAATCTACATATTCCTCAAAAAAATTTCATGTATATCGTTCTTCAGTTTTTCAATTGAATCTTTATCTGTACCATAATTTTTTACATCAATTTTGGGAAGTATATTTATGTCAATCGGACCAGGTTTAATTAGCATTGAATTCTTTTCAACTATGTCCCCTGCGCCTTTAATTATCATGGGAACAATATTTATCTCGGTTTTTTTTGCGATATAAAAACCACCATTTTTAAAATCTATCAAGCCAGCATTGGGATTTCTAGTTCCTTCTGGGGCTATAAAAACTATTTTTCCATTTTTTATTTTTTTAATTATTTTTACTACTTCTCTTCGATCCTCAAACGAACCATCCCTTGCGACAAAATAATGACCCATGATTATTACAACTTGTCCAAAAATGGGAATTTTGATTAATTGTTTTTTCATCATCGCCCTCCAGTCATACCGCATCAAAGAACATAAACAAAATATATCAAATAAGCTTTTGTGATTAAACATTACAATAGTAGGTTCGTCCTTAATGTTTTCCAATCCTTTTATGGTAAGCCTCACGTGGCAAATAAAGATAATTAATTTCCCCCAAATTTTAATTGTTGTCATATTAGCAATTTTGGGAGAAATGAAAGCAATCATAATGGTGGGGATTCCAAGCACAATTGTCAGAAGGGCGATAATTAACCATCTCAGATATGAAGTAATCATTTTAAAATCATAATAAATAAGTTTTTTTTTTCAATTTATTTGATATAGACTTTATTTTCAATAAAATATTACTAAACATCGGAGGATCGTATGATAATTGTCTTAAAAGGAACTGCGACAGATGATGAGCTATATGAGATTGTTGAAGCAGTAAAAGAATATGGGTACAGTGCTGAAGTTGTAAAAGGTGAATCGAAGACAATAATTGGTGCAGTAGGGGATCAGAAAGAAAAGCAACAACATATGAACTTGATAGGTCAGCTGCCAGGAGTTGAAGCTGTTGTTCCTATATTGCAAGCTCATAAACTTGGTAGTCGAGAATTTAAACATGATGATTCCTCTTTTCCCGTTGGTAATACAATAGTTGGTGGAGACAAACTTACTTTAATAGCTGGTCCATGTTCAGTTGAATCAGAAGAACAAATTATTGAAATTGCGAAAACAGTAAAAGCTAGTGGAGCAACAATACTTAGAGGTGGCGCTTTTAAGCCTCGAACTTCCCCTTACACATTTCAGGGAATGGGTGTGGAAGGATTAAAATTGCTCAGGAAAGCTGGTGATTTAGTCGACCTTCCTATAGTTACTGAAGTTTTAGATTTAAAGAATCTCGATATTATTAGCGAGTACGCAGATATGATTCAAATTGGAGCTAGAAATTGTCAAAATTATGCTCTTTTAAAGGCCGTTGGAAAAACGAAAAAGCCGGTATTGCTAAAAAGAGGTATGTCTACTTCAATATATGAATTTTTGTTATGCGCTGAGTATCTTTTAGCAGAAGGAAATATGAGTGTGGCACTTTGCGAAAGAGGTATCAGAACTTTCGAAACTGCAACTAGAAATACTTTTGACATAAACGCCATTCCCGTTCTGAAGGAAAGAACCCATTTACCCGTTATCGCAGATCCGGCACATGGGACAGGATATTGGCAATATGTATCTCCTATTGCTTATGCCGCAATAGCAGCGGGAGCTGATGGATTAGCTATCGAAGTTCACAATAAGCCTGAAGTTGCTTTAAGTGATGGGGGCCAGTCTTTGAAACCTAAGAAATTTCAAGCTATGGTTGGCAAAGCTAGAATTATTGCAAAAGCAATCGGCAAAGAACTTTAATTATCGATAAATACTCTTCTCCCTTCTGTTGTTTTAACTTTTCCTTCGGATATAAGTTCAATAGCCACCGGAAGTATCTCATGTTCTTTTTCATGAATTTTCTTCATTAAGCTTTCTTCGTCATCAGAATCTAATATTTCTATCAGCCCTTGCAAAATTATTGGACCCGTATCAACTCCATCATCAACAAAATGGACCGTACATCCCGTGAATTTAACTCCATATTCTAGTGCCTGTTTAGGGGCACGTAGTCCGGGAAAAGATGGCAACAATGAAGGATGTAGATTAATGATTTTTTTTTCAAAATAGTTAATAAAGAAAGGAGAAAGAATTCTCTTGAAACCAGCCAAAATAATTAAATCAACATCGTAATCTTGAATTCTTGAGATTATTTCTTTTTCAAAATCCTTTCGCGATTCGAAATTTTTATGCGGAAGAAGGATTGAATCTATTGAAAAATTTTTTGCTCTTTCCAATACATATGCATCTTCGATATTACATAATAGAAAAGAAACTTCCACATTTGGAATATCAGCTTTAACGATTGCCTCAAAATTTGAACCGTTACCAGAGGAAAAAACACCAATTCTAAACTTGTCGGACATGAGATAAATTAATTAGGCAGCTACCTACTTTCCCAAAACCGACTGGTCTCAGTATCATCGGCCTCTGAGGACTTAACTGCCGGGTTCGGAATGGATCCGGGTGTACCCCCTCCAGTATGGCCGCCTAAAGAATAAAATCTTAAACAAAAAAAAATTCTTGTCAACTAATGACTATTCTAAATAATTTAATACTGGAGATTTTCTCAACTTTTTAAGTTTTTTTAGTGCTTTTAATTCAATCTGTCTTATTCGCTCCCTAGTAACCTTGAACATGTTTCCTATCTGTTCGAGGGTGAAAACTTGATCTTCATCTATACCAAATCTTTTTTTAATAACATCTTTTTCTCTCTCGTTGAGAACTGATAGAAGAGAATTGTTAATAATTGTCTTTAATTCATTGCTTTCAAAATAGTCATATTGTGATGGACTAGAATCACTAATCGAATCCAGCAAAGTTTGCGAGCCATCATCTTCGTTAAGAGGAGCATCAAGTGCGATAGGATCTTTAGTTACTCTCAATATTTTTTCGACTTTTTCAAGATCAAAATTAGATTCTTTAGATAATTCTTCAGAAGTAGGTTCTCTACCTAGTTTTTGAACCAATATTCTTGAAACTGAGAATATTCTATTAATTTGTTCAGTCATATGAACGGGTATTCGAATTATTCTTGCTTGGTCAGCTAAAGCTCTTGTGATAGCTTGTCGTATCCACCAAGTCGCATACGTTGAGAATTTATATCCTCTTTCATGTTCGAATTTCTCAACAGCTCTAATTAAACCGATATTCCCTTCTTGGATTAAATCCAAAAAAGGAAGTCCTTTATTTATGTATCTTCTAGCGATACTAACAACCAATCTTAAATTTGATTCCACTAATTTTTTCTTTGAAGTTAGATAATTGAATTTAGCTTTATGAAAATCATTAATTAATACACCATTAAAATTGTTATCCCTTATGAAAGAATATATTTTTTTTAAAATATCAGACGACAATTCAATTTGCATGAGTTCTTCCCTCAGTGTTCTTTTTTCTAATTTTGTAATTTGATTTTTTTTTAAAATACCATCAATCATATGAGAAATATTGCTGGCTCTACGGTTTCTATATTCGCCAACTTGTTTGATATCCTCTTCTTCGTCTCTATAATCAAAATCAATAGAATCAGTTTCAATATTTGCATAGAGAGAATTCCGCGACAATAGAGAAAGAAGTTGAATGTCAGATATCATTAAATCACATATAATATTTTTAGATGCATTCAACTTAGAGGCCACATTTGTTTCTTCGGACTTATTTAATAGAGAATGTAAAGCTATCCTATTAAGGTAACTTTTTACTGGATCAGAATGAGTTTCAATTGAATTTTCAGGTAATATTAGTTTTATTTGTCTTCTTAACTTTCTATGAAATTTAATTTTCGGAAGAATTTCTAACGTGAACTTAGGAAGGAAATCGACAGCTATCAACAATGTATCCCTATCTAACTGTTGTCTTACTTCTTGCATTGAAACCCCGTATCAAAAAAAGTAGAGTACAAACCTTACATCACAAAAAAAATATGATAACTTATTTTTTCAGTTTTTTCTCTTCGTCCAAGAGAATTTTAAGCTCTTGAAGCAGTTTTTTTTCTTCATTCTCATCTATTACATCATTTCTACTGAGTTGAAGATTAATTCTCCTTTTCTTATCTTTAATTAAGTTAATTTGACCTTTTTTTATGCAATCATTGATGAATTGTATGTTGATTTGATCGTCACTTGAGGTCTGAAAAGAATTGAAAATTAGTCCTGATACATAGTTCCTATTTTCTTCTTGTTCTATCCCATTAATAATCTGAGACGCTTCAAACTCTATATTGTCCTCTAAAAATGAAATTATCTCTTTGCAAATTGTAGACATTGGCATTAATTTAAAATTTTTCATGATTTCTCTATTTCTCAAATTTCTCCTCTCGATAAGAATTTTAAGAATCATTTCTTCGGGTGTCAGATTAGAAACTTTTTTACTATTATCCATAGAGTTCTCTCGTCCCACTTCTTTGTTGAACACTATTTCAAATTCTTTTTTCGATATACCAAATGATGAAATAAACTTATTAATAAAGATATCCGA
Source organism: Candidatus Dadabacteria bacterium UBA1144 (assembly GCA_002311855.1). Lineage (GTDB taxonomy): Bacteria > Desulfobacterota_D > UBA1144 > UBA1144 > UBA1144 > UBA1144. Next base: position 47,933 of record DCAB01000002.1, on the reverse strand, counting down.
CTGAATTCTATCTTTGATATATTTTATTTTAGATACAAAATTGCTAGTCAATTCATTTATTGAAATATTTTTTTCAATATATTCATCTTTTAAATATTCTATATATTCATCAATAATTAATATGGATTTTTTTGCTTTATCAACAAAATCTTCCTTGCCATATTGTTCTATAAAGGAACAAGGGTCATGAGCATCAGGCAATCTCAAAACATATACTTCTATACCTAATTGATACAGAGATTCTATATTTTTAAAAGAGGCATTTATTCCAGCTTCATCGGAGTCATAGCACATAATTACTTTATCGGTGTACTTCTTAATCTCATTTGAGTGTTCAATCGTTAGAGATGTACCCATAGTGGCGATTACGTTAAATATCCCATTCTTGTTCATCATTAACACATCAGTATATCCTTCTACAATAAAAATATATTTAGATTGTCCTCTCTTTAAATTGCTAAATCTATCAATCCCATACAAAGCTCTTCGTTTTGAAAATATTTCTGACTCTTTTGAATTAAGATACTTGGGATTATCGTCATCAATTGTTCTTCCTGCAAAACCTAAAATTAATCCCTGGCGATTCTTAATGGGAAAGATAATTCTATTTCTAAAAAAATCATAGTATTGATTTTCATTTTCTTTTTTGATGATTAATCCTAGTTCATTTGCACAGTTTAATTCAATCTTCTTTTTCTCAAAAAAAGAAGAGACAAAATCCCATTTTTTTGGAGCGAATCCCAAATTGTATTCGACGATATCTTTTTCATCAAATCCTCTTTCTTCTAGATAATCTAATGGTTTAGCCCTATTTTTGCTCTCTAAAAGATATTTGCTAAAAAGATTCGAAACGAGGTTGTTCGTATCGTATAGCTCTTTTTTATGGCTTGCATCTTCTTGAAAATCAATATTGATATTTTTCAATCTTATACCAAAAAAGTCAGATATTTCTTTTATAGCTTCAGAAGAATTGAAATTCTTAAACTCTTTTACAAACGTAACGAGGTTGCCCCCCGCCTTACATGAAAAACAATGATACAAACCTTTTTCCTCATTAACCGACATTGAAGGATTTTTATCGTCATGAAAAGGGCAAAGTGTTAAGAAATTCGAGCCCGATTTTTTGAGAGGGGCCCAGTTTCTTTCAATATACTCTATTATCGAAGTTCCGCTTAAAAAATCTTCGATATCGCTATATTGCTCATTGGGTGGCATGTATAAAATTTATCTGGGTTTTCTAACTTTCTTTTTCAGTCTCTTTTTGGCAGCGAAGAGTTTCTTTTTTTTAGTTTCACTTGGTTTTTCAAAATACTCTTTCTTTTTAGCATCAGATAGAATACCGCCTTTCTCCACCTGGCGTTTAAACCTTCTAAGAGCATTTTCTAGACTCTCATTATTTCCTACGTATATACCTGTCATCTGATTTCTAATAAAAAACAAATTTTGAATTAGTATTGATTTAATGTCAAGAATATTATCTTCCGATTAGCTTGTATGCTTTAGAAATAATGTTCTCCTTGGTAATATTGAAATGATTATACAATTGATCTTTCGGTGCACTGGATCCGAAACTTTCGACGGTAACAACGTTAGATAGATCATCAAAAAAAGTCCTCCAGCCTAATGATAATCCTGCTTCAACAATAATCAAAAGACCACTACCTAGGATTTTGTTCTTAAACGACGCCGGTTCCTCTAAGAACTTTTCAACACATGGCATAGAAACTACTGTGGCTCTTACTTTCTTTTTTAACATCTCAGTAGCAGCGGAAACCGCAATTTCAACTTCGGAACCTGATGCAATAATTGTTATGTCTTTGTTGACCCTGGATCCAAAGATTATTCTAGCGGAATCTCCTGACATATTCTTATCCTTTATCAGTGAAGGTTTGGTTAAAACTTGAAGGTCTTGCCTTGACAACGCAATAATAGAAGTTTGTTCCGATGTTAAAGCATCAATCCAGCAATCAAGTGTTTCATGAAGATCACATGGCCTGTAAACATAAAGATTGGGAATAGCCCTTAGAGTCAATAGATGTTCAACGGGCTGGTGTGTTGTGCCATCTTCTCCGAGTCCAATAGAATCATGAGTCATAATATAGATGACTTTTAATTTCATCATAGCCGACAGCCTTATTGACGGTCTACAATAATCAGAAAAAATTAAAAAAGTCCCTCCATAGGGTATCACACCTTTGTGTACAGAAAGACCATTCATTATAGATGCCATTCCATGCTCTCTTACCCCGTAGTGAATATAATTGCCACTATAATTTTTTGATGTAATTTGGGACATCGATTTAATTTTTGTATTATTCGATAGAGTTAAATCCGCAGAGCCACCGATCAGTTCTGGTATTTTTGGAATTAAGACTTCTAATACTTTTTCACTAGATTTTCTGGTTGATATCTTTTCAATTTTATTATTTTTGTTGTTAAATTCCTTGTAAATATTACTGATGAAAGACCGTGTGTACAGGTTTCGTAAAGATCTTTTAAATTCTTTTTTAAGTACATTACTCTTTAATTTCGATTCCCATCGAAGTTTTAATTTATGAGATCTTTTACCAGATTTTCTCCAAAAATTTAATACATCACGAGGTACTTCAAAGGGTTTGTAGTTCCAATTTAGATTTAATCTAGTATTTCTCACTTCATCATCCCCTAATGCTGCACCATGACACTTTTCAGAGCCCTCTTTGTTGGGTGAGCCAAAGCCTATTTTTGTTCTACACGCAATCATTGAAGGCTTTTTTGATTTTCTAGCTTTAGTAATCGCTTTTCTTATTCCATTATGATTGTGACCATCTACTTTTATGTATTCCCATCCATAAGATAAAATTCGCCTTTCGATATCATCAGATACGGATAGGCTTGTTGGCCCATCAATAGAAATTTTATTATCGTCAAAAAAAACAATTAATTTGTTTAGTTTCATGTGTCCAGCGAAACTTAAGACCTCATGACTTAGTCCCTCCATAAGACATCCGTCACCCGCAAAAGCATAAGTGTTATGATTTACTATCTCATCGCCAAAACGTTTATTTTGTATTCTTTCCGCCAGAGCCATTCCAACAGCGTTTCCCAAGCCTTGAGCTAATGGTCCTGTCGTTGTTTCTACCCCGGTAGTCAATTTATACTCTGGATGACCGGGAGTTTTAGAATTTAATTGACGAAATCTTTTGATATCACTTAATGACGGTTCAGGATAGCCTAGTAAGTAAAGTAATGAATAGAGAAGCATAGAACCATGCCCATTTGAAAGAACAAATCTATCTCTATCAGGCCAATTTGAATCTTTTGGATCAAATTTGAGAAATTCAGTAAATAGAATAGTAGCGACATCAGCCATACCCATCGGCATACCCGGATGTCCTGAATTTGCCTTTTGTACAGCATCCATTGATAGGAATCTCAACGAATTTGGAATTCTGGGATTCATAATTAGAAATACAGTATCCTAAACAATCACAAATTCAAAATTTTTTGATACTTTGATTGAAAAAAAAAATTACTGATATAGAATTCAATACCTGACTGATATGTCTAAAATAACTAGTCTAAAAGCAAGACAAATTCTTGATTCCCGTGGAACACCTACAGTAGAAGTGGATATGAGTGTAGATAATGGGAGAGTTTGTAGATCCTCTGTTCCTTCTGGTGCTTCAACCGGGTCTCATGAGTCTGTAGAACTTAGAGATAACGATTCGACCAAATTTGATGGAAAGAGTGTATTTAAAGCTGTAGAAAATATTAATTCTATAATTTCATCTAAGACCGAAAGTAAAAGCTTTGAAAAATTAGATGATTTTGACTCTTTTCTTATAGAATTAGATGGAACAGATAATAAATCCAAAATAGGTGCTAACGCTATTCTTGGATGCTCTATCGCATTCATGAAATGTCTATCTTCAAACCAAAATAAAGAAATTTATGAATTTTTAAATCCAAGTGGCCCGCTTATTCTACCGACCCCATTAATGAACATAATTAATGGTGGAGCGCATGCTAACAATGGATTAGATATTCAAGAATTTATGATTGTTCCTGCTGGTTTCGAAACTTTTTCTGATTCTCTTAGAGCTGGGGTTGAAACATTTGTTAATTTAAAAAAAATTCTTCAGAATAATGGTTATTCTACCGCGGTAGGTGATGAAGGGGGATTTGCTCCAAATCTAGAATCAAACGAACAAGCCTTGGGGTTTATATCTGAAGCAATTAAAAAAGCAGGTTATAAGCTTGGGGAAGAAATATTCCTCGCATTAGATATTGCTGCATCAGAAATATATAAAGATAAAATATATAAAATTGATGGGAACCTCTTTGATTCAAACCAAATAATTAACTACTATAAGAAAATCACAGAAAAATACCCGATAATTTCTATAGAAGACCCTTTAGACGAAGATGATTGGTCTGGTTGGTCAGATTTAACGAGCTCTCTAGGAGAAAAAATTCAGATAGTTGGAGATGACTTATTCGTAACAAACGAGAAGCGATTGATTGAAGGAATAAATAAAAGTGCTGCCAACAGCATCTTGGTAAAGATTAATCAGATTGGAACAATATCCGAGACCCTAAGAACAATTAATCTAGCGAGTGAAAATAACTACTCGTATATCATATCTCACAGATCTGGGGAAACCGAAGACTCCACCATATCTGATCTTGCTGTTGCCACATGTTCAGGTCAGATAAAGACTGGATCATGCTCAAGGACTGACAGGACTGTAAAATACAATCAACTCTTAAGAATAGAAGAGTTTTTGGGTAAAGATGCTAAATTTGCAAAATTATCTACTTTCCAGCCAACGACTTGATTGTGTATTATAATATCTTCAGATGAAACCTAAAACACTATTTGAAAAAATCTGGGATTGTCATGTCGTACATAAAGAAAAAAGGAGGCCTACTCTTCTATATATAGATCTTCATCTAATTCACGAAGTAACTTCTCCTCAAGCATTTGAAGGTCTTCGTGAGCATAATAGAAAAGTAAGAAGAAAGGATTTAACTTTTGCGACAATGGATCATAATGTTCCTACGATCAATAGAAATAAGATTGACGATAAAATCTCAGCTCGACAGATACAAACTCTCAGAGACAATTGCTCACAGTTCGATATAGAACTATTTGACTTATCAAGTCCTTATCAAGGTATTGTTCATGTTATTGGTCCAGAGCAAGGTCTAACTAGGCC
>DCAB01000002.1:0-42674 GCA_002311855.1 Candidatus Dadabacteria bacterium UBA1144 | reverse complement strand
GCTCTTGCATTTGGGATTGGAACAAGTGAAGTAGAGCACGTACTAGCAACTCAATGCCTGTGGCAAAACAAACCTAGAACTTTCGAGATTAGGGTAGAGGGCAAAAGACCAAAAGGCGTAACTGCAAAAGATATTATACTCAGCATTATAGGAGAAATAGGTACTGCGGGTGCCACCGGAACAGTTATTGAATACAGGGGAGATACAATCTCATCATTGTCAATGGAACAAAGAATGACAATATGCAACATGTCCATTGAAGCAGGGGCAAGAGCTGGGATGATTAGTCCTGATCATGTAACTCTTGACTACTTAAAAGATAAGCCTAGAATCAAAGACCTAAAGAACAAAGAAGAATTATTTAATTACTGGTGTACTTTAGCGACTGATGATGGCGCAAGCTTTGATAAATCGATTACTATAGATTCTGTAAAAATGTCTCCTCAGGTTAGTTGGGGTACCAGCCCCGGTATGGTAACTGGAGTCAATGGCTCAGTACCTAATCCAAAGAACGAAGAAGATCCCGTAAAAAGAAAATCGATTGAGAATGCACTCGAATACATGGGACTTAAACCAGATACAAAGATTGAAGATATAAAATTAGACACAGTTTTCATAGGTTCTTGTACCAATTCAAGAGTTGAGGATTTGGTTGCTGCTAGCAAGGTAATTAAAGGTAACAAAGTATCTTCAAATATTAACGCCATCGTGGTACCTGGATCTCAACTTGTAAAGTATCAAGCAGAAAAACTTGGGCTAGACAAGATATTTAAAGAAGCTGGTTTCGATTGGAGAGATTCAGGTTGTAGTATGTGCTTGGGGATGAACCCCGATCAATTGTCTCCTGGGGAAAGATGTGCTAGCACTTCTAATAGAAATTTCGAAGGAAGGCAAGGAAAAGGTGGAAGAACCCATCTGGTTAGCCCTATAATGGCCGCAGCTGCGGCAATTAATGGAAGATTTGTTGACATAAGATCTTACAATATAGATTTTGGAGAGTATTAGAAATGGAGAAATTTAAAAACATTGCAAGTGTCCCTACCCCTCTCGATTATTCAAATGTTGACACCGACCAAATAATCCCTAAACAGTTTCTAAAAAAAATTGAAAAGACCGGTTTTGGAGAATTCTTATTTTTTGACTGGAGATTAAAAGACGACGGTACCAAGAATCCAGATTTTGTTCTTAATCAAGAAAAATTTGCTGGTTCAGAGATTCTATTGGCTAGGGATAATTTTGGATGTGGTAGCTCAAGAGAACATGCCCCTTGGGCACTCAAAGATTATGGATTTAAAATTATAATTTCTACATCATTCGCTGATATCTTTTACAACAATTGCTTTAAAAACGGAATATTACCAATTATATTAGACGGTGAAAATTTGGAACACTTATTTGTCATAGCTATAGAAAGGGATGACCTAGAATTACGAGTAGATTTAAAAGAGAACTTAATCACCGATAATAAAGATTTTTATTATAAATTTAAAATTGATCAATTTAGAAAGAAATGCCTTTTAGAGGGTCTGGATGATATAGATTTAACTCTTGCACACTCAGATAAATTAGAAGATTTCGAGAAGAAGCTAGGATCTATTAAATAAGTATAAAATCAGTGACAAAACAATACTTATAATGATAGAGGTACCAATAGGTATAAATATTGTCATATTTTCTTTTTCTATCTTTATATCCAATGGGATTTTTTTAGAGAAGAATGCTGCAATAAACTCATAGGTCAATCCAAAAACGATTAGAAAAACCCCGATTAAAATAAGTAGTTTGGTAAATGACACAAAAACATTCTAAACTAAATATTGCTGGGTAATCAAATGAGAAGAATCAAATTGAATCAGAAAATTAATCAGGTGCAGAAAAATGTCCTAAGTCCAGGATCAAAGCTCTTCATAAAAATCATCAATCTTAATCTAAATGAAATCAATGAAATTGTAGAAAAAGAGCTTATTGAAAACCCATGCGTAGAAGAAGAAACTATCGGAAATTCTATAGATAATCAAGGCTTAGATAGTTCGGGGATTAGGTTATACGAAATTGGAAAAGGTGAATTTAATGAAAATATGCTTGAAGATAAAAGTGCAAATCTTGTTGATTATCTATCAAGACAATTAAATCTCTTAGAAATAGATGGATATGACAAAAAACTCCTATACTCTCTCATCCACCTATTAGATGAAGATGGGTTTTTGAAATATACGAACAATGAAATCGTGGAAATCATTAAGGAGGAAGTCGGTATCAATATAGGAGGTATACAAATTGAAGAACTCATATTAAAAGGACAAAGAAACTTTGACCCTTCAGGAATTTTTACTAGATCAGTAAAAGAATCTTTAATTCTTCAACTTGAATTATCCAACAATAAGAATTTGTCTATTTATTCAAATATCATAAATAATCACTTCCAAAATTTAGCTAATAAAAAATTTGACATCATAGCTAAGGATATGAATATCGATACTGACTTAATTAAAGATTGTTTAGATACTATTGCAGAACTTGAGCCAAAACCAGCAAGAGCTTTCATAAAAATTAACAATGAGCGACTTTACAACGAACCCGAGGCCTATATTTACGAAAATAATAATAAGCTTGTATTCCAATTAAACAAAAATTTTAGAAAAATCAGGACATCTTCTTATTATGAAGACATGATTATCCACAAAAAAGAAATCGATACCGAAGTAATTAATTATATAAAATCTAAAATCAATAATGGGAAAATATTGATCAAAACAATCTTGGAAAGAGAAGAGATATATAAGAAAGTTTTAAAAACCATTATTGATATACAACACGATTATATAATCAAAGGAGAAAGGTTTCTGAAGCCATTAAAATTAGCAGATATTGCATCAATCGTTGGTTGTCATGAATCAACAATAAGCAGAATTACCAGTAACAAGTTTGTAAGTACACCCAGAGGAATGATTAATATGAAAACTTTTTTTAGCAATAAAGTTGATAGCAAAGATGATACTTCATCTGTGGCTGTAAAGGATATCATTAATGAAATAATCAATATGGAAAATAAAACAATTCCTTTCTCCGATGAAGAAGTGAAAGGTATTTTATGTAAAAAGGGAATTAATATAGCAAGAAGAACTATTGCAAAGTACAGAAATATACTTAAAATACCATCATCATTTAAAAGGAGTAAAAAGTGAAACTATCAGACTTGATTAATCCAAATCTAATATTCTTCGACTTAAACAATAATAATAAAGAAGCATTATTACTATCTCTTGTTGCCAATCTTTGTCTTACGGATACCTCTTTAAAAAATTCAACAATTGGTCAATTAATCCTGGATAGAGAAAAGCTTTGTAGTACTGCCTTAGATAATAGTGTTGCAATACCACATGCAAGAATACCAGGCATATCAAAAACTTATGCTTGTATTGGCATCTGCAACGAAGGTATAGATTTTGGTTCGATTGATCAACTTAAAAGCAGAATATTTATTTTAATTTTACAACCTGAACATTCTGGAAATTTTCATTTAGAAATTTTAAAATCAGTTGCAAATATATTCGGAAAAAAGAATTTAGTAAACGAAATTCTTAACAACGGAAATAAACATGAAATATGTGAATTAATTAAATCTAATGAGTGACCAAAAAAACAATGCAAATTTCTTAAGTCAGCACGGCGTTTTGATAAATTTATACAATGTAGGAATACTGCTAACTGGTAAAAGTGGTATTGGAAAAAGTGAGTGCGTAATCGAACTTTTAAACAAGGGAGCTCGTCTCGTATCTGATGATATGGTGATAATCCAAAATATTCAAGGTTCTCTTGTTGGTAAGGCTCCAGAGCAAACTAAAGAATTAATAGAAATTAGAGGTATTGGAATCATCAATGTCAAAGAAATATTTGGTTACAATTCTATGCAAGATGAATCAAAAATAGACCTAGTTATAGAATTGATTAGCTTTAAAGAAAATCATAATTACGAAAGACTAGGATACGATACAATCTTTATGGAGATTCTAAATATTAAAGTTCCGAGTATAAAAATTCCAGTCAGTCCAGGAAGGAGCCTGTCCACATTGATTGAAGTTGCAGTCAAAAAACTAATTTTCGAAAGATAACTTTATAAAGAATAGTTAATACATTAAACTTTAGAAATGTTTAATATATTAATCATTACTCACGGTTTACTTTCTGAGGAATTAAAATTATCAGTAGAATTTATTTTGGGTAAAAAAATTATCAGAAAGATATTTACCGTCAGTATCGATAAGGATTCCAGAGATTTTGATACCTATTCAAATAGAATATCAAATTTTCTAATTGAAGGTGAGAATACTCTTATTTTTACTGATATGTTCGGTGGGACACCGTCAAACATAAGTTTAGCCTATTTTAAAAAAGGTTCGGTAGAAATAATATCAGGGGTTAATCTGCCTATGCTTATCAAGGCTGCAACAATTGATGGATGTGAATCCTTTGAAGAAGCAGTTAAAATAATCAAAAGTTCTGGTCAGAAGAACATAATAGCCGCAGGAGAATTAAATATTTAGATTATGCGAAAAAGAAGTGAAGCAACAGCTAAACAAAGAAAGACTCCATCAAAAAAACCTCTTTTAAATCATAAAGACATTTTGGCTGAATGGTCAAAAATCTATTTAGTCGGAGATTTTTCCGACTGGTCAATAGATATAGATCCATCAATAAATCTGGATTTCGCTACAATTGCCTTGTTTCTTGATTACAGAACCGCGAAAGCATCTGGCGAAACTACTGATGTATACGGAGGTTTCAAAAAGGCATCCTTGCTTGTTTTGGATCTACTTGAAATCCAAATAATCGAAGAACCAGAAGCTAAGACTATAAGATTAGTAAAAAAAGAATCCAGTAGAATTAAAGATAAAAAACTAGCTGAAGAAATCTGGGGCTAATGAGCATATTGAAAAACTACAACGGTTTTATTCTTGACCTCGATGGTGTTATTTATCTAGGTAATCAATTAGTTCCTCATTCAAAAAAATGTGTGGAAAGAATAAATCGACTTGGAATAAAATATGTCTTTGTTACTAATGATTGTAGGCTCTCGGCATTACAGTACTCGCAAAAACTTAGAAATTTTGGCATACCCTGCACGAAGGAACAGATTATCACACCCTTGTCAGTTTTATTGCGTCAATTAACAAACAAATCGTCGAGGAAAACACCTGGAGTTCTGGCTTTCACAAGCAAGAAAGTTAGGAGAGGTTTAAAAAGCAATAAAAATATAAAAATTCTTGACCCCGAAAAGGATTATAAATCTGCCCAAATAGTTCTAGTTGCCGGTAGTCAAGATTTTAATTATATGGATCTTATGTATGCTTGTCTCGCAATACAAAATGGAGCAACATTTTACACAACTAGCAAAGATTATACGTTCCCATCTAATTATGGTTATCTCATCCCTGGGACAGGTGCCATAGTTGCAGCAATTGAAAAAGCTACTGGTGCAAATGCAATCAACTTAGGAAAACCTTCAAAAGCAATATTTGATATTGCGGTCAAATTCTTAGATTTAAAAAGGTCAAAAGTTTTAATGATAGGTGATAATATTCAAACTGATATATATGGGTCAAAACTATCAAGAATAGATTCCGCCCTTGTGCTGACGGGGAAAAATCGCATTAAAGACTTAAAAAAGGTTAAATTTAAACCTAAGTTTATTCTAAAGAATTTAAAGGAAGTTTTTGACAGTAAAAATTGTTAAAATCTTGGGTACAATACCCCGATATTTATTTTTTTTGCCCTTGAACCATACAAACCATTTTTCCTGAATGTTTATTCTCATACATCATCTGATGCGCTAAAGGGATCTCTTCGTATGAATAAATTTCAGATACTACAGGCTTTATGAGCCCTTGATGAACAAGTTCGTTTGCCCTAATACATTCCAGAGCATTAGCAAAATGCGAACCTATAATTTGCTTTTGCAACATCCATAAATATCGGACATCGAACATGCAATCATACCCTGAAGTTCCAGCACAAATAACGATTCGTCCAAATTTCTCAGTAACAAATACGCTAGTTGGGAAAGTTGATTCTCCTGGGTGTTCAAATACGACATTTGGGCTCTTTCTCTCTCCAAGAATCTCCCATATTTTTTTCCCGAAGTTTTTCATATCTTGAAATCTGAGTTTGACTTGCTCTTCTGTTTCATTCTTTTTGTACGCTAAATTTGGAAAATCTTTTCTGTTTATAACTCCAACAGCACCCAAATCCTTACAGATTTGAAATTTGTCTTCTGATGAAACAACCGCTATAGCTTTTGCTCCTAACATTTTACAGATTTGCAATGCAAAAACTCCGAGACCACCAGCAGCTCCCCAAACAAGAACGACTTCTCCTGGCTCCACTTTCGCTTTGGTAACTAGCATTCTATATGCAGTAAAATAGCATAGAGCATAAGAGGCAGCATCTGCCCAATCCAAATTTTTTGGTTTTCTTAGAACTTGTTGCGCTTGAACCCTTGTAAATTGAGCAAAACATCCATTTGGGGTTTCGTATCCCCATATCTGAGCTTGCTTACCGACCATCGGATCATAACTAATAAAATCACCGCTGGATTTAGTCATATTCGAATGCGGCTCTTCGCTTTCCACTCCGCAGTGTATAATCACCTCGTCTCCTTTTTTCCAACTTCTAACATTTGTTCCAACATCCCAAACAATTCCGGAACAATCACTCCCTGCAATATGATGATCTTGTTTGTGGACATCGAGAACGGAAATGGGTTCTCCTAGGCCAGCCCAGACACCGTTGAAGTTCACTCCAGTAGCAACAACTAATACCAAAACATCACCAGGTCCACATTCAGGAACGGGCATGACCTCTTCTTGAAAAGATTTCATTGGTTCACCATGACGCTCTTTTCGAATAACCCAGGCTTTCATTGTTTTTGGCTTAAAATCCAAATCATCCGGAATGACTCCTATTGGTAATGGATCTGAATAACTCATCAAAAACTCCTTACTTATAATCAGAACTCGACGTATACAAATTCATGGCTTCTCTTATAAGTTCAATATTATTTTTAGTAATCTCTCTAGCTCTTTTAGAGCCTTCAAAGATTATATCTAAAATTTCTCCTTTGTTCTTTAAAATTTTTGACCTTCTTTCTCGAATAGGATCAAGAAACTGATTAATATTTTTAGCCAAAGATTTTTTAATTTCAACATCACCAATCTTTCCTTTTCTATACCTGTCTTTGAAGTCTTTCAACTCTTCTTTGTTAGAATTAAAAATATCGTGATATACGAATACCGGATTTCCCTCAACTCTTCCGGGAATATCCGCACTAGTCCTATTTGGATCAGTAAACATTTTCATAACCTTTTTGTTAACTTCTATTTCAGAATCAGACAAGTAAATACAATTATTCAATGATTTACTCATTTTGCTCTGTCCGTCAATACCGACCAACCGGGAGTTCTTGCTTATCAATGGTTCAGGTTCTTTAAATACTTCTTTGTAATGTGAATTAAATTTCCTTGCTAGTTCACGTGCAAGCTCTACGTGACTTAATTGATCCTCACCTACTGGAACTTTAGATGCGTTAAAAATTAAAATATCAGATGACATCAAAACCGGATAAGAGAGAAGACCTAAAGAATAATTTTCATTAAGATTTAAATCTGATATCTTTTCCTTCAAAGTAGGTATTCTTTGTACTCTTGATACTGAGCACAACATAGAAATAAGAACTGTTAATTCGGTAATTTCAGGAATCTGAGATTGGAGATAAAAACAAGATTTGTTTGGATCCATACCAACAGACAACCAGTCGATGACTAATTCATCAATATTATCCCTTAGCTCACTAACTCTGTCACCATGAGTAGTAAGCATATGAAGATCTGCTATGAGAAAAAAGCAATCATAAGAGTCTTGTAAGGCCAATCTGTTTTCTAGTGTTCCAACATAATGTCCTAAGTGTAAATTTCCTGTGGGTCTATCACCGGTAACTAAAATTTCCTTATTCTTTTTCATAAATTTATAATTTAATATGATATCTTAGGATTTTTAATAAGAAAGTAATCAATGAAACATTTAAAATTAGAGGATTTGGCCAAGTTCGTAACAGAAGATAGAAAGAAAAAGATTGAACATGTTCTTTCCAGCACGGTTAAGGGAATTATTGTGCTATTAGACGATATTTACCAAAGACATAATATAAGTGCTGTATTAAGAACTTGTGATAATTTAGGAATTCAAGACGTGCATGTGTTTCAAGATAATAATAAAATTGATTTATCTAAAGGGATATCTTTAGGTCCTGAAAAGTGGGTTGATTTATACATAAAAGACAAAAATCAGTTAAGATTGGATTGGTATAAAAAATCTATTAAAAATTCAAAAGTAATAATTAAAAACTTAATGAAATAAATTACTTAAAAAAACGTCTTGGGTCGTGAGGACTTAAATCAAATTTGATTTTTCTATCTTGTGATAAATCTGCCAATATCTCTCCTATGACGGACGACATTTTAAAACCATGGCCCGAACAGGCATGGCCGAGTATGATATTTGGATGTTCTGGATGAGGACCGATTATAAAATTACGATCAGGAGTACTCATTGCAAAACAAGTTCCGATTCTAACAATATCTCCATTAGCACCCGGTAAATATTTCTCTAACCAGTAACGCAATAAAGCTATATCATCATCTTCAATTTCTCTATTCATTTCTTTCGTAGAATTTAAATTTTGAGCCTTGCTCACACTGAATCCAATCTTAACTCCTGGAATCTCAATGCTGGGAAATCCATAAGAGTAATGTTCTTCTTCAATTAAGACAAAACTTGGAAAATTTTCTGGACTATAAAAACTCAGATTATCAGGCTTGAACCAACCAGCAACCAAACGCCATAAATCCAAATGGTTCGAGAAGTCAGGAAATAATTCATTTATATATGCCCCCACAGTTAAAATTACTTTCTCAGCTTCATAGCGTTGGTTATTAGTCCGAACTATGACTTTATTATTCATAGGCTTAATCGAAACAACAGGGGTATTAAATACTATTTCTGCACCATTTCTATCTGCAAGATTAATGAATGAACGAATACATGCTTCTGACAAAAGATATCCAGCAGTTTTATCAAGAAAACCTATAGAGTTCTTGTCGATAACAAATTGAGGATAAAGTTTTTTTACTTCCGTTGGAGACAATATGTCATATTCAAGATCATGTTTATCAGCAGATTTTTTTGCATCAATTAATGTAGGATGGTGCTCCGACCCTACAAATAAAGCTCCTTTTTGAAACAACAGAGATTCTTTGCTTTCAATTTCAATTTCTTTCCATATTTCTTTTGATCTTAAAAGCATAGGAACGTAATGCTCCCCATTTGAATACGAAAAACGAATCATACGTGATTCACCATGGGAAGAACCTTTATCGTGTCCAATAGAAAAGTTTTCTATACCTAGAACTTTTTTTCCTGTCTTAGATAAGTGATAAAGCGCAGAGCTACCATGTGCCCCTAGCCCAATAACAATAGAATCGTAAATTAAACCCATTTTTCTTCTCCCTGCTCGCATTCCTGTGTTCTTAATTGCGCGCCTGGAAGGATTCGAACCCTCGACCTCCAGATCCGTAATCTGGCACTCTAATCCAACTGAGCTACAGGCGCGTACTAATCGGAGAGAGGGGGATTCGAACCCCCGGTACGAATTTACTCCGTACGGCGGATTAGCAATCCGCTGGTTTCAGCCACTCACCCACCTCTCCAAAAGATTGAAATGATAGCACAATTATTACTAAATTATGTCCGATGAATGGGCAAAAATAAATCTCCAAAATTTTTAACCGGTGTAAAGCAAGCTTTGGGAATTTCGACAAAAGTTGTATGCCAGTAATGCATGCATCCATTCCATAAGCCAGGTCTCTCAATAAAAGTAGATTTTTTACCAAAAATATTTTTTTCAACTTTCATTTTAAGAGAATTCTCTGCAAACTCAAACAAATCAAACTTGATTCCCCTGAAATCCTTAAGTGAACAAATCATTTCAACTGGATTGAAATACACACCAGATTTCCATATAGCTTTTTGATTTCTATCTTTCATATTTACTTGAAATTCTTCAACTATTTGCACCGATTCCGAATTTCCATCAAAAACCCAGAACGGTTTACCGCCCTTGGAATCTTCATCTTGTACCACACCACAGACCCTTATGGGCTTGTTTAGCATGTCAATTATAATGTCCACTTTTTTTTCAATTGTTTCTTCCTTAATTTTTCCAGGCATTGAACCTATAATTGAATCAATCGAAGGGCGCAAAAGAGCATAGTTTCTCTCAATAAAGGTTTTGAGAATCATATCAAACTTTTTCTTTGTATTAGCAGCAACATTATAAAGTATTTTCGAAATTTCGTATCTTAACAATCTCGTTTTAGGTGATATATTGTCAATATTATTGATAAAAACATAATCGGATCCAACCTGATTAAGATTACTTAAAAGTGCGCCGTGGCCAGAAGGATGAGTATGAATATCTCCATTATCATTTCGAACAATATCATTATTTGTATCAAAGCATAAGCTATTAGTAGATGAATCTTGGTAAGAGAATTTCACAAAATCCTCGAAATTGATATCTTTCAATAGGATAGAATTCTTTAATGTTTTTAATATCGCTTCTTCGTCTGCTTTTTGAACTGTAAAAAACAAACTAGAATTAATTATGTCACCTAATGAATAAAAGATAATTTCTTCCATCGGTGTAACCACAATGTCGTTTAACAAATGAAATGGCAACATAGCTTTAGGGAAATTTCCAAGGTTCATTTTTTTCTCTGACAGAAGAATATCTTTAAGTTGCTCCAGGTCTTTCTCGATAAGTATCTGACTTAAATCAACATCTTTAATCTTGCAATAAGAACTCACAAGACTGAAGAGAGGAAGAAATTTGATATCATTGAAGAAAGTATCATTTACATTATTAAAATCGAACATCCTAGTTGAAGATCCTGATGCAGGTATAAATCTTGAAATACTATCCATATCCATGTCATCTATGGGACCCATATTGTTAATTTCATCAGATGAAAGTATTCCGTCGTTTGTCAGACAGGGTCTTGATAGAGTGAATATTTTCTCTTTTTTGTTGGAATTAATAAATTCGACCTGTGAATCAATTTCTGGTCTACTGATTCCTATAGAAGAAAGAAGATCTAAGTCATTTTTATTGAGATTTTTTGTCATAATCCCTCGGGGCCGACGGGGTTCGAACCCGCGACCTCTGGCGTGACAGGCCAGCGTTCTAACCAGCTGAACTACGACCCCTAATAGGCGCTACAGGATTTGAACCTGTGACATCTTCCTTGTAAGGGAAGCGCTCTCCCGCTGAGCTAAGCGCCCGAATAGATTTCTATACTATATTGGGAGTAGTAAATGTCAAGATAAGTTAATCGGCTTCTCCGATTCTGGCACATCAACTTTTACAGGTAAATCTGGTACAACCAAATCTTCAAGTATTGGTTGGTCAGATAGGATTGAATGTGGAATAACTTCATCCATATGATCAACCGAGATAATTTCTACACTTTTTAATACTTCTTTTGGTATATCATTCAAATCTTTTTCATTGTCCTTTGGAATAAGAACAACTTTTACGCCACCACGGTGCGCAGCTAGAATTTTTTCCTTAAGACCTCCTATTGGAAGCACTCTACCTCTTAAAGTTATTTCTCCAGTCATAGCCAAATCTCTTCTAACTTCTTTTTGTATCAGAGCAGAAAGAATTGCTGTAGCCATTGCAATGCCAGCAGAAGGCCCATCCTTTGGTTGCGCACCTTCAGGAACGTGAACGTGAATATCTATTTTTTGATAGAAACTTCTATCTAGACCAAGTCTTTTTGCTCTTGATCTCACGTAACTCATCGCTGCCCTAGTAGATTCTTGCATTACTTCGCCAAGCTTACCGGTAACAGTAAAAGTTCCTTTCCCCGGAACAATCGATACTTCAACATTAAGTAGTTCTCCACCAACCTCAGTCCAAGCTAGCCCAGTAGACACTCCGATTTGGTTTTTTTCCTCAATCTCTCCATGTTTAAATTTAGGGACACCCAGAAATTTCTGTACAAGTTTCGGAGTAATATTTGATGAAAAATCTTTTCCATTTTTAACGACTTCTTTTGCAGTCTTTCTAAATATTGTTCCTATTTCTCTTTCTAGTGTTCTAACACCCGCCTCACGAGTATATCTTTGAATTACTAAATTTAATGCTTTGTCGGAAAATCTAGCATTAGATTTGGTTAATCCATTATTTTCAAGTTGTTTTGGAATTAAATATTGTCCAGCAATCTTATTTTTCTCAAGTTCGGTATAACCTGATAGTTTTATTATCTCCATCCTATCTTGTAAGGCCCAAGGTATGGTGTGTAATACGTTAGCAGTAGTTATAAATAAAACCTGTGATAGGTCATAGTCCACTTCTAAATAATGATCATTAAAAGTTATATTTTGTTCCGGGTCTAACGCCTCTAATAAAGCAGATGAAGGATCACCTCTAAAATCTGTCCCTATTTTATCAACTTCGTCCAATAAGAAGACTGGATTTTTTGAGCCAGCTTTTTTCATACCTTGTATAATTTTTCCGGGCAAAGCTCCTATATAGGTCCTTCTATGGCCTCTAATTTCAGCTTCGTCTCTTATACCACCAAGAGACATTCTGACAAACTTTCTTCCCATTGCTCTTGCTACGGACTTAGCAAGGGACGTCTTACCAACTCCTGGTGGTCCGACAAAACACAAAATGGGTCCCTTTTGTTTAGATGTTAAAGCCCTTACGGCAAGAAATTCGGTGATTCTTTCCTTGGGTTTTTCAAGACCAAAGTGATCTTCATCCAGAATTTTTTGAGCTTTATCAAGAGATATTTCATCCTCGGTCATATCCGAATTCCACGGTAGAGTAACCAACCAGTCAATATAATTTCTCACGACAGTCGCCTCCGCTGACATGGACGACATACTCTTTAATTTCTTTATTTCTTTCTCTATTGTTTTTGTAATATCTTCTGGAATATCTTTGCTTTTTAGTTGCTCCTCAAATTCGAGAACTTCACTTTTGAGATCATCTTTATCTCCTAATTCATTTTGAATCGCTTTCATTTGCTCAGTTAGATAATATTCTTTCTGAGCCTTTTCCATTTGTTTTTTTACTCTATTTCTTATTTTCTTCTCAACCTGTAGGATTTCTAATTCTGATTGAATTTTTCCATATAACATTTCAAGTCTTTTAGAGGAATCAAGGCATTCTAAGATTTCTTGTTTGTCAGCAAGCTTAAAATTTAAGTGAGAAGCAATAGTATCCGCAAGTTTGCTAGAATCTTCTATGGACGAAACCGTAACAAGTGTCTCTGTAGGAATTTTTTTGTTAAGTTTCGCATATTCCTCAAAGGCTTCAATTAGGGTTCTCATCATTGCATTAGTCTCTGCACCTGAAGTATTTTTTTCAGTTAAATCTTTAACTTCAACGTTAAAAAATTTATTCTCATCACCAAAATTCTTCAACTGTACTCTATTCCCACCCTCGACAAGGACCTTGACCGTTCCATCGGGAAGTCTAAGCATTTGAACAATATTGCCCACGGTTCCAATAGAATAGATATCTTCAGGACCCGGGTTATTTGTTTTCGCATCTTTTTGAGCTGATAAAATAATTTTCTTATCATTTTTCATTGCCTCTTCTAGCGCTCTTATGGATTTTTCTCTACCAACGAATAGTGGTGCAACCATGTGGGGGAAGATTACAACGTCTCTTAATGGTAATAGTGGGATACTATAAGGGTCACTCATTAATCAATCCTCCATTATCTTCCTATATCATGAATTTAACCACTAAATCAAGTTATGCAAGAGAAATTGATAAAAAAAGACCAAAAATTAGAAAAAATACCAAGGTTTTACTAGTTTTTTTAACCTGAAACTGATTTTGCCTCATTTTCGAAAGTTAAAAGTGGTTGCTTCCCTTCCATAATCACCTCTTCGGTAATAAGACATTTCTTAAGTCCATTCATGGAGGGTATCTCATAAATTAATTCTAGAATTGATTTTTCAATAATCGACCTTAGTCCTCTTGCACCCGTATTTCTTTTTATGGCCTCTTTAGCAATTGCTGCTAATGAATCTTTAGTAAACTCTAAAGAAACCCTGTCATTGATTTTCATCAGTTTTTGATATTGTTTAACAAGAGCATTTTTAGGCTCCACTAGAATTCGTATTAAAGCTTCTTCGTCTAGTTTGCTTAAGGCCGTTACAACCGGAATCCTTCCAATAAACTCGGGTATAAAACCAAATTGTACGAGATCTTCAGAATGTATAGAATCAAAGCATTCATCCAAATTTAAATCTTTTACCGTCTTGCCTTCGTTTCGACCAAAGCCAATTGTATTCTTTCCTATTCTTTCCTGAATAATCTTATCCAAACCATTGAACGAGCCGCCAAGAATAAATAAAATGTCATTAGTGTTTAAAGGAATGAATTCTTGTTGAGGGTGTTTCCTTCCACCTTTAGGAGGTACATTCACAATAGAACCCTCTATTATTTTTAATAGAGCTTGCTGTACTCCTTCGCCAGATACATCCCTTGTTATCGAAGGACTATCTCCTGTTTTTCTTGCAATTTTATCAATTTCATCAATATAGACTATTCCTTTTTCAGCATTCTTCACATCAAAATTGGCAGATTGTAGTAAACTAACAAGCATATTTTCAACATCCTCTCCAACATAACCCGCTTCGGTATAACATGTAGCATCAACTATCGCGAAAGGTACATCGAGAAATTTTGCCAGAGTTTGAGCCAATAAAGTTTTTCCGGATCCTGTAGATCCAATCAGCATGACATTGCTTTTCTGAATTTCAACGTCTTTAGAATTGTCACTTCCTTTTTTAGACAAAGCTTCAAAACTTATTCGTTTGTAATGATTATAAACGGCAACAGATAAATACTTTTTAGCTTCCTCTTGACCTATTACATATGAATCTAGATGCATTTTGATTTCTTGAGGTCGCGGGATATCATCTATTTCTTTCTTATCAATCTGCTGTACATCTTCATCCTCGATAATTTCATTACATAAATCAACACATTCATTACAAATATAGACTGTAGGACCAGCTATAAGTTTCTTGACTTCTTTTTGGCCTTTTCCACAGAAAGAACAATGTAAATTATCTTTAGCTGATGGCATTAACCCACTTTCTCCTTTTTAGAAATGATATTATCGATGATTCCGTATTGCAAAGCTTCCTCGGCAGTTTGGTAAAAATTTCTTTGTATATCAGAATTGATTTGATCTACATCCTTGTTTACATGTTTTTCGAGAATTTTGGCTAGTATTTGCTGTTTTCTTTTTGTTTCTTTCATTTCGTTTTCTAAATCGTGGAATTGTCCACCTAGCTCAGCACCAACAGAATGAAGCATTATAGTCGAGTTGGGTAGCGAGTTCCTTTTTCCATCAGTGCCACTTGCTAACAAAACTGCGGCCATGCTGCCCGCCAAACCAAAACATAGGGTTGATACATCAGGTTCCACGTATTGAATCGCATCATAGATTGCTAATCCAGCCGTCACACTACCACCTGGAGAATTTATATATAAATTAATATCCTTTTTGCTATCAACTGATTCAATGAATAATAATTGTGCTACAACTACATTAGCTAAATTATCGTCAATGGCTCCACCAATAAAAATTATTCTCTCGTTGAGTAATCTCGAATAAATATCATATGCTCTCTCACCTCGAGAGCTCTGTTCAACAACCATAGGAACAAAATAAGACATATTTTGATTGTAATTTAATCAATATTTATAGTCAATTAAGGAGACCGCTTAACTTTTTTGACATCTTTAGATTTAATTTCTTTTATTTTTGCTTTTGAGATTAAAAACTGGACAACTTTTTCATCGGTGATTCTAACTCGTACATCATCAAGTAAATTATTTTCTTTATAATATTTTTTAATCTTATTAATTGCGACTTTTTGGTCATTAGCCATTGAAATCAAAACTTTTTCAATTTCCCCATCGGTAACGGACATGCCTTCTAGTCTGGCGATTTCTGCAAAAATAAGTGCTAATTTAATGTTTCTATTTGCAGATTCAGCAATAACTAATTTTGTTTTCTCATCAATTTGATCAATTTTTATACCTTGTTGATTCATTCTATTGATATATTCATTAGATAATCTTTTTTCCTCATCTTCGATAAATGAACTGGGAAAATCAAAACTATTTTTGGATATCAATTTATCGCCTATATTCTTCCTGAGGGTGCTTTCTGATTTTGTAACATATGACCTACTAATGTCTTCTGAAATTCTTTCTCTTAATTTTTTTTTGGAATCAAAACCAATTTTTTTTAAAAATTCATCGGTAAGTTTAGGAATAATTCTCTTAAATATTTTATTAACCACAATTTTGCATTTTATTTTATTTCCAGCCGCTTCTTTAATAGGAAAACCTTTGGGGTAATCAACATCAAAAACTTTTTCTTCTCCTATTTTCATGTCGCTTAATTGGGTCTCTATTTCTGGGATGAGTGATCCATTTCCTATTTCAACCGTTGCATCTTCTTTTGTTAAATCTTTGATAGAAGCTCCATTTAACTCGCCTGAGAAATTGATACTCAAGATATCTTTTTTATTTACTTTCTTTCTATTTTTGATTTCTTCATTGGAGGCAAAATTAACCAAGAGATTACTGATTGCATCATCAATATCTTTCTTTTTTACAGAGAATATTTCTTTCTCGACTACCAATGAATCATATTTTGAAAGTTTTATTTCTGGGATAAATTCAAAATTTAAAGAAAATTTAAAATCTGAGTTCTTATCTAAATCTTCGTGCTCCAAATTTTTTGTTTTGACTATATTAATTTTCTTTTCCAACCCTAACTTTCTGATATTGAGATTTATTAGTCTTGCTTTTAGTTCTTCTTTAATTTGATTTGAATAAATTGATTCAATAACATTTTCTGGGACTTTGCCTTTTCTAAAGCCTTTCAGGTCGGCATCTTTCTGGAAAAGTTTAACTATCTCAGTATAACTCTTTAAAACTTCTGATTTATCGATGTTAAATTTTGCATTTTTTTCTGTTTTACTTAAATCATCTATTTGAAAACTCATCTTAACTCCAAAATGGGAGCGGGGGGAGTCGAACCCCCACGCCCGAAGGCGCTAGATCCTAAATCTAGTGCGTCTACCAATTCCGCCACGCTCCCAGTATAAAAAACTGAGATTTGTTTGAAAAATAAATATAATAGCAATCCATTCAAAAGCAATTTAAAATGAGCATAAACATTAGGATGGGTCCACTGATACAGTAACTTTCTTTTTGGTTCCTAGATATTTTTCAATGGTAGAATCTACTAATTGCTTTGAAACAGCATCTATATGAGATGAAAAATTAAATGGTTCATTAAAACTTAAGCCATACAATGATGCTTGGGAAATCCTTGTGTTAATAGAAGAATTTCTTTGCAGAGATATATCATTCTTACCAATTAAATAATTCTTTGCCCTTTCTAGTTCATGGTTCCCTATACCATCTGAAACGAGCTTCACAAGTTGGTCATTTATCGCTTCAATGCTTTCATCTTTTTTCTCTGGAGAACACCCTATGTATACACCAAAATAACCATGGTCAAAATTAGGGCTGAAAAAGGAAGTAACAGTATAAGCTAAACTTTTTTTGTCTCTTAATTCTAGAAATAGTCTTCCACCCATTCCAGATAAAACGGAATTAATTATATTAAAGGCAAATCTATCTTCTGACATTACATCTGGAGCATAAGTCCCAATCATTATATGGGATTGTTCTTTATCGCCCAATGTAAGTGTTTCATGTCTATCGTCTGTTATTAAATTACATGAGTCAATTCTTGGTAATTTCTTGGAATCATTTTCAAAGAGAAGATGCTTATTCAATTCCTTTACTAGCTGAGATATTTCGAAATTACCAACTGCCGACAATAAAATATTATCTTGAGAGATAAAATTTTTATGAGCTTCTAAAATATCTCCTCTTTGGATGTTCCTAATACTATCTTCGGTTCCAAATTGATTTAATGAATAAGCATGATCACCAAATAATAATTCTAAAAACTTATCAGCAACTATCGATGCATAATTTTGTTTTTGCCTATTCAAATAAGACAAGACGTCTTTTTTTGCAATATCTATCTCAGAATCTTCAAAAATTGGATTATTAATTACGTCGGAGAATATCGATACGAGTTCGACTAAATTAGTACTCGGACCAACCATCTTCAATCCAAAGCTATTTCTTCCGGAGAATCCTTCCAACTCTGACGCCAGTATCTCAGTTTTCATTGCAATATCATCTTTACTATAATTCTTGGAACCTCTTGTTAATAAATCAGTCAACAGACTAAATTTGCCATTCAAAGTTTTGTTTTCATACTTTAGACCCCCAAGAGATACGGACCTTAATGAAATCAAGGGAGTTTTTTTATTTTGAAGAACAAGTAAATTTACTCCATTATCTAATTTGAGTAGTTTCGGTTTTTCATATTTCACACTTGCAATAGAATAATTTTTTAACTTATAAGGTTGAAACTTCCTTTTAGAAAATTTCAGTTCTTTTTTAAATGATTCATTAAGAATAATCTTTAAACTATCTGGGTTTTGCTTCTCAGAGCTTTTTGGCAATATCAAGCTCAAAGCCAAATTTTCGACTTTAAAGAATTCTTTTGATATTTCCCTTATTTTTTCTGGAGTGGCCTTTCTAATAGTTTCTAAATAATCTTTCTCAAATTCGATTGTTCCTGCTTGAGATTCAAGAAAACCAATTTTTTGCGCTTGGCTTTGAACCGTTTCGTTTTCATATAGGTTTTGAGTCAATAATTCTGTCTTGGCTCTTTCAAGTTGGTCTGAATCAAAATCGAGATTTATGATTCTTCGTATTTCTTTGATAATTAATCTTAGTGAATCTTTAAGATTGTTCTCTAATAATGTTCCACCAACTACAAAAACCCCACCGTGTCTAGCCGAAGCATTATAAGAATATATAGAAGTCGCTAGCCCTAACTCTTCCTTTAATCTCTTATTTAGTATAGAACTCTCTCCCGAACCTAAAATGACCCCGATCATATCAAGTATAGGTGATTTAAGATTTGATGCTTTTTGTGTCCTAAAGGAAATAGCAAAGTAAGATTCGTTAACTTCCCTATAATCAACATCTACTCTTAGTCCTACATGGGTAAAGCTATCGTTAAGAATTGTTGAATTAATATTATCTGATTTTAATTTACTAAAAGATTTATTTATTTTTTCTTTAAGTTGTTCCGTATCAGCACCACCTACTATAATAAGTTTCATATTTTTTGCCTGATACCATTTGTTATAAAAATTTTTCAAATCGTCTCTACCAAAATTACTAACAGTATTTGGTGTTCCTAAGATAGGTAATCCATAACTATGGTCTGGAAATGAATTTGTAAAAATCATTTGGCTTAAACAGCTATTTGGGAGATCTTCACTTCTTTTAATTTCTTCCAGTATAACTTCAAGTTCTTTTTGCAATTCATCTTCATCAAATATCGCATCATACATACATTCTGAAAGAATATTTAGGGCTACATCAACAAAATTATTTGAAATAGTCACATAATACACGGTCTCATCATGCGAAGTAAAAGCATTTATTTCACCACCATGAGCTTCAATTTGTTTCGATATTTCTCCAACTTTTAGTGTTGATGTCCCCTTAAAAATCATATGCTCATGTACATGTGCAAGGCCTCTTTCTTGATCGTTTTCATAAGCACTTCCTGTATCAACCCAAACAAAAAAAGAGGTGACCGGTGACAGTTTGTCCTCTTTTATAATAATTTTTAGACCACTATCTAGATAATACTGACTGATTTCTTGTAACATCTAACTAAGTTCGAGAAGCAATAGAATGTCTTTTCCTGTATTTTGATATCGAAAATCTAATCAGGGTAAAAATTAGGTAAGAATAAAATAACACGAAAGATCCGATTTCAATATGAGTTAAAATTGCTACCGAAACTATTGATATGATAATCAATGCTTTAAATCTTCTAATCTTGTTCGGAAATATTTTCTTGGTAAAAATAATATTACTCACCATTAACATTCCGACAATTGGGGAAAAAATCAAGAAAATAACTTCAATATCTTCTTTGGAAAACAAAACAAATTTGTAATCAATTAGTATTAGAGAAACAATGAGGCCCGCACCCATTGGGCTAGGTAAACCTACAAAAAAACTATTTTTTTGGTTATGAGATAACGTATTAAATCTTGAGAGTCTAAGTGCAACACATATAGTCAGAAAAATTGAGCACATCATTCCTAGTTTTCCATAAGAAGAAAGGTAGACGATATAAATAAGCAGAGATGGCGCTAATCCAAAACAAATTAAATCAGATAGTGAATCATAATGCATTCCAAATTCAGACTCATTTTTTAGAAGTTTTGCAATTTTACCGTCGACAAAATCTATAAAAGCAGCTATATAAATAAAAATACAAGACCACCATAAAGCTTTTTCTGTTAAAAATTGTGTTTCAATTCCTACAAACCTCTCATTAGTTAAAGGCAAAAGTTTGATTATATTGAATATGGATAACAATCCAAACGAAAGAGCCATTGTAGTTAGAAGATTCGGGATTAAAGATATTATCTTCGTGTTTTCTTTATTTACCTTCTCTTTCATATAGTATTGTCTCTCCCGCTACTACGCTATCTCCTGCCTTCAAATTAGTATGATAATTCTCAGGTACATATATATCAACTCTTGAGCCAAACTTTATTATTCCAATTCGTTGGCCTCGTTTTAGATTCGAATTAACAGAGATATAAGACACTATGCGTCTCGCTAAAAAACCAGCATATTGAATTACAATGACATCTTCATTGGAATCCGATTTTAAATGGATACATAATCTTTCGTTTTCAACTGCCTTATCAGAGTTTGCAAAATGAAACGCTCCAGGATAATATCTTGTTTCGTTTACCGAACAGTCAATAGGGGACCTGTTGATATGACAATCAAGAAGAGATAGAAAAATACAAATTCTCTTCATTTCTTTCTTAACAAATTCAGATTCCGTTGATTTATCGATTGATATAATTTTTCCATCGGCAGGAGAAACCATCCCATCTACATTTGGTACAATCCTCTCAGGGTCTCTAAAGAAATACAGGACTACGAGAAATAAGCCAAAAAGAATTATTGAGATAAAAGATAGACCAAAAAAGGCGGTGCCAAGCCAACAAACAAAAAAGGATGTTAAGATTGGAAAGTATCCTTCTCTTGCAACTGACCATTTATAATCTATTTTCACTAGTTTTTGGTTTTATCAACCAATCTTCTTTTGAAAAGTGGCGTCATCATCGATCTTAACGTGTTTCCAATAGCTTCAATTGGATGATTTTCTCCTTCTTTTAACAGGCGATTATAATTTGGTCTTCCTGATTCATTTTCCGCCACCCATTCCTTGGCAAATTCTCCGCTTTGAATATCTTTTAAGATTTTTTTCATTCTTGCTTTGACTTCACTATCAATGATTCTTGGTCCTCTAGTTATATCTCCATATTTCGCAGTATCACTAATCGAGTACCTCATGGTAGAGATTCCGCCTTCGTATATTAAATCAACAATCAATTTCACTTCGTGGCAACACTCAAAATAAGCCATTTCTGGTGGATAACCAGCTTCAGTCAAGGTTTCAAAGCCAGCAAGAATCAAACTTGATAATCCTCCACACAAAACTGATTGTTCACCAAATAAATCTGTTTCAGTTTCATCTTTAAAAGTTGTCTCAATAATCCCTACTCGAGCAGATCCTAGCCCAGATGCATAAGCAAGCGAGACATCTTTTGTATTCCCAGATGGATCTTGATGAACTGCGATTAGTGCCGGGACACCTGCTCCACTTTCATATTGGTCTCTTACGGTATGGCCTGGCGCTTTAGGTGCAACCATAAACACATTTATATCTTTCTCAGGAACGATTTGATTGTAGTGGATATTGAAACCATGGGCAAACCCCAAATATTGTCCTGGTCTTAAATTCTCTTTTACAGTTTTTTCGTAGATTTCCTTCTGACTTGTATCAGGAGCAAGAAACATTACAATATCAGATTTGGATACCAATTCAGGAACTTCAACAACATCTAAACCTGCAGAAACGGCCTTGTTCCAACTCGGTCCATCTTTGATTTCCGCAACTGATAAATTAATTCCTGAATCTCTTAAATTTTGAGCATGTGCATGGCCCTGGCTTCCAAAGCCAATTATCCCGACATGCTTATCTCGTAGCAACTCTAAATTACAATCTTCGTCATAAAAAACTTTCATATTTAAATCTCCTTCATTTTTTTCTCTCTAGGTAGAGATATCAGTCCGGTTCTTGTTACTTCTTTTAATCCAAGAGGTCTAAGAATTGCCACGAATGCTTCTAGTTTCTCTTTATTCCCTGTAAGCTCCAATGTGTAAGATTTCGGTCCAACATCAACAACGTTTGATCTGAAGATATCTGCAACTCTTAAAACTTCAGATCTGCTATTTTTTGTTGGCACAACTCGAGCGATAATAAGCTCGCGTTGAATACTGTCAGCATCAGAGAAATCCCGAACTTTAATAACATTAATCATATTTTCAAATCTTTTAATTATTTGATCTATTACCCAATCTTCACCAGAAGTTACTAACGTTATTTTTGATAATGATGGGCGCTCCGTCTCTGCAACACAGAGACTCTCTATGTTGAAACCTCTGGCTGTGAATAATCCTGCAATTCTCGCAAGTACTCCTGGCTCATTGTCCACTAAAATTGATAGAATATGACGCAAAATCCATCTCCTTTTAAAAGAGATTATAATAAACTAATTTCAAATATTATATAGTGGTTAGATCACAATCTCGATTAGACGTGTACCCTGGTGATTTAGATGTTTTCCTAGTTCTTTCTTAATGTCATCGTCGATATCTATTTTGAAAGATTTAACTCCAAAGGCTTCTCCCATTAATGTATAATCTGGACCTTTATTTTTTTGATTCTTATCTTTACCACGTTCATTAACAACAATAATACTTAAATCTAAATTTTGTTCTCGCGCAACTATCATTTCTTGCATATTAAATTGAAAATTTGCTCCGGATGAAACACTTACAACTTTTGTCTTTGGTCTGGCAAACTTTGCTCCAATTGCGGCAGGAAACCCATAACCAGGAATACCATTTCCTCCCGCTAAAATATTGTTTCTGTAATCTTTAAATTCAAAAAACTGCTGGTGAGTCGTATCTTGATAACTAAAGTCTGAACATATAATCGTTTCATCTTTCGACAATAAAGACAAAGCGTGAAAAATAAACGCTTTTTTATTCTTCGACACTACACTTAATTTATGAGTCGTATTTTTGGTATGCAATCCTTTTAAGTATTTTTTCTCCCATTTAAACTGAAACTTGTTTTTTATATCTTTAAAGGCGTCAATAAAAAATTTCGAATTCGTATGAATATTTAAAGTATCCTTTCTGAAATAATTCAACTGTGCTTCATCGATATCAACAACAACAATTTTTTTATTTTGCAATAATGTTTCTGGAAGTATTTTATTTAAATCACATCCAATAGATATAAGTAAATCGGTATTTCTAATAAGTTCGGATGCTGCATACGATCCATGATCTCCAAGCATTCCAAAATTATTTTCACTATCTCCTAAAACACCCAAAGACATTAAAGAAGTCAGTGAAGGTATCGCGAATTTCTTGAGGATATGTTTGATATTTTTCATATTTGACATATCACAACTACCTCTACCAAATACAAGAAGTGGTTTATCCGATAAATTAAGTAAAGATTCAAAATTTTCAAAATCCTTTTTTTTCAAAATAGGATTTTCTTTATAATTCGGTAGTCTAATTTTTTCGGGAATTTTAAATTCACTTTCACCAATTAAAACATCCTTTGGCATATCAACAAGAACAGGTCCTTTCCTTCCAGTAGTTGAAATATGATAGGCTTCGGCCATTGCCTTGGGAAGATTAATCGTTTTTCTAACTAAAGTATTGTGCTTAGTGCATGATCTTGTAATTCCAATATGATCCGCTTCTTGAAATGCGTCACTACCAAGAAAGGGTACGGGTACCTGGCCAGTAAAAATAAGGACAGGAACCGAATCCATGTAGGCCGTAGTAATACCAGCAACAGTATTAGTAGCAGCGGGGCCAGATGTACAAAGAACTATCCCAGGTAATTCACTTGCTCTTGCAAATCCATCCGCCATATGGGTTGCAGCTTGTTCGTGTCTGGTTAATATATGTTTAATTTTTTTCGAATATGATGGGAGAACATCGTAAACTTTCAACACATAACCACCAGGTAAACCAAATATAGTTCTAATCCCTAGATAATATAAAGACTCAAAAAAAAGTTCGGCCCCCAGATATTTTTTCATTGCGATTATTATATATCAATTTTGTGCTTTAACTACCAAAAGAGTAGCTATTAAATGGGACTAGTGGCATTTTATTAAAAATTAGATTTTCTTGAAAATCCAAATCCACATTTGCGAGAGACTCCGAAGTAATCTTAAAATCTTCATCTAAGAACGAAGTAGGGGTGGAATTGTTTTGATATTTCTTTTTGTATTTCTTTAAGCCTGTTCCGACAATTATTGAATTATTCATATCAATCAATTCAATCCTGTTAAGATTTATATTAAAATCGCTCTCAATTAAAGAAATTTTTGAATTTTCTTTAATAAATTTCGCATATGCAAAATTATCGTTTTTTAAATCAAAGAGAGTTATCAAATTCTTGTTGCTATATTCATAATTAAAAGCGTAAAGTAGAAAAGATGAAATTCCATATACTGGAACTTTTGCAAAACTAGCAAAAATATTTGCCGCTGAAATACCCACTCTCAAGGATGAGAGATTTCCCGGTCCAATATTAATTCGAATTTGAGTTAGGTCATTAATTGTTGAAGAATTTTTTCTTAATAATTCTTCAATCAATGGAGCTAGCAATTCACAGTGATTTGGTTTTCCATCATCAATCTCTAAGGAAGAAAGAATTTTATCAAGAGAAGATAAAGATACACTTGTTATATTTTGAGATGTTTCAATATTAAGAGAAAGCATTAATAATCATTTTTTTGAAGCGATTTGGTTTCTAACTTCTTTTTCAAGCTTATTTGCCAAATTCGGATTTTCCTCTAAAAACTTTTGAGCTTTGTCTCTACCTTGTCCAATTCTTTCACTTGAGTAAGAAAACCAAGAACCAGCTTGTTCAACAAAACCAAATTCAACACCAAAATCTATAAGTTCACCAAATTTAGAAATCCCTTTACCAAAAATTATATCCATTTCAGCTTCTTTGAAGGGTGGTGCAACTTTATTTTTAACAACTTTAACTCTAACTCTATTGCCAATGACATTTTCAGCTGTTTTTATTGAGGCAATCCTTCTAACATCAAGTCTTATAGATGCATAAAATTTCAATGCATTACCACCAGTTGTAGTTTCTGGATTCATATATGAAGGTACACCGATTTTCATTCTTAACTGATTTATAAAAATAATAGTCGTTTTTGATTTTGATACAGTTGATGTTATCTTCCTCAATGCTTGCGACATCAATCTAGCTTGAAGACCAACGTGACGATCTCCCATCTCCCCATCTAGTTCTGCCTTAGGGGTCAAAGCAGCAACTGAATCTATGACAATTATATCAACCGCTGAACTCCTTGTAAGTTGGTCAACGATTTCTAGTGCTTGCTCACCAAAATCAGGTTGAGAAATTAGCAGTTCTTCTGTTTTGATACCTAAGTTTCGCGCATAAGTTCGGTCTAGTGCATGTTCAGCATCGACAAATGCAGCAGTTCCTCCTTCTTTTTGTGTTTCCGCAACCGCGTGCAAAGCAAGAGTAGTCTTACCTGAAGCCTCAGGTCCATAGATTTCTACAACTCTCCCTCTAGGAAATCCCCCTACCCCCATTGCTCTATCTAAACCAATTGAGCCACTAGAAACAACCCTAATATTATCGACTGGAGAATCGTCATCGAGTCTCATGATTGACCCTTTTCCAAATTGTTTTTCAATTGTGGCAATCGTTAGATCTAGTGCCCTTTGCTTGTCTTTTTTCTCTTCTTTTTCGGTAGTATTGTTTTTTTTTTCTGACAAGTTGGGCTCCTTTTTTTGATACTATACAGGATTTAGTAAATTCTTTCTATAATTTAGATAATTAATTCATTTTTAATCTTATCTAATGCGACCAAACAAGTTTGCAATTTGATGGATTCGCGATCTCCGGAGAAAATATATTTTTTCGCTGTAGTTTTTTTAACTGTACTTAAACCTATAAAAACTGTGCCGACAGGTTTGCCACTCGTTCCACCCGAAGGACCAGCTATTCCAGATATAGCAATAGACATGTCAGAATTAGAAATATTTCTCAAATTTCCAGCCATTGCCAAAACTGTTTGCCTACTAACCGCTCCATGAATCAATAAAGTTTTGGTTTTTATATTAAGTAAATTAATTTTTGACTTGTTACTATACGTCACCAAACCGTAATCGAAACATTTAGAAGAACCAGGAATGTTGGTAATCATATTAGAAAGTAACCCACCAGTACATGATTCGGCAATAGTAATTTTTAGTTTTTTCTTTAATAAAATGGAAACAACATTTTTGGCCAAATCTTTGCCCTTTGTTGTCATTTCCATGTTAGTTTTTTTGCTCATTTATAGATTTAATAATACCTTGAATATAAGTCCCCAATGCGTAGACTCTGTATTAAATATTCAAGTAAGGATTGGGAGATAATATGAAAATTGATAATTGGCTAGAAGGACATTGGGCATTAATTTTAGGATCATCCAGCGGGTTTGGTGCTGAAGTATCAAAAAAACTTTCAGAATACGGAGTAAACATCCTCGGTATTCATCTTGATAGAAAAGGTACAATGAAAAATGTTGAGAAAATCGTCTTGGGTATTAAAAACAATGGAGTTGAAGTAAATTTCTTCAACATCAATGCGGCAGATGAAGAAAAAAGAAAAGAAACCCTAGATAAAGTAGTAGAGCTAATAGGAAATTCTGAGAAAAAGATTAAAGTTCTTCTTCATTCACTAGCTTTCGGCTCTTTAAAACCCTATTTGTCAAAAGATATAGAGAGGAATGTCACTCAGAGAAACATGGATATGACTCTAGATGTCATGGCAAACTCGCTTGTTTACTGGGTTCAAGATGTTTATTCAAGATCCCTATTTAGTCATAAGGCCAGAATATATGCAATGTCTAGTGCTGGAAGTCGAAAAATTTGGCCAACCTATGGACCAGTATCGGCAGCTAAAGCTGC
Source organism: Candidatus Dadabacteria bacterium UBA1144 (assembly GCA_002311855.1). GTDB lineage: Bacteria > Desulfobacterota_D > UBA1144 > UBA1144 > UBA1144 > UBA1144. The sequence continues at coordinate 15,268 of DCAB01000002.1, read as the reverse complement.
ACTCGAATCTCACATTAGACAGCTTGCCGTTGAATTAGCCCCAGAAGGAATAACGGCCAATTCGCTTTGTGCCGGAGTTACTTTGACTCCTGCTTTGGAAAAAATTCCTGGGAAAGAAAGCATCGTCGAAGGAGCATTGAGAAACAATCCTAGTAATCGACTCACTTTAACCGAGGACATATCCGGAAGTATAATAGCTCTGTCTCATCCAGGAGCAGATTGGATAACTGGGAATATCATTAGGGTTGATGGTGGAGAAGAATTATCTTAATGAACCATGAATTACGTATTTACAATTCTCTAACTAATAAGAAAGAAATCTTTAAAGAACTAATCCCTGGAAAAGTAGGGATATACGTTTGTGGACCAACAGTCTATAGCAGTTCCCACATGGGTCATGCAAGGTCGGCCATAGTATTTGATTTAATTATTAGATTCTTAAAGTTCGTGGGTTATCAAACCAAGTATGTAAGAAATTTTACTGACGTAGATGACAAGATAATTGCCAAAGCAGCTGAAGAAGGCATAGCAGTAGAAAAAATAGCAAATAAATACAAGCTAGAATATTTGGAAGACGTAAAAAATCTAGGGTGTTTAAGTCCTGACTTCCAGCCTTGTGTATCAGAGAACATAAACGAAATTATAGAACTCATCAAAAAAATTATTGCTTCAGGATATGGCTATGTCGTGGCCGGAGAAGTTTATTACAATATTAGTAAATTCTCAGATTATGGAAAACTTTCAAATCAAAGTACAGATTCAATGCTCTCTCATACAAGACTAGAAATCAATCCCAACAAAAAAAATGATTTGGATTTTGCCTTATGGAAATCATCAAAAGAAGGTGATCCATCCTGGAACAGCCCATGGGGCAAAGGAAGACCTGGTTGGCATATAGAATGTTCTTCAATGAGTACAAAATATCTAGGAGAAACTTTCGACATTCATGGTGGAGGAAGAGATTTGATATTTCCTCATCATGAAAACGAAATAGCTCAATCTGAGTGTACATCTAATGAGAAATTCGCCAATTACTGGATACATAATGGTTTGATAAATATCAATAAAGAAAAAATGTCTAAATCTATTGGTAACATAGTCAATATTCAAGACGCATTAAAAATATGGAATAAGAATATTATAAAAATATTCTTCCTAACTCATCATTATAGAACCCCCGTCGATCTTTCCAGTGAGAAGCTGAAAGAAATTAAAAAGACTCTTATCAAAATTAAAAAAAAGATTTCAGATACAAAGAATATCAGAGAAAGGAAAATGGATGATTTTAGGAAGTTGTGGATTAATGCAATGCGGGACGATTTTAATAGTGCTAAGGCTTTTGGATATTATTTCAAATATATCAACGAGAGAGCTCTTACAAAATCAAATATTGACTTAATAGAAGAATTTGAGATCACGATGGGTATCTTTGGTTGGAGAAATGAAATTAATGATGATACTAGCTCAGAAGAATCATTTGAGCAAAAATTTGATCAGGAAAGGATTCAAAAAATAATTTTGGAAAGAAATATGGCAAGACAAATTAAAAACTGGAAGAAAGCTGATGATCTAAGATTGCAAGCAGAAGAACTTGGCATAGAACTGATAGATACTAAAAATGGGACTAGTTGGAAAAGAAAATGATTAGAGCCCTAAATATTCCCTGGCTTTAGCAAATCCTGGCGCTTGTGTCTCACCTCTGCAGCTAAACCAACACATAGTACATTTTGTATCAGTGAACAATTCTGTATCATAGTCTGTATAATGACAAACTGCTGGCATCTCAGAGCATCTTTTAACATGCCCATCTGGGGTAACAGTTAGCATCGAATGTCCAGCATCACAACTTGGTCCATGGCCGTTTTTAAAAAAAAGAGGAACTTGTTTTAAATAATAATCGCTTGATACAATCGTATCTCCCCATTGCTTTTTTAAAGATATAAGTTCATCAACTACATCATTTACTTTTTTTATTTGATCAGTAACACAATGCTCATCATTATTTGCTTTCATTGCAGAATAAGCACTAAAGGAAATATTAGCATCCCACTCTTTAGCTCTTTTTGCTATATCTATTATTTGATCTAAATTGTCATCCATAATTATGGTATTGAGAGATATATTTTTTCGAAGTTCAGATGAAATTGTTGGTATCAAGGTAGATATATGATCCCATAATCCATTTACACCTCTATTAGCAGAATGCCTATCTCCCAAGAAATCAAGTGAAATAGAAATTTGATCTAATCCGGCATCGTAAAGTTCTTTGGCTTTTTCTAAATCAAGTAAATCGCCCTTTGTAATTATTCCAGTATAGGTAAAAAAAGATGCCGATTTAATTTGTCTTATCACGTTCGAAATATCTTTTCTAAGCATTGGCTCACCACCCGTCACCATAACAACAAGTGGATTAATTGTTTTTATTACGCCAGTATAATCATCTAATCTTTCTTCGTGTTTAGTTTGCCAATAATCACAGAAATCACATGTCGCATTACAAAGCTTTGTTACTTCAAGATTAACTAACGTTGGAGAATTTTTAATTTTGGTTTGGACCCATTTAGAAAAACCAAGCGCGCCTAAATTCAGTAGTTGAAGAAATGTGCTATCCTTGTACAACATTACTAAAGGACATTATTCCTAAGAATTAAATCCAATTCAATCTCAAATTACTATTGGAATGCCAATTTTGATGGTTTATGATTAAAAATATGAAGCTAGCCTCAGCTAATCAAATAAAAGAAATTGATTTTCTCTCAACTTCTAGATACCAAATCCCTAGTAAAATTCGTATGGAAATAGCGGGTTTGAAATCTTTCGAAATAATAAAAAAAGAATATAAACCTAAGAATTCCCTTCTAGTAATTGGTACTGGGAATAATGGTGGTGATGGGTTAGTGATAGCAAGACATCTCCACATTGATGGCTTTAAATGTGAGATACTGATAGTTAACAGTTCCAAAAAAAAATCGCTTGGTTATTTAGAAAATTTAAAAATAGTCAAAAAATTAAATATAAAAATTGTGAAAAATTATAAATCAATAAATTTAAAAAGATTCGATCTTGTAATAGACGGAATCTTTGGGGTCGGTCTTAATAGAAATATAAATAAAGCAACAAGCTATCTGATAGATAAAATTAATTCAATTAAAATTCCAGTTTGCTCAATAGATTTACCATCGGGTCTAAATGCTGATACTGGCTTAACATACGGTACTTGTATAAATGCAGATTTAACAATAACCTTCGATTTTATAAAACCTGGCCTTCTGACGGATCCAGGATACAAACATAGCAAAAAAGTTCATCTTGTTAAACTCTCCACGCCCAATGAATTATCAAACAAATTAAACAGTTTTTTTGTTGATGATAATTTCTTCAAGGGTTTTTTAAAAAAACGGGACAAGTCTTCTAATAAAGGTAGTTTTGGACACGTCCTCTTTATAGGCGGGTCAAAAAATATGTCTGGAGCAATAAGTCTAGCTGGACTCGCAGCTTATAAATCGGGATGTGGGCTTGTAACTCTATGCATACCAAAATGTATAAGTAGTACATTAAAAAAGAAATTTCCAGAGTCAATTTTTATTGAAATCCCAAATTCTAATGATGGCTCAACAATGAATGAAGAACTTTTTAGTGTAGAAGTTAAAAAAAGGCTGTCCAAAGAGCCATCCGCAGTTGTTATAGGTCCTGGTATGGGTAACAGATCAGGTCTGTTAAGAATAGTTAAGGATTCAATAGGTCTGTTCAATTGCCCTATCATTCTTGATGCCGATGGTTTAAATGTAATTTCCAGAAATTTAAATATTTTAAAGAAAACCAAGAAAAATATCGTGATAACGCCACATCCTGGAGAGATGTCAAGATTGTCTGGCATAAATATAAGAGACGTCCAAAAGAACCGAATTAGTATCGCAAAAGAAATTTCATCGAAGACTAACGCTATAACAGTTTTAAAAGGATACAGAACGATTATTTCATCACCTAAAAATAAGATTTATATCAATGGTTCTGGTAATGAAGGAATGGCAACGGGGGGAATGGGAGATTGCTTAACTGGAATTATCGCCAGTTTTATTGCCCAAGGATATTCAATTATAGATTCAACAGTTTTAGGTGTATTTGTTCACGGTAAAGCGGGGGATATAATCTCTGTAAAAAATTCAAAAAGAGGTATATTGGCTTCAGAAATAATAAAATTATTACCTAAAACTATTTCAACTATTGAAGAAAATTCAAATACAAATATGGAATTAGATACAATCTTAAATGCTTAATTCAAAAATATGCTCCATAAATGAAACAAATGAAATTGCTTTAGAGATTTCAAAAAAAATCGAACAGGGGACAATCTTGCTGTTAAATGGAGAATTGGGTTCCGGTAAGACACAATTTGTCAGATTTCTTGCAGATCACCTTAGAGTCCAGGATATGGTCGGGAGCCCAACTTTCTTGATACTCAATATTTACGAATCTGGTAGAAATTTGACAATATATCATTTTGATTTCTATAGAGTAACGGACATTGACGAGCTAGAACAAATTGGTTTTTTTGAAATATTAAATCAAAAAAAGAATTTAATAATCGTTGAATGGGCTAATCGGTATAAGAATCTATTTTTGAAAGAGAAAGATAGAACAATAGATATTTATTTTAATTTTATAAAGGATAATATTAATCTGAGAGCAATTGCAATTAGAGGAAATTTATAAATGAATTTAGTAGTTCAAAAATATGGGGGAAAGAGTGTAGGGGATATAAAAAAAATCAAATCTATTGCGAGAAATATTTCAACACTAAGGAAAAAAAAATCAATGGTCGTAGTGGTTTCTGCAATGGCAGGTGAAACTGACAGACTTGATAAGTTAACCAAGGATATCGCGGATATTCCCAACGAGAGAGAATACGATCAAGTAATTTCTACGGGAGAAAAAGTTTCGGCTGGATTGGTCACCATTGCACTTTCAGGAATTGGAGTCAAGGCCATATCTCTTGACCCATCAAAATTTAGACTAATTACAAATGATCTACACAGTAAAGCCACAATTATCTCGGTTGGAACAGATAAAATAAAAGAATATTTAAAAAAGGGTTACGTTGTAGTAGTTCCTGGATTTCAAGGGATTAATTCAAAAGATGATATAACCACACTAGGAAGAGGAGGATCAGATTTAACTGCTGTCGCGATAGCATCGGCTTTAAATGCATCCCATTGTGAGTTACTAAAAGATGACGTTGATGGAATTTATACAACTGATCCAAAACTTTACAAAAGAGCAAAAAAAATCAATTATATTTCCTATCAAGAAATGCTTGAGATGGCGAGCGTAGGATCAAAGGTTTTACAAGCAAAAGCAGTTGAATATGCTAATAATTTGAAAATTAAATTACATGTTAAATCAACAAAAAAAAATTCTGAAAAAGGAACTTGGGTTATGGATGAAAAATTAATTCCTATTAAAGAAAAGAACGTCGTAACAGGCATCACCCACGATTTGAAACAATCCAAGATAACAATCGTTGGCATTGAAGACAAACCTGGAGTTGCCTCCAAGATTTTTCAACCTATAGGTTTCGCCGGGATAGTTGTTGATATGATAGTGCAAAATATTAGCACAGATGGAAAGACGGATCTAACTTTTACTATTCCCAAAGAAGATCTCAATAAAACGGTCAAAATTTTAGAAAAAAATAAGTCAAAACTCGCATATCGAAAATTAATTAAAGATGAACAAATTGCATTGATATCTATAATTGGAGCGGGAATGAAGACTCATACCGGAATTGCAACTAGAATGTTTAAATCTCTTTCGAAATCAAAAATTAACATTAGCATGATAACCACATCAGAAATTAAAATATCTTGTGTAATCAATACAAGTAAATGCAAATCTGCAATTAAGTCACTTCACAGGGAATTTAATTTAGATTAGATGTCAAAAAAAGTCACAGCATACGATGTAACGCTTAGGGACGGAACACAAGGTGAAGGGGTATCTTTTTCCATTGAGGATAAAATAAGAGTTAGCCACAAAATTGATGAACTAGGAGTGGGGTACATTGAAGGAGGTTGGCCAGGTTCAAATGATAGAGATGAAGGATTTTTCAAAAAAGCCCGAAAAGAAAAATACAAAAATGCGAAATTAGTGGCTTTTGGAAGTACAAGAAGGGCAAGGCAAAAGTGCGACCAGGATTTCAATATACAATCTTTGTTGAATGCAAACACATCAACGATTACAATCGTCGGCAAAGCATGGGATTTTCATGTTTCTGAAGCTCTCAAAATAACAAACGATGAGAATCTAGAATTAATATCAGATTCTATTTCATACTTATCAAAAAGGGTTGATGAAGTTTTCTTTGATGCCGAGCATTTTTTTGATGGATATAAAGCCAACAAAAAATACGCAATTCAATGTCTTAAATCCGCTCTTAATTCCGGGGCAAAAGGAATTATACTATGTGATACTAACGGTGGATCCACCCCTTGGGAAATTGAAAAAATAGTAGAAGCGGCAAAGAAAATTAAAAAAAAGTGCATTCTTGGTATTCATACCCACAATGATTCTGATTTAGGAGTCGCGAATGCCCTGCAAGCAGTTATCTCAGGAGCAGATCAAGTTCAAGGGACAATTAATGGATATGGAGAAAGATGTGGGAATGCAAATTTATGTTCGATAATCGCAAATTTAAATCTAAAAATGGGAATTAATTGTATTCCAAACTCAAACCTTGAGAAACTCTACGAAGTTTCTAATTTTATAAATGATTTGGCTAATTTACCAAAAAACAAAAAGTTGCCATTTGTCGGAAAAAGTGCTTTTACCCATAAAGGCGGAATACACGTAAGTGCTATAATAAAAAACAATTTAACTTATGAGCATATCGAGCCAAATTCTGTGGGCAACCACAGACGAATTTTGGTATCAGATCTTTCCGGAAAAAGTAATATCATATATAAATTGAAAGAGTTAAATATCTATAATCAAATTTCCGATAAAAATGTAATACAAATTTTAAATGAACTTAAAACATTAGAAAATGAAGGATATGAATTTGAGGGAGTTGATGCATCCTTTGAATTGTTAGTCAAAAGAATATCAGGTCACTATAAACCTAAAATCGAATTAATTGAAACCGAAATAAATACAAGACAAATAATTCCTTCAAGTAAATCAACAGCAAGAGTAAAAATTAAAATTAATGACGAGATAATTGAACATGCTTCAAGTGGCTTAGGTCCAGTTAATGCTCTAGATATCGCACTAAAAAAAGCCCTCGTTAAATATTACCCAGACCTTGACGGGGTAGAACTAAATGATTACAACGTAAGAGTTGTTACTGGCAGTAGAGGAACAGCATCTTTAGTCAGAGTTATAATCGAATCAACCGATGGGAAATCTACATGGTCTACAATTGGAGTTTCTAGAGATATAGTTGAGGCAAGTTGGAAAGCGTTGATTGACAGTATTGAATATAAGCTTATGGACTAGATTTTCTAGTCTTCATGTAATTATTAAGAGAATTTCTAAATTCTTCCTGAACTTTCTTTGTAGCTTTCTCTATTGGACCTACAACCATCTTGTCGTAAGTTTCAAATGCTGAATCTTCTAGTGCTTTGTCTTTTGACTTCCTTGCTAGCTTTAGACATACAACAGAAAGATAGAATAGAGATCTAAACAATGATTTTTTTGCTTCATTAACATTATATTCTTCTAATGATTTGTTTGATTCGAGAAGAGAATAGAAACTCTGCCCCGCAAAACGACTTAAAAGCTTTGAAAGTTCCTTGGGGCTATTAGTCTCAATGACCTTGATTAGAGGTGCTTCTAACACTGAAGACAATTGACCGCTATCTTGAGCTAATAATTGGGCAAGCTGTTTGAGTTTAGCCTTGTCCTTGGTTGCCAGGATATCATTGATGTAATCGCTAACATAATCCAATGCATAAGAATCTCTAATTTCTTCAAGGTCAAGACCCTTGCTTTTAAGTTGTTCTATCTCAATAATTTTATCGATAGTATCCAGAGGATAAGAAATTTCAGGTTGCAAATTTGAATCAGGTCCAGCTTTGATGTTCGGCGGGGGAAGTAGACCAAGTGCTGAATAAAGACTTACAGTTGCTTTAGGATCGGGGCCTAAGCGAATTTTTTTGTTTTTTAATTTGATAATGAGATCATGCAATGTGATTGTTTTCATAATAATAATTATTACTTTTGACTAATCAAAGTCAAAAGTAAGCTACGCAAATCATCAACTTTTGTCCGGCAGTTCGAACATCTAATGTAATTTCAGATACGAAAAAAAAGCCAGCCATAAATTATTTTTACCTATTCTTCCCCAAAAAGGCTTAAATGCTTTCAAACAAAAATTATTATTATCAATTTGCAAAGTTAGGCTAAATTTGTTTTTCTTATTGTAAATCAACTCCGAAGGAATTTTGAGTTTCTTTGTTTTATAAAAATCGATAGAGCTATCATCTAAGTAGTCATTTAAAGTATTAACCTCAATCATAATTCGATGATCACTAAATGGAATTTTATCAACACCGAGTAGAATAAAATTCTTTTCTAAATATCGTTGTGTTTTGAGTAGAGAGAAATTTTTAGCTTCCGAAGAATATGATATAATTTCCATAAATTTATTTCTGATTTTCTATAAAGAAAGCAACTCCTTTAAAAGTTAGTTTTAAATCGAGCAGATAGTTTTTGGGAAGAAATCTTTTAAAAATATCTGACAATCCTCCAGTTAATATTACTTTGAATGGTTGCTTGTAGGTTTTTTTTATTTGATTTACGATTGATTCAATCATTAAAGATTGACCATGTACAAATCCCGAGCTTAGACATTCCGCCGTTGAAGCTCCTAAGATTTTCTTCTTGAGAAGAATTTTATGATTACCAATCATTGAAGTTTGTTGCATCAGCGACGAATAGGAAGTTAGTGGACCAGGTAAAATCAATCCTCCCAAATAAGAAAATTTTTTGTCCACAACATCAATAGTTGTTGCTGTTCCAATATCAACAATTATATAAGCGGAATTTGGGAAAATTATCCTGCTTCCGATGCAATTAAAAAATCTATCCATACCCAATGTATTTGGCTTTTCATAATTCAACTTAAAATTATTGAATCTTCTTTTAGTTAAAATTCTTATTTTGATATTTGAAAATTTCTTTTTAATAATTCCGAGCAAAATATCTTTAGCTTCTTTGTTAACGAAAGCAAGATAAATTCCTTCTATATTTCTTTTCTTTAAAAGAGCATTGAGAGTTTTTGATAAATCTAAACTTAATTTTTTAGGATTGTTTAATCTTACTTCAATTATTTTTTTTACTTCTAATTTCATATTAAGGGCAAATTTAATACTGGAATTACCACAATCGATAAGTAGTCTCATAAGACAAGTATTATAACATTGACAAAACTATTAATTTAGTATTGAATATACCACTGAGAGCTCCTATTTATGGATAAAATTAATAGAATTTGCTGGAATTGCCCTGGTCAACCGGTCAATAGTTGGAGAATTACAAGCGTCCAAGAAAAAAGAGAAGGACACCTACTTACAATCTCTTGTTCAAAGTGCAGTTCTGAATCGCAAGTTTTCGGGTGGATGGTTGGCTGTGAGTGTGATACTTGCAAAAACCAAGTAATTGGCGCTGCAAAATAAAGCTTAATTTTTACTCTAGAGGAATATAAAATTGGATCACAAGTCAATTAATAAGTTTGATTTACGCTTAAGAGACAGATTTCTCAAAGAAGAAATAATTACCGTCGATCAAGTTAATAAAAATAATGAGTCTTTAGAAGATCAATCTGAAAATATGGAAGAAATTATGACCGATGGTGAATCATCCGAAGTAGATGATCAAATTGCGGAGTAATAGTGAACTTCGAATACAAAATAATAAATTATAATGATTTTATATCTGATGATAATTCCTCTCATGATCTCAATATAGGTCAATCTTTTGAGCTGAAAAAAGAGAAAGAGATCAGCAAATTGGCTGAAAAAAGACTAGATAAACTTGGAAAAGAGGGCTGGGAACTAATAACAATTGTCAATAACAAACTTTTCTTAAAAAGAGCCACTTAAAAAAGCACATTACTGAAAAAGAAAAATACAATTTAGCGAGATACACTTCATTTCAATAGATTGTTGGAATAAATAAAAAATAAGTAAAAACCAAAATCCGATCGCAACCAATAACAATTTCACAATCACGTTCATGAATCAATAATTGTATCAGGAATATAAGATTATCACTCAAATAGAATAAATGCTGTGATGATTCCAACAATAAGACCTTCACCAAATGCAATCCACATAACGCTGTAATAAGATAGATTAAGTTCTTTCATCATGTATTCGGTCTTTTCTTTATGCCATTTAATGAATTTGTTAATCATATTTATAAATTGTATCAAGAATATGAAGTTTTAGGGAGGTTCGCTTAGGGAATGTTTATTTTTTACACATCGTACTATGTGATGTAGAATAGTGTTAGTAATACGTTAAGGGGCAATAAAGAAATGGCAACATTTACTGACAACAATGACAAAGAAAGGCCTGTGAGTCAGATTTTAATAGAATCTGGAGAAAAGATAGCAGTTTGTAGATGTTTTAAGTCAAAAAAATTTCCCTATTGTGACGGTACCCACAAAGAACATCCGGGAACTGGGCCTGCAGTAGTTGAATCAAAATAATTGAATCAAAAATGTAAGATTTTAGGGACAAATCCTTATATCACTAGATACTATCTTTATAGGAAAAACTTAAATTTTCTAATAACAACAGCAACAATAATAATTGCAACAATCACAACAATCCAATCTTTCATTCTCACAGGATAATTGTATCAAAAATGTAAGATTTTAGGGAAAAATCATCATTCCCATTTCATGGTATAGGGTGTCCAAAATATTTTACCCTTATACTCCCCTCTATCCATAGGTGTTCTGGAGTGTTTTTTTTGAGATTTGGAGAAGTGAATACTTTATACAAACTTTATATAAAATTTTTTCATATTTAATGTGTGAAGACAAATCAAAGATTAATCTTCGGTTTCCATTCTGTGTCTTCTTTCTGACAAACTTTCACCTTCATAACACCACAAAACTGGTCCCGGGGCATGAGAAGTAGTCCAGTTAAATTTACTTTTTAATAATTGTGTTGCAGAACGTGCGACACAAATCGAAAATGCGAGGAATCTTTACCTAAAAGCAGCATTAAGAGCGGACGATGGAATTGAGTTTCCAGAACCTGAAGCAGCTATGGCCAAATATTATGCAACTGACCTTGTTGCCGCCTCATTTGCAAGAGAAGGCGTGCAAATTTTTGGAGCCTATGGTTACACAATCAAACTTGAATCAGATGAAACTCGATACAAGGTCGAAGAAATTTATCGTGACGCCAAAGCAGCTGAAATTTACGAAGGTACAAATGAGGTGCAAAAATTAATCGTAGCGCGAGAGATTTTTGGACGAGATTTCGTTTAGATACCTACTTGTAGCTAATTTATCACACCGTTTCTTCGGAGTTTGCAGTTCATGTTGTCTTTTTTAATTTTAGAATAAATTAAAAAACTATTTTCCCTCCGCACATTATACCAAGTGGGAGCCGTTGGTATAGTAGTAAGAGAGTAATGACTGTTTTTTAGAAATTTTCATCTATATAAAAGTCTAGAGGATCGCTGATGAATTGATAAAGATGAATCTGTGATGTTTAATAAATAAATACTCTATCATGATGTCTTTTTTACATATTCCTTCTGTATTGACCACCTAATTCATAGAAAATCTCTGTTATCTGCCCCAAAGAGCAATAATTTACGGTGTATAGAAGTTCTTCGAATATGTTACCACCACCATCTACTACATTTCTCAATCTCTCGATTGCTTCACCTGATTTATCTTTATGTTTCTCTTTAAAATCATTTAGCCTATGGATTTGATCCATTTTTTCCTCATTAGTACATCTTGAGAGTTCAATTTCTTGTTCCTTGTCGTCATCATTTTCTTTTAGATAAGTATTAACACCTATTATAGGAAGTTCGCCGCTATTCTTTAGATTTTCATAATAGAGAGATTCTTCTTGTATTTTGCTTCTTTGATACATACTCTCCATGGCTCCAAGAACTCCACCTTTGTCAGAAATTCTTTCAAATTCTACGAATATTGCTTCTTCAACAATATCGGATAACTCATTCACAAGAAAGGATCCTTGAAGAGGATTGTCGGTTTTGTTTATTCCAAATTCTCTATTTATAATCAATTGGATAGCCATGGCCCTTCTTATTGATTCTTCGGTTGGAGTTGTTATTGCTTCATCGTAAGCGTTTGTGTGAAGAGAATTAGAGTTATCGCTTAAAGCTAGAAATGCCTGAAGAGTCGTTCTAATATCGTTAAAATCAATCTCTTGAGCGTGAAGTGATCTTCCTGATGTTTGAATATGATATTTGAACTTTTGAGAATTAATGTTAGCACCATAATTATATTTTAATGTAGTTGCCCAAATTTTCCGTGCTACACGTCCGATAACAGTATACTCAGGATCTAAACCATTAGAAAAGAAGAATGAAAGATTCGGTGCGAACTCATCAATTTTTATTCCTCTACTTAAATAGTATTCAACGTATGTAAAACCATTCGCAAGAGTAAAGGCCGTTTGGGTAATTGGATTAGCTCCAGCTTCAGCAATATGGTAACCAGAAATAGATACCGAGTAATAATTTTTTATAGCATGCTTACATAAAAAAGTTTGCATGTCTCCCATCATTTTTAGAGCAAATTCAAGAAAGAAAATGCAGGTATTTTGGGCCTGATCCTCCTTTAAAATATCCGCTTGGACGGTTCCTCTAATTTGACGGAGAATTTTAATTCTTTTTTCTTCATCCCAATAGTCTTCACTTGAAAGATTTTGTTTAATAGCAATCAACATGAACATGGCCAGAATGATTGGGGCTGGCCCATTAATAGTCATTGATACTGATGTGTTGGGGCTCTTAAGATCGAAACCATCAAAAAGAGCTTCCATATCGTCCAAAGTAGCGATAGAAACTCCACCTTCTCCAATTTTTCCAAAAATATCTGGTCTTGTATCGGGGTCTTCACCGTACAATGTGACAGAATCGAAAGCAGTTGAGAGTCTCTTTGCTTTATCGTCTTTTGATAAGTAATGAAATCTTTCATTGGCTCTTATAGGTCCTCCTTCTCCAGCAAACATTCTTTTGGGATCTTCATCCTTTCTTTTAAAAGGAAAAACTCCTTGGGTGAAGGGAAAGTGACCTGGGAGATTTTCTTTTCTTGCAAATGTGTATTTATCAGCAATATTTGAGAATTTTGGATAGGCAATGCGAGGGAGATAATTTCCGGACAAAGATTTGTAGGTAGTATGGAGGTGAATTTCTTTGTTTCTAACTTGATATGTATACTCTCCAGATTTAAGTATTTTTATATTCTCGTCAAGAGAATCAATCAAATCGAAACATTCATTTGGAATTGTTGTTTTCACTTCATCTAACTTAATTTTTATATCCTTATTATCAGGCACTAGCTCTGACGCCTTTAACAGAGCTTGGTAGTCAAAAAGTTTCTCAAAATTTCTTTGTGTTTCAATACTATATTCACTTGCTGTAGAAACGATCTCTCTTAAATAAAGACTTCTATCAGTCGGAATTATGGTTTGTTTCTTATTTGAGGCCCTCTCTCGAGTAATATTAATTTTGGATGTATCAAAATCAAAACTCTTAGCAATCTCATAGAAAAAATCATTTACTCCAGAATCATTGAAATTACTTGCCATAGTCCCAAAAATAGGAAGCTCTTCATCCTTAAGACTTCCAGGATGATCAGTGAAAAGGCCAGTATTTCTCCTATATTGTTTTCTAATCTCTCTTAGAGAATCTTCAGCACGTGGTTTTTCAAATTTATTTAGTACAATAAAGTCGGCCTGTTCAAGCATTTCAATTTTTTCTAGCTGTGTGGCCGCGCCATATTCTGGCGTCATCAAATACACACACTTATCTGATACCTTTGTTATCTCGTCACTTCCCTGTCCGATTCCTGTTGTTTCAACGATTACAAAATCGAAATTAAGAGATTTCAAATATGAGATAATTTTATCAATTTGTGGCGATAGTTCAGTTTTGGAGTCCCTAGTCGCCAGAGAACAGACAAAAATGTTTTCAAAACTTGTACTACCTAGACGAATTCTGTCTCCAAGAAGCGCGCCTTTAGTTTTCTTTTTAGTAGGATCAATTGCTACAAGAGCAATCTTTTTATTTGGGTAAAATCTGTGAAATCTTACGAGTAATTCATCTATTAAGGATGACTTTCCTGCGCCACCCGTACCAGTAATACCTAAAACAGGAACGTTTTTTTCTTTCACAGGAAATGGGATTTCGCCTCTTTCTTTAATGTAAGTGATAACTTTTGAGATATCGTAGAAATCTAATTTCTTTTTTTTTTGAATTTTACTGAAGTCAATTTTTTCTATGGTTGAAAATGAAGATTTACCAATCATATCTTCAATAATTCCTATCAGACCTAGCTTCATTCCATCCTCCGGTGAGTAAATTCTTGTGATTCCTTTCTTATGAAGTGCCTTTATCTCTCTGCGAGTTATAACACCTCCACCACCACCGAAAATTTTGACGTCTTTTGCTCCTGCCTTATCTAGTAGCTCCCTGACATATGTGAAATATTCGTTATGCCCACCTTGGTAAGAACTTATCGCTACCGCCTGAACATCTTCTTGTAATGCCGAATCTACCACTTCTTTTGCAGAACGATTGTGTCCCAGATGAATCACTTCAACTCCACGAGACTGCAACAATCTTCTCATGATATTTATTGACACATCGTGGCCATCAAACAGCGATGCTGCTGTAATAAAACGAATACTACTCATGTCAAACACCATAATTTCTTTAACTTATTCATAGAAAAAAATATAACTTATAAAAGGCGAAAACCAATATTACAACTTATTGTTGTTTTAAATATGCAATTATAGAATATATGTTGATTTTTTCAGAAATAAATTTTATTTACCAATAGGCTCTCCATTGTACAATTTCAATTTGGTTCCATCTAATCTAATTACAGTCCCTTTACCGTGGAACTTGCCATCTTTCCATTCACCTTCGTACCAAATCGTTTTACCAACGCATAAATCCCAAGCAATAGTTTCTTTACCTGTACACTCAGGCAAAGAATATGAGTTGAGTGCAAACAAAAAGAAAAATAAGAGAAAAAGATTTA
>DCAB01000016.1:754-3117 GCA_002311855.1 Candidatus Dadabacteria bacterium UBA1144 | reverse complement strand
TTATGTGGATTCCAATCGACTTGGAGTCATATATGATGAAATTCCTCTAATATTTTCATCAAAGATTAAAGCTCTATCCCTAGGAGGGAAAGCTCTTTGACTACAATCTGTTCTTATACATGTTCTACAAGATACACCTACAGGAACAATATTTTCTACAGCATCTAATAAAATATTCTCTGCATATACCATATTTTTAGCATTACTTAATCCACATCCTAATCCTATTGAATAATAACTTTCCGGACTAGAAAATACTCCTCCTCTCTTGGGGAATGCTCTAGCTATACAAAAATATTTTTCACCATTAGGCATTTCTGAAATTTGAACTCTTATTTTATCAGGAGTGGTAAAGGCTGAATATATATTTAATCTTGGGCAGGCACCGCTATATCTTGGGATAGTTATTCCGGAAGAAGAAAAACGCTTGGAAATATTCCCAGCAATATCAACTCTCATGAAATGAAATGCTACGCCTCTATTTCCAGGTTTTTGTAACGTTGTGAGTCTATGGCAAACCTGTTCAAAACTCGCTTGAAAGCGATGTACTAAGACATCTATATCATATCGAGTAATTTTAGCTTGTTCTAAAAAGTATTCGTATGGCATAATTAAAGCACCCGCAAAATAATTTGCTAGTGCTGACCTACCCATTTTAATAGCTTCTAAATCATTTATATCATTATCTTTTAAAATAGAATTAATTTCATTGTCTGCAGATATAAGACCTATTTGTTGAGCAATTAAAAACGTTCTACTTGCTTGAGGTAACCTATCGCTCAGAACCAGAGTTTTAGCTGCCGGATCATAAAAACGTGCGGTACTATGTCTAACTTCTGGAGGCAAAGTTGCAACTCTAATACTGTGAGAAGAAGACAAATAATTTTTTAAATCAGAAAATAGATATCCACTATCGATGTTCTTAACTTTATCTAAAATCTTATTCGCTTTTTCTTCAAGGGTTGGAAAGAAGTTGTTATTTTTTTGTATTAAATCTGAAATAATTTCTGCAGAAATATTTGGTAAGGATCTAGAGATATTCGTAGAGCGATCTTCTTCACTATTATCTCTTACTTCATCGGTTTTGTATAAATCATACAATCGAATTATGGCTCTACCTATTTCTGGCTGAGAAGATACAAGATCTTGAATATCCTGGTTTTTCAAGAAATTAGAATCAAAAATTTCATCACTAAATACTTCCATTAAATCATTTAAAATAGAAGCATCATTTTCAGATCCAAAATCAGATAATTCGACATTAAATTCTTTCGCCAGGGAAACCAATAGTTTACCGGTAACATTCCTTCTATTATTCTCAATTAAATTAAGATAAGAAATCGAGATACCTAAACTATCAGCAAGTTGCAACTGTGTCAGTCGTCTTTGTCTTCTAATTCTCCTAATTGCAGCACCAAGCTTAAAGTCATTTTTTTTCATATGAGTCATTTTGTAAACTTTTACAATTATTAATAGTTTTACAATTTTGTATTAACAAATTTACAACTAGAAATCAATTTTTTATTGAATATCTTTAATTTATTAGGTAAAGATTTTACAAAATTAATCGAAAGACTATTAATCATGGATGAGACAGTGTTAAAAGGTTTATCACCAATTACTAATAACATGTGCAAAACTACTGTTTCAAAAGAACAGGTGTCCAGAACTCCTGGGCTGACTATAAACAGAAGAAAAAATATTAATAGAGACTACTCTATTAAAGATTTAGAAAAAACTTAGATTTTTTAGAATTATTAATAATTAAGGGAATATATAATGTTAGCTGACTTATCGACCAGCACTGAGAATACAGTTTATAGAAAAACCTCTTGGCCAACTCCTGATTGGGCTAAAGATAGATGGGATAATATTAAAAGAAATTATTCTATTGAAGATGTAGAAAAACTAAAGGGGTCTCTAGAAATAAAATATTCTCTTGCAGAGAATGGAGTAAAAGAATTATGGACTCTTCTACATAGAGAAGATTATGTAGCAACGTTAGGCACCTACACAGGAAATATGGCCGTACAACAAGCAAGAGCAGGATTAAAAGCCATATACTTATCTGGATGGCAGGTTGCAGCCGATGCAAATAACTCAGGTCAAATGTATCCTGATCAGAGCCTTTACCCAGCAAACAGTGTTCCAGAAATTGTAAAAAGAATTAATTTAGCTTTTCAAAGAGCAGATCAAGTACAACATATGGAAAAATATGAAAATCTTGAAACTACAGAAATAAATTTCTTTCTTCCGATAATAGCAGATGCTGAAGCAGGTTTTGGTGGAGCTTTAAATTGCTTTGAATTAATGAAATCAATGATAGAAGCAGGTGCTGCAGCGGTTCACTTTGAAGATCAATT
>DCAB01000016.1:0-690 GCA_002311855.1 Candidatus Dadabacteria bacterium UBA1144 | reverse complement strand
CACCTAGGAGGTAAAGTATTAGTTCCTACTGCAACATTTGAAAGAACACTTAATTCTGCAAGACTAGCTTCAGATATAATGGGAGTTCCAACTTTAATAATGGCCAGGACAGACGCCGAAGCAGCCAGATTAATCACAAGTGACATAGACGAAAGAGATCGTCCTTTTTTAACAGGTGAAAGAACTACCGAGGGATTCTATCATATGAAAGGNNTATGGTGTGAAACTGCTTCACCAGATTTAGAAGAAGCTAAAAAATTTGCAGAAGCTATTAAAAAAAATTACCCAAATCAAATGTTAGCATATAATTGCTCTCCTTCATTTAATTGGAAAAAGCATCTAGACGAAGCACAAATGAAAGTATTTCAGAAAGAAATTGCATCTATGGGATATAAATTTCAATTTATTACATTAGCAGGCTTTCATAATCTAAACTATTCAACTTTTAAATTAGCTGAAGCTTATAAAGAAAGTGGTATGGCAGCATACTCTGAGTTACAACAAAAAGAATTTGCAGCAGAAAAAAATGGTTATTCAGCTACTCGTCACCAAAGAGAAGTAGGAGTTTCTTACTTTGACTGCGTCTCTAACACGATTACCAAAGGCCAATCATCCACTACAGCGATGCAAGAATCTACTGAAAAAGATCAATTTTAATTTTCCCCAACTTGGGATAATTTATTATTATCC
>DCAB01000017.1 GCA_002311855.1 Candidatus Dadabacteria bacterium UBA1144 | reverse complement strand
ACATAGCGAATTGCGTGTCGACGATGATCAACACTCCAAGTTATATTGTCGTTTAAAACTGGAGAAGAAATTATCACACTTTGAGCCCAAGTAGAATCTAGCACCCAAGCAACCGCCGCCATGTCCCAAATTTCTTTGGACCAACCTTTATGGTCAGATCTATACTCTTTAAAGCGCATCGCAAGAAAAGCACCTATCTCACCATGTGGCTCTATATATTTTTCTATTTCCGGTACAGAGCTGTGGAGATGGGATACAACTCCCATGCATGGCACAAGAATCAGAGGAACACCGCTATCCAACAAAGCTTGGGCACCCCCCACATCTTGCTTGAGATTAAATTCTTGTGTATGTGGCCAATGAAGAGCATGACCGCCGAGCCAGACAACCACTATACGGTCTATTATATCGGAAGCCTTAATAATAGCTGAGGCTACATTGCTAATAGCTCCAATTGCTATTACGTAAAGTGGATTTTCTGGAGATCCACTTCTTGCCCGAGATATTAGATCATTTACAGCATCAGCTTCCCGTGCGTTTTTTTCAAGACCTACATATTCAGTTACCCCTTTATGAACTAATCCTTTTGATGAAATATTCAGTCGTTCAAGTAAGCGTAGAATTTCATCATAACTTTGCTCCATTCCGTGTCCTGGATCTTTTGCGCGATCATTATAAAATGGAGCAGCATATATTGCTTCAACCTTTAAGCGATCTGGTGATAGCATCATTTGAACTATAGCAAATTGATCATCAATTTCATTAAATGTATCTGTGTCCATCACAACACGAACTTGATCTGTCGGTGGAGATAAAAGTTTTAGACGGAGGTTTTCGGTAACTCTTATTTTATTTTCAATCTTTTTTTCAAAATAGCCCATTTTTTTCTTTCTATATAAATAAAATTATCATTTAAGATATTTACAAAATTAAATTTAACATCAACTAATCATAGATAAAAGTATAAAAATATTTTTTGAAGTTTTTATAAATAGAAAATTTTTTCTAAAAAAATTAGATCTATTTAAATATTTATTCTAAGTATTTCCTCCATACAGTATGTTCTGCAATACTTATTGCGGGTAAAATTGATATTTTATGCTCCCCTGTGTTTTCGCCTGTTATAAAATAAACATCGCTGATATTTTTATAAGGGCTTAGATTAGAATCAGTAATGCATATTATTGTAAATTTCTTTTTTTGGTCATTAATTTGTTGAGAAATAATTTCCGCTAAATCTACGACTTCTTTTGAATAATGCTTGAAACTAACTATTATAATTACTGGGTTTCTTTTTAAATTTTTAAATTTTTCTATTGCTCTGGATGTATTTTCAGCATGTAAGTTCCATACGTCTTTTTTAAGAACGGTTAATGCATGTTCATAAAATGCAATTACAGGAGTTGATCAAAAATAATATTAATTAGTTTGGATTTCCCTCAGTAGAGGGATCATTTCGGGTTTGTATTCATTTGCTTCTAAGTTCAAGAATCATGGATGTTTTTGTCTCATACAAAGATTGTTCCAGTCCGACAGGATAGATGTGTGGATTGTATAACCGTTTGATTGAATTATCCAAAAAGGTTAATTCTTTGAGCAAGTTCGATTTCATATCAAAAATTGAAGGAGTATTATAAACACATTGGCCATTGCTAAAAATAGGTTTTAATAAATCCTCGTGATCAAAAATATCATATGAGAAAGTTTTTGATTTAGTTTGATCATTAGGATCAACCATAATAGTATTGTCACTGTCACTATTAATCTCATAGATCATATCACCATAAAAACGATCATCTTTACGAAATCTTCTAACCTGGAGAATGCCAGGATTATTAATTTTATTTTTTTGTTCGGACAATTTTA
Source organism: Candidatus Dadabacteria bacterium UBA1144 (assembly GCA_002311855.1). Taxonomy (GTDB): domain Bacteria; phylum Desulfobacterota_D; class UBA1144; order UBA1144; family UBA1144; genus UBA1144. The sequence continues at coordinate 1,117 of DCAB01000017.1, read as the reverse complement.
GTTTTTTTACCCAGTGTCCATTGGTATCTTTTATAGCAGACAGTTTGTAAACAGCTTCAAGGGACGGCTGGTCATAAGCAGTCACTAATTTGGTTCCTATGCCCCAAAATGAGATTTTTGATTTTTGATTTTTCAAGGTGGTCAATACATGTTCATCCAACGCATTGCTTGCAAAAATCTGTACTTCTTGTAAATTTTCTTGATCCAATAATTGCCTAGCCTTGTTACTTAAATAGGCCAAATCACCCGAATCAATACGTATGCCTATGAGTTTTTTTCCCTTTTTCTTCAACTCTTTAGCTATTCTAATAGCATTTTTTACTCCTTTAATTGTGTCGTATGTATCTACCAGCAAAATACAATTGTCAGGCATTACTTCCGAATAGGAACGAAAAGCTTCCTCTTCCGAATCAAAAGATAAAACCCAGCTATGGGAATGTGTACCGCTTACAGGAATTCCGAACAGTTTACCTGCTAGTAGGTTAGACGTTTTGGAGCACCCTCCAATAAAAGCAGCTCTACTTGCCGCTAAAGCTCCATCAAATCCCTGAGCCCTTCGCAGACCAAATTCCAAAATTGGATCATCGCCTGCCACTAAATACATTCTCGATGCTTTAGTAGCTATCAGTGTTTGAAAATTGATCATGTTAAGTAAAGGAGTTTCAAGTAGCTGGCATTGGTACAATGGCCCGGTGATCCTAATGAGCGGTTCATGGGGAAAAACTAATCTGCCTTCTTCTATCGCATCAATGTTACACTTAAATTTAAACTGTTTAAGGAATTGCAGAAATTTATCATCAAATAAGTACTCCCCATTATCTGTTTTCAGGTTTTTCAAATACTTGATATCTTCGGAAGTAAATTTTACATTTTTTAAATAATCGATTACATACTCAAGACCACAAGAAACTGCATAGCTACCTTGAAAAGGATTTTCTCTAAAAAATAAATCAAAGCATGCCTCTTTGTTATTTATCCCTTTTTTCCAATAACCATAAATCATAGTTAACTGGTAAACATCCGTCAGCAGGCCTAAGGATTCTCTATATATTCTACTAATCATGTTCTTGGTAAACTTACATATTACATATACTGTTTAATTCTTCTTTAAGAAAAC
>DCAB01000008.1:334-6480 GCA_002311855.1 Candidatus Dadabacteria bacterium UBA1144 | reverse complement strand
GTTCAAATCCCTCCTCCGCAACCAATGATTAAGGGGACTTACGCTCCTTCATTTCCCCCTTTTTCTTCGATAGCTAGCAACTTTAAGATTTCTTGATTACAAATCTTCTTTTTCTCAAAAGAAGAAACAAACTTATTATTGCAATGGTAAAGAAAAAAAGGGTCATAAAAGACGTGTATGTCTGGAACGTTCGCCAGTCGCTCATTCCTCTTAACAGGTAGAACCAATTAGACAGTATAAATGAAACTATTAGAGCTATTATTACTAGACGGCTTTCTGCTTTTTTAAAAATTCCTCTTAATCTTTTAACGTCTAAGGCTAAACGTATTAAAGATAGAACGATATAAATAAAAAAGTAAATTATAATATTAATTGGGCCTGGTCTCTGCCCTATGACAATCATGAAAGTTAGAACAACTAATACAGATAGTATCAATGTTGCAAGGAAATATTCCATGCGATCGATTGAAAATTTTTGAAATATTTTAATCTTAATTAGATCTGCGATTATTTTTTCATATGAAAAAACAGGTACGGATTCATCAGCAGAAATCTCTTTCACGGTATCATCTGTTGAATCTTTAGATTTATTTTCTTCTGAAATATGAAATCTTGACAAGAATGGGTTTGCGTCATTCTCTTTTTTGTGATTTCGATGCGATGTATCAATTTGATATATGCTATCACTCTCTTTTTCGTCTTCTTCTCCCCATTGAACTAATTTCTCTGTTATATATTGAAACGAAGCAGATTTTTCATCTTTTTTCTTCAGGCTGCTCAATTTTTGAAATCTGTATTTTATATATAAAGATTTAGCCCTACTTTCTGAGCCATCTGAATCTCCTTGTGCTTTGGTCCAGGCGACTTTGTCTAGATTATTATTTTCGATTTCATCCCCAATTCGTTTGTAAATCTCATCCTCATTAGCCATAAAAGTGATTTTACCATTTTTACCAAAGTTAAATCTAAGTTGTGCTATTGATCCAAACGGACTAAGCAATTCCTCTCTCCACTTGTACTCGATTCTAATATAAATATAAATATAAATAAAAACACCAATACCTTAAGTATCTGTTGATTCCACCATAAGTAATTTGATATAATGCAGCGATGTTAATATTATGATTATGTTTAATAAAACAAAATTGCCTTCGGTTTTTGCCTGTCTAACGCTAGTTTTTCTCTTTCTGTTTGTCGGCCCTGTGGGTGTAATTGAAGTTGTAGCGAAAGAGGTTGTTGGCCGTTCTTCGTACGAATACTCTAAGGACTTTAGAACTTACAGGTCTAATAAAAAGAAAATTATGGAAAAAGCTAGGACGTTAGCCTGTTTGAATGCTATGGATAACTATGTTAACGCTTTAAGCACATCCAAAACTACAGCTTTTGCCAAGATAAGACCAGAGGTTGAGGCCAATATTGGCAAATATGCTGATTGTGGGGCTGTCCTTGAATCTGTGCATCATGATGGACAAAAAAGATTTACAATAGCTTTAAGGGCAAATATTTTTGAAAATAAAATAGAGCAATTATTCATTGCTACATCTGGAGTCTCAAGCACATCAGGTCACAGTGTAGCTATTATATTTGTTACTAGACAATTTGAGAGTTCATCGAAAAAATCCTTTGATGATAGAAGAGTAAAACAGGATAAACGTACAAAGTTTGAAGAAAGTTCAGAAGTTGAGGCGGTAAGTGAAAGTGAAACAACTGTAAGCAGCAAAACCACCAAGACTGATAGAAGTGAAACTGGTGGAAGTACCGTAAAACGTGTAGCAAGTACGGTAGTGAAATATAAGGTAGCCACTTTTGGGGCTGAGTCTATTGTAAATAGTGGTTTTAGTGCGGTTCTTACTGAATACGGCTTTACGTTAGAAAAATTATCAGACTTTGATGATGAAGTTATAGAACTTGCTAAAGAATGGAAAAAGTTATATGTCACTACTGGAGAACCCGATCTTGGTATTGAGTCTAAAATAAAATCATACTTTAAAGCACAGATGGATACAAAGTATCCAGTTAAATACGTAGTAATTGGTGTCTTTGATGTAGGCCAAGAAGAGACAGATCCTATTCAAGGTCACCCAAATGTAATAGTAAATACCAATCTTACTTCAGCGGAGATCTTTGATTGTTTCAAAGGTAGAAAGTGTGCTTCGATTGGAGCTGTTGCACCAGAACAAAGAAAAGGCAGAGGTACCACTCCACAGCAAGCACAGGTTAACTCGCTTAGAAAGATTGTTGACTATGTAGCTAGAGAGGCGGCAATTAAATTTAGGTAATCTCAAAAGGAGAAAGATAAGATGTATATAAGAATACTAACAATTTTAATACTATTATTTAGTTTTAGCTCTGATTCATTTGCAGGGCTGAAGATGCCATCACAACTAAAAGATAAACTACCAGGTGGGGACAAGGGAGGCTCTTCAGCGACAATAGATTTTTCGTCTATGAAAACGGGTCTTACGGATGCTTTTTTTAAATCCGCGGACAAGTTTCTTGAAGCTCAGGGATATCTGTTTAAAGCCTACAAGATGGACGGTGCGGCTAAAGAAATTGCCGCACTTAGGAAAAGAGCAAAAGATGGGAAAATTGATGAGAACGAGAGGATGGATGCTGTAATTAGGGCGTCTGCTCAAAATTCCGAGGAACTTAAAAAAATAATGGAGAAAGAATCTGTCACTAATGCTCAACAAAAAGCTATGTATGCCAAATCATTTAAACCTATGGGTGAAGGTGTTAAGTATGCAATACAAATGGGAAAAGAAATGAAGAAAATGCAGAAAAGTATTAGTGAAGATAAGATGAATGCCATAAAGCAACTTGGTGGCTTCATTAAAGTAATAAAAAATTTACCTGGATATATGAATACCGTGCAATCTACGGCTTCGATGGCTATGTCTGGAGCCAAAGCTAATGACATTAAGGTATCAAAAGCAGATGCGGAAGCTATGGGCGATGAACCCGATTAAGTTAATCCATAAAGCATTTTTGGTCATATTTCTTTTAAGCCTAACAAGTGTAGCCTCGTTTTCTGAAGTAAAATTTAAAAGTGTTGAGGCCACGGGAAGTGGTACATCTAAAGAAGAAGCAATTAACAATGCACTTGCTGAAGCCATCTCGATTGTCAATGGTAAAAGCATCCAAACACAAACGATAATCAAAGTAATGCAAGGTAAGATTACGGAAGAAAAACAATGGAATGATCTTCATAGGGTGCTTGACAAAGAATCTGTTTCCAAAATAAATGATGCATCTAAATCGATGGGAAATAATGCTCCGATTAAAGAGCAGGAATTTAATAGAGAATACGTTAAAGAGATGATTGATAGAGTTAATGGCGGGGTAAAAAGCTATAAAATCATCAAGCAAAAAAAGGAAAAAAATCTGCATCATATAACCATAAAAGCAGAGGTAGCTTTTTTTGATTTTCCCCAATCAAGCAAAAGAACGAGAATTGCCGTTATTCCATTTAGAATCTATGCTTCAAACTTAGATCCTGAAAAAATCAATAGAATTTTTGTTGATTCAATTTCTAATTATCTCACACAAACCAGGAAGTTTACGGTTTTAGATAGAACTTACACGGAAGAAATAGCGGAAGAGAAGAAAGCAATAATCGAAGGTAAAACCCCTGCTACCGAGCTGGCAAAACTAGGAAATGAAATCTCAGTAGATTTCTTGCTTCTGGGTACTATAGAAGATTTAACTACTGAGGTTGTCGAAAAAAAAATTAGGACATCTGATAGAATCATAAAAAGAAATTTAACGCATGTGAATATCTCTTATAAATTGATTGATGTTACTACAAGGCAAGTCATGTTTTCTAAGAATTTTACTACTAACATATATTCCAAAGACACTAAAAGAATATATGAGACATTATCGTCAATTATCTCAAAAGAAATAGGTCAAAATATCCTTTTTTCGATGTTCCCAGTTCTAGTAGAAAAAATAGAAAATGGAAAATTATATTTGGGACAAGGTGGGTCGCAATTTAAAAAAGGTGAAAGATATGAGGCTTTTAGGCTCTTAGATAAAATTATTGATTCATATACCGGTGAGGATCTTGGCTACATTGAAGAATCTCTAGGTTACGTGCGGATTGACACTGTAAAAGATCACTACTCAATTGCAGTACCTGAAGATCCCAAATCGCAATTTAACTCCAGATTTGTATTTGGAAAAATGATTGTACGTCCAATTTCTTTAGCCGTTTCAAAGGAAGAATTGTTTAAAAAAAATATGGAGAAGATTAAACAAAGAAGGGAAGAAATGGACAAGGAAATGGAAGATGATTGGTAAGAAGAACATTGCGATTTTTATTCTTGCACTACTAGTTTTTTCTATACCAAAACTAAGTTATTCTGCAAAACTTGAAGTCCAATATGCGGGATTTGCTATTACGGGAAGCTACGCCGATAGGGATACGTTTGCTCCATATACATCAAAAATTCTTAAGATCATAGATGAAGGAAGAGGAATCGATGTGATATCGCTTAGTCTTTTAGAAACGATCAAGGAGATCAATCCGAATCACTTTAAAATAGTTATCGGTGGTGATGGCTCGGATTTTAAGAAATCTGCTGATCAGATTGTAATGAGCATTGGCCTAGATTATGAAGATTTTTCTTACGACTACGATGAAGGAAATGAAATATATCTCAACACGATAGATTTATACTTTCAGATAATTTTCTTTAACTTTAATGACTCCTCCAAAACATATACTCTACTTGCATCTATTCCTTATAGGGCGGAACTAACATCTCTAAGTAATTCAAAATTAACAAATGATCAAGTATTAGAACTAATTAAAGATTTTTATACCACTGGTTTAAGTAGTATATCTGGAGAAGGTACAGTTAATGCATTTAGTACAGCCCGTAGTCTATTAAAAGATTTTAAATTAAAGATGAAATATAACTTTAGGATTGGAGTTACCAAAGTTCTTATCGAAGAAAAAGCTATAAAGTACATTCCAAAAAAATTTACAAAAAACCCTGCGATTCTAAAAAATATAATCTCTCATACATTCTCCTCCTCTCTTTCAATGCTAAATAATGTATCAGTTGTTCCATTTTCAGAAGGTGCAAATCTAGGTAAAATGAGAGCAGTATTTGTAGATAGTGGAAAGGTGTATGATATAACGCTACCCAGACCACATTATAATATCGAAATAAGACTTAGAGGTTTCAAAAGAGTAGTATCAAGAAAAGGAGACGTGTTCTCAATACACGTTTTTGGTGCTTTTACGGCAATAAAAATATTCCAACCTGATGTAGGTAAGATATATATTGAATCTAAAATAAAAAATGGTTTTCCAGATAAAATTCCTAACAATATTAAAGAACTTGCTGAGTGGCCAAGATTTTTCTTTTCATTGAGGCAGCAATTTATGAGATTTAATAATACTGACAACATGGATAAAGATTGGCTTAAATCAAATACGAAAATAACAAACGAGCAATTTGCAAATTACAGGGAAGTTCTAAGTAAATGCAAATAAAAATTTCTTCTTAAAGTAATTGTATCAAAAATATAAGATTTTAGGGGACACTCACACTTTCCTTTCACTTGACTTTAGGACCATATTTATTATCTGATGGTTCTGAATCAGTGCAGTAGAGGACAATATTGTAGATAGGTATCAATTGCATCCAACCACTTTTCCCCAAATCATGCATTCTACGACAGTTAACAGCAATTGTTGGAAGAAAGAAAACCAAGGCAACTATTGTAGAAGCTGTTTCATGGATTAAATCAGTTACCAAAAAACAAATAAAATAAAAGAGATAGAAAAACCACAACTCTTTTCGTCTTGCTCTGCCATTAAACCCCGCGTAGTTCCTAAAGCAACTTATTGTATATTCCATAAATCCTACTTTCTTGATTTTAGCATTTAGTTTTTCACTTTCTTTTTGTTCTCCACTTTTTTCCAGAGACTGGCACACCGCAATGTACACAGAAAGCTGCCTCATCCTTTATTTCTTTTCCACAACTAGTGCAAAACATTTACTTATCCTTTCTCCACAATTAAAGCGCCAGCATACATATTTGCTTGAAAGGCGCCATAGCCAATCATATCGAAATCTATCGAATTTTTATATCAGTTCTTTGTGTTGAGTTGTGTCTATTTGAGTATATAA
>DCAB01000008.1:0-252 GCA_002311855.1 Candidatus Dadabacteria bacterium UBA1144 | reverse complement strand
ATAACTGTAGCAAATACTGTAGCAGTTTTTTTAATCAAATTTATATCTTCTTTTCTGAATAATATTTTATAAAAGAAGTGTCTCATTAAAAATCCCTTTTTTCTTTTTTAGGTTTATTTCTCTTTTCTTGTAGCTTATGAGCATTTAACATCATTTCAGCCATTTCAACCTGTGATTTAAGTGCAACGCGGCAACCACCCCGAATTTCATCACCTCCCGCGATCATACTAAACACAGCCTTTTCTTCACTAA
>DCAB01000011.1:1943-2503 GCA_002311855.1 Candidatus Dadabacteria bacterium UBA1144 | reverse complement strand
TTTCAGATTAAAAGTTTTTGAAAAAGCTTCGTACTGCAGACACTTTGAGGAACAAGTTGTAAAAAATATTAAGTCAAAAAATATAAATATACCAACCTACATTTCGGCTGGACAAGAGTTTATACCTGCAACAATAGCAACAATATGTGAAATGATTAAAGTTAGGCCCTTATTATTTGGCCAACATCGTTGTCATTCGATTTACTTGGCTTTTGGAGGAGACAAAAAAAAATTAGTTGATGAATTACTTGGTAGAAAAAGTGGCTGCACTAAAGGAATGGGAGGTTCCGCTTCAATTCATAGCAAGGATATAAATATGTATGGACATGATGGACTAATGGGTTCTAATGGACCCATAGGAGTTGGCGCGTGTTTTGCTACAGGAAAACCAACTATTATTTTTTTAGGAGATGCTGCGGCTGAAGAGGATTATGTCTTGGGTGGTTTAGGATGGGCTTCAACAAAAAAGATACCTTTGCTGACTATAATCGAAGATAATAACTTATCAATTCTTACAGAAAAAAAGGTAAGAAGAAATTGGGAAATAACTGATGTAGCAA
>DCAB01000011.1:802-1819 GCA_002311855.1 Candidatus Dadabacteria bacterium UBA1144 | reverse complement strand
TTTTTAAAAAACCTTATTTATTGAATGTAAAAACTCATAGAATTTATTGGCATGCTGGTGCCGGAAAAGACTCTGATAGTACTTTCGATAGATATAATTATGAAAAAAAGAAACTTGGAAAAATCGCTATTCAATTTGATCAAAGAATTAAAAAGGAAATGGAAGATTTATGGATAAAACAGTTAAAGAAACAATAAAAGAAGTTGTATTTAACCATTTAAAAAAAAATAATAGCCTTATCTTTGGTCAATGCCTTAGTGCAGTAGGTTGGGTGAGCGGTACAATACCTGAGCTTACCGAAGATGAGGGTCTAGTTGAACTTTCGATGGCCGATGTTTCAAATGGAGGAATAGTTGTGGGTGCTGGATTATCAAACAGAAGACCAATTTATGTTATTAGATATCAAGGTTTCAATTGGTTCAATGCACCAATAATTTTAAATTATGCTTGTAAATCTAAAGAAATATGGGATACGCCTTGTCCAATTTTTATTAGAGCAATTGGCATGGAAGGTTCAATAGGTCCTGTCGCTGGATCATCTCATCATTCTTTATACTACAGAATGCCTGGAATTAAGATAATTTCTCCTATGACACCCAAAGAATATTTGTTGGCGTATGATTATTTTATGAAAAATGATGATGTATTGTATGTATCAGAACATAGAGGAAGTTATTCTAATAAGGAAGAGTTGCCCAATTTTATCTCTGAAGGCTTGGATATCATTCTTTTTCCAATTTCTGTAACTAGATTTGAAGCTCAAAAAGCAAAACGTGAACTTGAAAAACAAGGTTATAAAATTGGTATTATAAATGTGGTTTGGATAAAACCTTTTACAATGAAAAAAGAATGGGAAAAAGCAATTAAAACTAGCAAATTTGGCGGAATAGTTTTAGATGATGATTATTCTCAAGGTGTGGGAACTAATTTGGCGTATGAAATGATGAAAAAAACAGGAAAAAAAATTGAAGCTATCGGACTTAAAAACAGATCAGCTGGATTTTCAAAAACAACGGA
>DCAB01000011.1:0-680 GCA_002311855.1 Candidatus Dadabacteria bacterium UBA1144 | reverse complement strand
ACAACGGCCTATTTATGATAAAGCTAGACCAAATGGTGGCCTAGGACCCGCATACCTTGTAGGAGCTTTACGTAAACATGGAATTGAAGTTGATTATTTAGATATTACCGTTGGAACAAGAGGAAGAAATCTTAACGAAACATTTTATCGAAGAAAAGAGATGGAAAACGGAAATATCAGATATGGGATGAGTTCTGATGAATTCCCAGATATTTTTTCCAAATATGACATTATTGCTACTTCTTCGATTTTTTCAGCTCAAACCAGAATGCATTTTGAGATAGCTACTATTGCAAAAAAAGTATCGAAAGAAAATTCTAAACCAATTCTCACTGTCTCTGGAGGAGTAAATGCTCGTGCCTTGAGAGAACATTTTTTATCGAATGGTTTTGATATTGTTGCTCTTGGGGAAGGCGAAATAACAATCGTTCAAATAGTAGAACAATTTAGTAGTAGTAAACCAGATTACTCGAAAGTTGAACGAATTGCTTTTAGAAAAGATGATAAAACAATTATTACTTCAGCACCTTATAGAAAACCTACAAAATTTATTGATCATGTTCCTTATGCTGCTATAGATATTTTTCCACTTGAAGTTTATCAAAATCTTTCAAATCCATCTCAATCTCCGCATCGTCGAGGAACTAGATTTGCCGGAATACAAACCTCAAGAGGTTGTC
>DCAB01000009.1:36488-36728 GCA_002311855.1 Candidatus Dadabacteria bacterium UBA1144 | reverse complement strand
TCGAGATTTGGAAAAGTGGAAACTTTATACAAACTTTATACAAAATTTTTATGAAAAATAGTGGTTTTTATAAGGATGAAAAAAACTTATGTGATGATTATGAGATAAATTAATTAATCTTTAAGTTCTTTGCCATCTCTAAATTCAAATTGATCTTTTTTACCATCTGTATAAATCTGAGTCCCCTTCCCATGTTTCTTGTCATCTTTCCATCCACCTACATATTGAGTACCGTTCGTT
>DCAB01000009.1:35896-36414 GCA_002311855.1 Candidatus Dadabacteria bacterium UBA1144 | reverse complement strand
CCATGTCTACTATTTTCTTTCCATCCACCTTCATGTGTGGCACCATCTCGATACCTCATAATGCCATATCCGTGGTGTTTATTGTCTTTCCATCCTCCTTGATATGTGCCACCATCTCGATAATCCATAGCTCCTTCTCCGTCGTGTTTTCCATTTCGCCATTCACCTCCATATTTACTACCATCTCGATAATTCAGAATCCCTTTTCCATGATGCTTGTTGTCTTTCCATCCGCCTTCGTATCGGGAACCATCGGCATAATCCATAGCTCCTTCTCCGTTGTGTTTTCCATTTTGCCATTCACCTTCATATTTACTACCATCTCGATAATCCATAATGCCATATCCATAATGCTTGTTGTCCTTCCATCCGCCTTTGTATCTAGTTCCATCTGAGAAAGTCATGGTCCCTTGTCCGTGGTGTCTGTTGTTTTTCCATTCGCCTTCATACATGCCACCATCTGCGTAAGCCATGGTCCCTTGTCCGTGGTGCTTACCATTCAAAAAATCACCCTCATA
>DCAB01000009.1:34916-35856 GCA_002311855.1 Candidatus Dadabacteria bacterium UBA1144 | reverse complement strand
CTCTGTGGGGCATCAATACACTTAAGCAACCCTACTACAGAATGTGCATTAAGTATGATTAGAAAGAAAAACAGAAAAGAAAAATTTAAGAGTTTCATGGGATTATTGTATCAAATATATATAGTTTAGGTAACATCTACGACCAGTAATCTTAAAAGAAGATTTTTCATTTAGATTAATTTGGCTATAATTTTTCTATGCTTTTGAAAGTTTACAACTTTTTAGGCGATATAGTATGCTCATTCCTCAATGGAACAGGTCTCTCATCTTGTGGATACAACGATTTGATATTCTATGGAAAATTTTTCTTTTGGGTAATAGTAATCGGGACAATATCTTATATTTGCAGAGACAAGTCAGATTGAAAAGATAATAAAAACTTTTTTCTGAATCTCAATCTTTAAAATACAGCCCCTACCTTACCACCCTGTTCCCGTCTTCCCATCTACCTTTATTTTGGGAACCATCCGGAAAAGTAAAAGTTCCTTTGCCATGTAGTTGTCCATTTTTCCATTCACCTCTGAAGTGGGAGCCATCTGGCCAAGCCATAGTCCCATCGCCGTGCTTTTTATCATCTTTCCAACCACCTCTATATCGTTGGCCATCTCGTAACGTCATGATTCCTTTACCATTCTTAAGATCATCTTTCCAGTCACCTGCATACTGAGAACCATCTCGCGAATGCATGGTCCCCTTACCGTTTCTTTTGTTATCTTTCCACTCTCCTGTATATTTTCCATCTTTTAAAATCATAGTCCCGTTACCATTGCGTAATCCATCCTTCCATTTACCCACATATTTTTCATCTTTTGAAATCATAGTCCCCTTACCATTGCGTAATCCGTCCTTCCATTCACCTTTGTATGTAGCACCATCAGCCCAGGTATAAGTTCCTTTGCCGTGTATCTTGTCATCCCTCCACTCACCTTTGTATTTACGG
>DCAB01000009.1:33481-34861 GCA_002311855.1 Candidatus Dadabacteria bacterium UBA1144 | reverse complement strand
CTCACCTTTGTATTTACGGCCATCCGGGTAAGTTATAGTTCCTTGTCCATAGTGTTTGTCATGTTTCCATTCACCTTTGTATTTACGACCATCTGAGTAAGTCATTATTCCTCTCCCCCACCTGATGTTATTTTTAAAGTCACCTACATATTTGCCACCATCTGAATAAATCGAAATTCCTTTTCCATTGCGCGCATCATGTCCCCACGTGCCAGAACTTATAGAGCCATCTGGATAAGTAAAAGTTCCCTTACCTTTTCTATGGCCATATTGCCATTCTCCTTCGTATTTTCGACCATCTATGAAAGTAAAAGTTCCCATTCCATGAAATTTGCCATTTCTGAATTCACCTACATATTGAGCACCATCTGGATAAAGAAGAGTTCCAACACAATTCTCCCCTTTTTTTCCGGCACCTTCACATTTAGGTAGGGAATATGAATTAGGTACAAATAAAAAGAGGAACAGGAAACAAAGATTGAAGATTTTCATGAGATAACTGTATAGAAGATATAGAAATCACCTATATTTGGAAAAAATTTAAGAATTGCGTCATTATTGAACGAGTTGTCCATCTTCAAATTCAAGTTGATCTTTTACGCCATTAGCATGGACAAGAGTTCCCTTCCCATGTTTTTTACCATTGTTCCATTTGCCTACATATTTAGTGCCGTCTATTAAAGTATAAGTCCCCTCTCCATGTCTACTATTTTCTTTCCATTCACCTTTATATGTGGCACCATCTCGATACGTCACAGTACCCATTCCATGCATACTATTATCTTTCCATTCTCCTTCATATGTGCCACCATCTCGATAATCCATAGCTCCTTCTCCGTTGTGTTTTCCATTTCGCCATTCACCTTCATATTGGGCACCATCTCGATAATCCATAATGCCTTTTCCGTGGTGCTTGTTGTCTTTCCATTCGCCTTCATAGATAGCATTATCTCGATACTTCATAGTTCCCTTTCCATGCATATCATTGTTTCTCCACTCACCCTCATATTGGGCACCATCTCGATAATCCATAATTCCTTTTCCGTGGTGTTTGTTGTCTGTCCATTCACCTTCATATCGGGCACCATCTGAGTAATCCATAGTTCCGAATCCGTGGTGTTTGTTGTCTTTCCATTTACCTACATACTCTCCACCATCTCTATACTTCATTGTTCCTTTACCGTGTACACCATTCTCCTTCCATTCACCTTCATACTGAGAACCATCTCGATAATCCATAATTCCTTTTCCGTGGTGCTTGTTGTCTTTCCATTCGCCTTCATATGCAGCACCATCAGAGTAATTCATGATTCCTTCTCCATAGTGACTGTTTTCTTTCCATCGACCTTCATATCGACCACCATCGGTATAATCCATAGT
>DCAB01000009.1:0-33332 GCA_002311855.1 Candidatus Dadabacteria bacterium UBA1144 | reverse complement strand
ACACTTAGGTGACTCTGCTAGAGAATGTGAATTAAAAAAAAGTAAAAAAATAAATGATAGGGAAAAATTCAAAATCCATGTGAAATTAGTTTTAATCATTTTGAACCTAAAAAATATATAACATAATCTCATAAAATAGTTTGTCAAGAATACTAACGAAAAGTTGGTATTTTCTTTTTTGTGATTTATATTTTAAAGTTTTATAGTGGAAATAAAACAAAAAGCTTTTTTTGTTGAAGTTGAAAATAAGTTTACTCATCAGTTTTACAAAGGATTTGTAGTAGATGCAGAGGATAAAAATTCCGTGACTCAAATAATAATTTCTATATGTAAGATAGATCCATTATCTTACGACCTTAAGATATCTGAAGTATCAGCCGAAGCAGCGAACAGTTTCTTGGAAGACACATTGCCCAACGGTGATCTTAAACACAAAGTAATCGACGAAGATATTGGAGTGGCTGAAATGGTATATAATTCTATGGGAAATCCTTACGAATAAGAATAAGATTAAAGTTTACTTCTTTTTGTCTTGTAGCCTTGTCTAACTTTAAATCTAGGATTAGTTTTACAGATGACATAAATTCTGCCCCTTCTTTTGACGACTTGGCAATCAGGATGCCTGTATTTCATTGATCCAATCGAGCTAACTACTTTCATAAAGACATTATTTAAACCTATTAAATATTCTATGTCAAACGTATAGATGAATCAAAAAACTAGATATTATCGATGCTATACCGAGAATTTGGCAATAGTGTTAACAATACATTGTGGAATTTTTTTAATCCTTCTCGGTGACCGACACTAATATAGTTAATACCCATATTGTTTAGTATTTCATAGATATTATTCTCGTTATTTACATCTAATGCACTAGTTCCTTCGTCTAGAATAATAAGTTTGGGCTTATTTAAAATTATTCTTACAAAAGCTAGTCGTTGTTGCTCTCCAACAGATAGAACTCTAGACCAATCTTTTATATCATCAAAACCATGATCGGTAATTAGATTCTCTATCCCTAGTTTTTTCATAGCTTCCCTAATTTCATTATCGCTAAATGTCTCAGAACTACTTGGGTAACAAACTTGATCCCTTAAGGTGCCCAATAACATATATGGTTTTTGAGGTAAAAACATCGTTTGATTTATTTTTGGTTTGAATATTTCACCCTTACCTCTAGTCCACAAACCTGCAATTGATCTTAAAAGTGAGCTCTTCCCAACTCCACTTTCTCCAACAATCATCAAATTAGAATTAGGGTCAACGTTTAAATTAAGATTTTTCACTAATTCTTTTTCGCCACGTGGAGTTACTACATTAAGGTTTATAATTTTTAATTGATCGGATTCATGGAATTTGATTTGAGAAACAATATCTTGATTCTTCGATATAGTATTTAAAATTACATCAAAGTTGCCTAGCCTAAAGACACTTGCAGAGAATTGAGAGATTTTCTCAATCTGATTCACCACAATAGATAAGGCATCAAATACCATATAGAATGCCACGAAAGCTTGAGTTATAGTTCCAAAGTCAATTTCTTTAACAAAATAAAGAGGGGCGACTAAAATATAAACTGGAAAACGCATCAGATTGCGATAAGAAAATTGAAATAAATCCACAATAGATTGCCAAATAATCCACAAATCAAAATTCTTTAAAGCTTTAAATAATTTTTCTACGACACTGCCGATTTCTCTCTTTTCACCTTTGTAAAAAGCTATGGACTCCGAATTATCTCGAACGTGGACCATGCTATATCTAAAATCTGCCTCAAGCCTTAATTGATTGTAATGAATTTTAATCATTTTCTTTCCTGTATAAATAGCAATTATAGTTCCGACTGTAACGTAGATTATTAACCCAAGTGTTAGAGTTTTCGATATATTCCACAAAATTGCGCTAAACGATAAAATCGTTAATATCGCGTATAGGGTATCAAGCAGAAAATCTAGTGTTGCTGTTGTAAAATATCTAATATCCTCTGAAATTCTTTGATCAGGATTATCGATATCTGAATCTTGGGTATTAGAATCAAGTAAGTAAAATGATCTATTCCGGAAATATCTTTCTATAAAATCGTTCGTAAGCCATTCTCTCCAATACCTAGCAAGTTTAAGTCTTGTAAATCTATAGGAAGCCACAATTGGCAAAGCTACTAAAACAACCCATCCGTAAACCCAGACAAATTCCCAAAAAGCCTTTTCATTTCTTACGTTGAGAGAAGTGTCCAAAAATCTAAAGATGTAACTTAATCCAACATTAAGTCCGGTTATAAAAAACATTAAAACGAGAATCGTGATTAAAAGAATCCACGGTTTTCTCTTCTCTTTTAAATGCTCTATATTAGATTTGCAGACTAGAAGGAATAAGACAATAAAAGAAGAAGAAACAATAAGTGGAATAGTCGACTTAAGATTTGCAACAAAATTTTTAAAGTTCGGTGCGACTTCGTTTATAAACGTAGGATACAAAATCTCAACTAATGCTCCTATTCCGATCAAACCAAAATGACTCAAGGACATTACAAACAATATAGAGAATGTCAGCATTGCTAATAGTCTCCAAGAGGAATTAGAAACGTTTAGTGGAAAGAAATAAGGTTGAGCAGTACTTATAAACCTTTCCCAAAGTTTTTTATCAAAACTAAAAGATTTCTCTGACATTATTTACAATTACATTACCTATTAATTTATATTTTACGATAAATTTTTAATCTTTTTACCGTGCAATATAATTAAAAGCAGTAATGAAATAATTAATATAGGAATTGTTAGCGCCTGACCCATGTTGAAATAAAATAAATTAATATCAGACTGAGCTTCCTTTAGAAACTCCAAGAAAAATCTTGAGATTGATACCATTGATATGACAATCAGCATCAATCTGCCAGGAAGGATTTGAATTCTATCTCTTATAAGTGAAAGCAAAAAGAATATAGACAGGTAAGAAATTGATTCATATAGTTGTACAGGGTATCGGGGTATTGAATCATATAATGGGAAGATTATACATAAACCTTCATTGCAAGCTTTACCTAAGATTTCGGAATTAAACAAATTACCTATTCTTACTAAAGATATAAATACAAGAGAGTAATAGAATATTGCGTCAAGGAATTTGAGTGAATATTTAAACTTGAGTTTTTTATTCGAGATTATTAAGTAAGAAAGAACAAAGCCAATAAATCCACCATGACTTGAAAGCCCTTGGTATCCAGTGAAGCTCAAAGGGGTTAATCTTATAGGCAACAGGATTTCGATTATATTATTAGAATAATAGGCAAATTCGTAGAAGATACAATGAAATACTCTCGAAAAAAAAAGCATAAAAATAATTGATGGAAAAACTATTGCTTCAATGGTTTTAGAATCTATATAATTGGACAAATTTTTATTTGTCCTGTAATAAACAAAAAAAAGTCCTAGAGCAAAAAATAAAGAATAAAACCTTATAGATATAAAATCTGAAGTAAAAATATATGGAGAATAGTTCCATAAAATATTGTATTCAAAAAGCATTGCTATATAAACAAATTAGAGATCTTCTTTAAGTTCAATTTCGAATCGTTTTTCCTCAAGAGCTTGTCTTTTTCTTATTTCAGCTCCAATTTGTTGATTTCTTTTCTCTTTTTTTGTTCTTACTATAAGTTCTGGTACCTCTGTGGGTTTTCCTTTATCATCAATTGCGACAAAAACGAAATATCCTCTGGCGCAAATATCTTTTTCTTCATTATAACCCTCTTTGGTTACTTTGGTCTTGATGAGCAAAGAAGTTCTTCCAGTGTAAATAACCTCGGATTTAATCTCTATGATATCGCCTCTATTAACAGGTTGAACAAATTGCATATCTTCTATTGAAGCTGTTACAACTTTAAGCGAACAAAATCTTCGAGCGCAAATACCCCCGGTCATATCCATCATCTCAATCAATCTTCCTCCATACATGGTCCCGTAATCGTTTGTATCATTAGGAAAGACAATCAAATTAGTTGTTGCAACCGTTGATTTCTTCTTGTCTCTTTTTGACATATCCAATTTTTTATAAATGTGTAATCTTTTCAAAAGATTTTTTATGTTTTTTAATTATCCATTAACAATTATAATATTCAAATGAAGAAATTTACAAGTACGGATACTTACGTAACAACACCAGAGCTTGAACTTTCAGTTAATGCCGCAATTACTTTGGAAAGACCTTTGCTAATTAAAGGGGAGCCAGGTACTGGTAAAACATTATTAGCTGAAGAAATAGCAAAATCATTAAAGACGGATATAGTTCAATGGCACATCAAATCAACTACTAAAGCGCAGCAAGGTTTGTACGAATACGATGCTGTAACTAGACTAAGAGATTCGCAGCTGGGAGAATCCAGGGTAAATGATATATCCAACTACATCTTAAAAGGTAAGCTCTGGGAAGCTTTTGAGGCAAAGGAAAGAATTGTGCTTTTAATTGATGAAATTGATAAAGCTGATATCGAATTCCCAAATGATTTATTACTTGAGTTGGATAAAATGGAATTCTTTGTTTACGAAACTAGAGAGAACATAGTGGCAAAGAATCGACCTATAGTTCTAATCACTAGCAATAACGAAAAAGAGCTTCCAGACGCTTTTTTGAGAAGGTGTTTTTTTCACTATATCAATTTTCCAGAAAGAGCAACAATGGAAAAAATAATTAATGTTCATTTCCCAAAAATAAAAAAGAGGTTGTTGTCTGAAGCATTAGATATCTTCTTCGATCTTAGAGAAGTTCCTGGTTTAAAGAAAAATCCATCAACCTCTGAATTAATAGATTGGATAAAACTACTATTGTCAGATGACATACCAAGGAATGTTTTGCTTGAAAGAGATGAGGCAAAATCAATACCACCCCTACATGGTGCTTTAATTAAAAACGAACAAGATGTGCATTTACTTGAAAGATTAAGATTTATGATGAGGCGAGAGAGATAAGTGCTTATAGATTTTTTTCTTACTCTTAAAAAATCCGGAATAAAAACATCTTTAAAAGAGTTATTAGATCTTATTAACGCCCTTAGCAAGCAAGTCATTAGTTTAAATACAGAAGACTTTTATTATTTGAGCAGATCTATAATGGTGAAAGATGAAAAATATTTTGATCGTTTTGATATGGCATTCTCAGTTTTTTTCAAAGGGATTGATAATCTTGATTTAACTTTTTTAAAGAATGAAGTTCCTGAAGAATGGCTGAGGAAACAATTCGAGAAAACTCTAACAAAAGAAGAAAGAGAAAAGATTAAGTCCCTCAATGACCTAGAAGAATTAATGAAGAAATTTATGGAGACTTTTAATGAACAAAGAAAGAGACATCAAGGAGGGGACAAGTGGATCGGAACTGGTGGAACATCTCCATATGGAGCTTATGGTTCGAACCCTTTTGGAATTAGAATTGGTCAGGATACAAATAGAAATTTCTCAGCAGTAAAAGTATGGGACGAACGAAGATTTATTAATCTTGATGATGATATAGAAATTGGTACAAGAAATATAAAAGTCGCACTAAAGAAATTGAGAAAATTTGCCAGAGTAAACGGGGACGACGAACTAGATCTTGATGAAACAATTAAACATACAGCAAAAAATGGTGGATACATCGATATAAAGATGAAACCAGAGAGAAAGAATCAAATTAAAGTTCTATTACTATTTGATGTAGGTGGCTCAATGGATCCGTATATCAGATTGTGCGAGGAGCTGTTCTCAGCTGCCAAATACGAATTCAAGAATATGGAATATTTTTATTTTCACAATTTCATATACGAAGGAGTGTGGAAAAACAACGAAAGGAGAGAAGAAATCTTGGATATTCAGAATTTGATCAATAAATATGACAAAAATTATAAAATTATTTTTGTAGGTGATGCTTCTATGGGTATTTATGAAATAACACATATCAATGGATCAATTGAACATTACAATGAAAAGCCCGGTGAATATCACTTTAAAAAAATAAAAAATCATTTCGATAAAATTGCGTGGTTAAATCCAATTCCAGAAGGGGAATGGGAACATTCTCAATCAATCGAATATACTCGCTACTTGGCCGATAATAAAATGTACAATCTAACTATTGATGGCATAAGTAAGGCAGTATCGTATCTATCTAAATAATTTACTTTCTAAAAATATGATATTTTTTGATTAGTATGAGTGATTATGAATACTATTCGTAGGTATCGGAGGACCAAGTATTAATTCGTAATCGACCTGTTGAACTGATATTTCTTCGACAGCAAACAATTCCGGTTTTTTCTTTTTCAGAGAAGTAACTTCTTTGTAAATCGAATATACTAATTTCCAATCTGCTAAAAGTTTAATTTGCGGTTCTTTTTTATTCCATTTCAGAAGATCGTGTTCCCAAGCGATGTAAGAAGATGCAACCAAATCAAGATTTTGATAATTGAAATTTGTTTTAAGAGCTATTTCGTTAGGGATTTCTTTCTTTTCAAAGATAGTTTTAACAACTTTAATCCAATGCTCTTGTTTGTTTTTGAGATTCGTCTCTTCTTCCATTTCTCTTGAATATGGGATTAGTTTATTCTTAAGATTATTAAAATAATCAAAAAATACATGTGGCAAATCAGGGTTGAAACTTATAAAATTTGATTTTTTGTTTCTTTCTTTGTAAGTACCATCTCTCTTGTAACCATAATAATGGACTAATCCATTTTTGTAAGGCCAATAATTAAATATAGGCATCCTACTGTTTATTATCCTACTCGCTGTATTCAAGTAGTATTTAACAATCTTACTTTTATCATCATCTAGGTTTCCTGTAAAAAGCATCAACCTCCAATAAAGGAGAGCTTTATAAATAAGATTTGTTTCAATGGGTAACTGTTTTTCGTTTTGGAAATCCCAATTCTCAAGAGTATAGAAAAAGTACTTAGGTTGTCTTGTGTCAAGAAAATCAATCAAGGATGGGACCTTGCACGTAAAGGGGTTTGAAAGATTTGGTGGAAATAGATCTTTTAAGGATCCCCATCTATATTTTTTTATTCCTTTTGAATCGGTTCTAGGTTTAATTTTCCAACCAATATTCTCTGATCCTTTTTTATATCTTGTTGTCCGTACTCCATATCTTCTACGATGCTCTACTTTATGAAACTCCTCCAGCCTTTTTTCTCCAGTTAATCCTTTTATTTCGTCTAAATTTTTGTCATCTCTCACATCATCCTGAAAGTGGTTTCTATAACGATTCATCATCCATTGAGCATAAATATGAGTTTTTTTATTATTTTCATCAATGCTTTTTCCAAGAATATTGGCTTTTTTCTGATAAGGAGTATGGTTCTGATAATAAACCCTCGTCGACTCTTTTTTAGAATCTTTCTTAGTCATAAAATAATTTTACATTATAATAAAGTGAAACCTAAACTAAGACTTTTCAAAATATAGTGACGCAGAGTTTATGCAATATCTTAGTCCTGTTGGTTTTGGACCATCTCTAAAAACATGTCCTAAATGAGCGCCGCATTTTTGACAGCCAACTTCAATCCTTATCGTCATATCAGATGTATCTTCTTTGAGTGTAAGATTATCTTTTACAATAGTATCGTAAAAACTTGGCCATCCGGTTCCGGAATCAAATTTATTTAATGAATCAAAAAGATCTTGGCCACAACATACACATTTATAAATTCCGGCTTCTTTATCTTCATTTAATTCTCCAGAAAAAGGTGGCTCCGTTCCATATTCCTGTGTAACGTGATATTGCATTTTAGTTAATCGTTTTCTAAGATTTTCTTCAGAAGTCATCTATTGAAACCTAATTCGATAGTTAAAAATTTTATAATATCTTTAGATTCATACATCCATATAGTCTCACCAGAAGATTTTTTTATTTGGAGACATGGAACCTGAAGTTTGCCTCCGCCAGAAATTAACTCTGAGGCAAAATCATGATTTCTTCTGGCGTCTTTAGTTTCGATATGAATATTGTTTTTCTTCATAAATCTTCTGACCATTACACAAAAAGGGCAAGCTTCAAACTCATACAAGGTCATGTTTGAAGTAACCTGCATAATCCTATCAAGTTCTTTTTGTTTGATTTTAACAGGTTTCGGAGATGTAATATAATCCAAAAATAGAATTATTCTCCCGAGAATAAATCTTATAATTTGCATTCTAATTCTCCCTTGGAGCAGAACCTAGGGCTATACCTACATTCTCAAGTAAAATCCTACTCGCATTAGATAGTTCTTTATCTTCATCTAAAATCAGATTTCTCCAATATTTAATTGTATCGCCAAAGATATCCTCAAGGAGTGGATTGCAAATATTAAAATCCAATTCTGAATTCCAAGTCTCTAGTGCAACAAAGAAGTAACCGGGCATTTTTTTGCTATAAAACTTTGCAAGATAAGGATTTCTTTTAGCAAAAGACTCCCACTCCTTAATCTCCATTGTTCTGACTTCTTTGGGAAATAAGTCAATCCTATTGTACAGCTTATATTTCCTCATATAAGTTTCAGCATTTTTCTCACTAACTTGTGAACTACCTATAACTGATGTGGGGCTACCAAGACCGCAAGATGATTGTGTCATAATATTAATAATGTATTATAAGACATCGGATGATTCAAGAAATAATCTTTTTCTATTTTTCTATAACTGTTGTCGTTATGATATTAATCCTCATCTATTTAATAAAAAGGTAATCGGTATGTGGAGATGCATTGATACCTGGAAGAGATCGTCAATAAATACTTTGTGGTGCCTTATTGGGTGCTCAATTGGTGATTTTGGGACAATAATATTTTTTCAAAATACCGAATATTCTCTCACCGATATGAATATAATGATAATTGCCACAATAAATGGATTGATAACAAGTGTCATACTTGAGACATGTATTCTTTATAAAACAATGGAATTTCAAAATGCTTTTAAAACAGCTATGGGGATGAGTTTTTTAAGTATGTTAGCTATGGAAATCGCAATGAATTCAACAGATTTAATACTGAACGGAAAAGCAATTATAACACTAGCAACATTACCTATAATCCTACTGGTAGGATTTATCGTGCCACTACCTTACAACTATTGGAGGCTAAAGAAACTCGGCATAGCTTGCCATTAAGATTGTACATGCATCAACCATAAAAATTGCCAAAAATTTAGTTGAACAAGAAGCCCCTGTAGTGTGGGATGCCTTGGATGATGTAATTAAAGAACATCCTGTTATGTTAAATAGAGCCCCTACTCTCCACAGATTAAGTCTCCAAGCATTTGAAACCGATATTGGTAGAAGAACAAAGCTATCAACCTTTGAGTTCTCTATATTTCCTTTCTTCTTCAGTAAAGGCACCATCTGCAACAGGAATTATAGACGGGATCAAAGCCCCACCTACTCTTAAGAAGCATTGTTCAAGAAATTTTTGTGTTTCGCTTGCATAGACAGAAGCTCTGTTGAAGGTTAGATATGTTCTCCAATAATTAATTGTTGTCCATACTACTGTAGAAGGGGTTACACGGTTTAGATTTTCTTCTGCGGTATCCGCTTCCGATGATCCGCGAGATATATGAGCCATTTGTAAAATTGTTAGATCTACAATTTCATCACCTCTCATAGTCTTGGGATCCCAAGCTTCTATATCTTCAATTATATGTCCGTGCATAATTGTGTAATCATGCATTATAGCATCAATCATTTGATCCGGATTTCTTGTCTCTAAATATTCCTCAAGGCTATCCAGCGCAATCAATTTGAAAGGATTATTAGCATGGTACCCTTCCCCCTTGTCATTTGTCAGCATGGTCTTCCCTGCCACCTTGGGTCTAAAAAGAACTTTATCTCTCAATCCTGTGGGGAAGATAGTCTCGATTATCGTGGATTTTTTCACTTTTTTCTTATAGCTAGTTCCAGTCATAAGCTAATATATTACTGGGGTTATATTTTATTGCAATACTATAAATGAATTTTTTGTTTATAATAGAGGTATGAACAAGAAAACAGAAAAAATCTTTTTTTTGATACTATTTTCATCGGTTTTTCTTATCATGATGTATTTTTTATACAAAATAACACCTCATTCAGGAAAAATTTAATTTTTACCTTCCCCAAAAATTTTTAATTATTCTCCAGGCATTTTCTCTTCCTTTTTTACTTCTTGTCATTTTCAACAAGTCGATTGTGTATAGAAAGAAATTTTTTAATTTTTTTCTACCATCACTATATGAAATCAGATAGAAAGAATATAATAAGAAAAAGGGAGCAAGAATTATGAATCCAAATGGAGCGGATAGAACCAACAGGAAAATTCTATTGATAAATTTCTTAAATTTTTGATACATCCCAATTTAATCAAAGCTCAAATTCAAGTTGAGTATTATTTTTATTTGAGTTCGTCTCGTTTGAGGATTTTAATTTAGTAATGAAAGTTCCTGTTTCGTTTTTGAACATCGCACAAATGTGCGCATTATTATCTAGCCAATTCTCATATTTAAGATAGTCTGGCATCATTTTCTCTACTTTTGTCCAATAATTTTTTGAGTGCTCTCTAATTTCTATATGTGCAAGCTCATGTACTACAAGATATGTTATTACTTCATGAGGAACCAAAATAGCTCTCCAACTAAAATTTAAATTCCCATTACCGGAACAAGAAGCCCACTGAGCATATGCATTTGTAATAACAATTTTTTCATAAGCAATATGGTAAAGCTTCGAATACCTATTAGCTATTTCACTAATATATTCTCTAGCTTTTTCTTTGTACCAATCTATGAATACCTTATTTGCAAACTTTAAATAAGAACTTGATAGATAAAAAATTCCTTGATCATAATAGAGTGGAAGTGCACTATTATTGACTATTTTCAATGATCTTTCTCTTCCTAAGTATAAGAATTTCTCTCCATCCTCATACTTTTTATGAAGGTCGTTTAAATACCTGACTTTAGTAATTTGCTGAGTTCTTAGAAGGTAAAATTTCTGTGAATTTAAGTACTCTTGAATTGATTCGATTGGTTCATTTAGAGGTGCTCTAACAACAATATATCCTTCGAGAGAAATCTTAACTTCTACGGTCTTCCTTTCTGACCTTATGATTTGATCAATTTTTACAGCCATTTGAGGTCACTATAACACAAAAAAATAAAAATATAACAATAATTTAAGATAGTTAACCTAGGAAAGAAGAATAAAAACAATCGTTAAGAGCGCTCCAAACACACATCCTACAATAGCACCGTACAACATCTCTTGTTGAGCCTTTGAAATTGAAGGAAGCTTAGGGAAACGGTCCGTATGTAAAAATTCAAATAAACCAATGTGAGCAAAGATGAGAAAAGCAGGAATCGAAAAAGCTACCGTCATCATTACAAATTTTCCCCATAGTGGCACAGTTTCAAAAAAAACTATACTGTCAGCTAAAACTGATTTTGGAATCAATACAAAAAATAGAAAGGAGATAATCAAATTTGGTCCCATAAGCGTAAGTTGAATTATAATTCTAAATATAGGAAAATCAATATATGCCTTTTAGCTCTCTGCAAATATACGAAAAACTTGAGAATATAGAAAACGACAAAGATTACTGGAGTGAATACATTAATTTTTATGAAGATTACTGGGGTGGTCCGACATCGCCCTATGGAGTATGGTTTGGGAATGAGTACCCAAATTTTCTGGAATCATTGGCGGATCATCTCTCAATTAAGAAAGAAGATTTAAAAGAATGTCTTTTCATGAAAGAAAACAATCAATACTACCTCTCTCTTTCTGGTCCAAACGAAAATGATAAATCTTATTCCTTTGTAGTTGAGAATGTTGTCCCCATTCATTGGTTTTTTCTTTTCTCCGAAAATCAAAAAAAGACGTTTAAGACTCATTATGGCTTCGGAGCAATTCATTATACAAATAATTTAGTCTCGGCAAAAAAAAAGATCGATGATTTTAATCTATTAGATAATAGTTCAAGCAGTAAAAATGAACAATTGTTTAATTACCTAAATATAATTCAAAAAGATTTAAATGAAGTTAGAAATTGGTGTGATAATTTCTCAGAAGAAAGTAGAATTATTCTTAATTATGGTGACTTACTAGCATTGTTTCCTCCGAATACTCTTGATAAAGAAGATTCTGTGAAAATTATTTCTGATCTTAAAAGTGAATTAAAGAAAGAGAATTATTCCGATGCTCTCAGCTTGATAGAATTCCTTATAAACAGATGGTCAAATATAGAATTTGCAAATCAGAGAAATATTACCTCATCTACCAATTAATCTTTCAATTGTTTTCATAGGTATTAGCTTGGGTGGTACTAGAAGATGGTCTTCATTTTTTACAAAATCATTTTTGTATTCGAGACTCCATTTGTAACTCAAAAAATATTGTGTGATTATCAAAGATAGGTTTCTCGAATTCTTTATATGAGACCACTCCTCTATTTTGCTTTCAAGTGGAATTATTTTAGCTTTCCCGGGATTAAATACAGTTCTGAGAGCAAAGTTTCTTTCTTGAACTGATTTAGGTTTAAGTTCTTTTTTCATATCAGATAACATTTTGTATATATATTTAAAAGTTCCTGAGATATGCTCTTTGTTGAAAGGGATGCCATCTTTTGATTTTTTATTCGAATGATAATCACCTAGGCCCAAAGCGAACTCTTTTAGATTCAATTTATCCTCTTTATTTGGATATTTAGATTGTAATGTCCAAGCAATAATTTGATACCTGACAGTTGGGTGATCAAGAACACAAGGATGCTCTTTGATTGCTAGGGCCAATTGCAATGGTTTTTTTGTTAGTTGGAAATCTCTAAAATATTTACAGAAAAAGAGCCATGACAATATCCCGGTTTTACCTTCATGTACCTGTTCAATAAATTTTTTTATTTCTATAAAGAACTTATTGCTTAGAATTTCAACATCAATCCAAGGATCATAATCTTTTTTCCTCATCAATAGAATTTTAACACTTTCAAGAGAAAAAGTATGAAATAATCAGATGAGTTTCATCCTGACAGAAATGGACTGAAATGTTGTCCTGTATTTATTTGCTAAAATATGCATAACGATTTTATCAATGGTGCTGACTTCATGTAGCTCCTTGGATGCTATTAATCCCGAATAAGGAGCATAAGATTTATGGTAGGTTTTTGCAAAGATACCCAGGGCCTCATCTATCAAAATAGTATTTATATGTTTTGATAATAAAATTGGACCCTTTTTGTTTTTCTTTTTACTCTCTACAAAGATTGGATAGTATTTATAAAAAAATCTTTCAAGTTTATTCCTCAGGGATGTAAATTCGGACAAAAGCTTCGAATCTGAGGGAGAGCTTTCTCCATCTAGACCATGATAGACTAGTTTAGCAAGTGACCCTGATGATGCAGCAGAAAATATAGCCTTAAGCCATTGTTTGGCATCTGTCCATCTATCGAAATTTCTCTTAGATGACATAAGAGTGTTTGAATCCTCTAACTCATTTAGAACAGATTGTAACAAATTGATGACAATTTTTACCTTTGATTCTCTTTCAAGAGTTAGCTCATCCTTCCAGCCCTTTACATAATTTTCATCGTAAAGAATTCTGGGTTCAATCTTAATTTGCTCAACAATACTTTCCAACAGCTCAACTTCTTTCAGAATATCCGGGAAATACTTCTCTTTGAAATATTCTACGCTGACTGAAATATCTTCTATATTGGATATCCTAGTTAATAACTTTCTCTTCTTCATCGTTACAGACTAGGTTTAATCATTTTTTTTGGATCTAAAATCTTATCTATTTTTTCTTTTTCTAATATTTTATCTTCATAAACAATTTCTCGTACTGTTTTACCCTCATCATAAGCTTTCTTTGCTATCGCGGCGGCTTTATCGTATCCAATTATAGGTGCCAGACTTGTACACATGGCCAAACTTTCTTCAATGAATCCTTCACACTTTTTTGAATCTGCTTTTATTCCAGCTATGCAATCAGTTGCAAAAACTTTACATGAGGATGAAAGAATTTCTATTGATTCTAAAATATTGTGTGCCATTACGGGCATCATGACATTAAGTTCAAAATTACCTGATTGACCGGCTATTGTCACGGTAACATCGTTTCCCATAACCTGCGCACAAACTTGTGTTAAAGATTCAGCAAGAACAGGGTTAACTTTTCCGGGCATTATAGATGATCCCGGCTGGATAGAAGGTAATAATATTTCTCCAAAACCACATCTAGGCCCACTAGCAAGCCATCTAATATCATTTCCTATCTTCATTAAAGATGTCGCTAAAGTTTTAAGTGAGGAACTTGTTAAAACCAGTGCATCTTTAGATGCCTGTGATTCAAAATGATTTTTTGCTTCTATGAACTTAATATTTGTTTTTTTAGATATTTCTTTCACGATTTGAGATGCAAACTTAGGATGGGAATTTATGCCAGTCCCTACAGCTGTACCTCCCTGAGCCAATTCCCTTAAGTTTGTTGACGAATCTTTTATAAAATTAATAGATCTGGCAACCATGCTAGTGTAGCCACTAAATTCTTGACCCAAAGTTATCGGCGTGGCATCTTGAAGATGCGTACGGCCGATTTTAAAAATACTGTCAAATTTCTTTGATTTAATCAGTAATTGTTTCTCAAGAATTCTTAAATTGGGAATCAAGGAGTCAAGAATTAATTTGTATGTTGAGATGTGTATAGCGGTAGGTATTACATCGTTGCTTGATTGGCACAAATTAACATGATCGTTTGGATGAATCTTCGTCTTTCCTTTCATATATTGATTTGCCAAGGTAGAAATTACTTCATTTGCATTCATATTGGTTGAGGTCCCAGATCCGGTTTGGAAAATATCAACAATAAACTCAGAATCATGGACACCGCTAATTACTTCATTAGATGCTCTCATTATGGCTTTAGCAACTTGTGGTGAAAGCAGTTTTAGTCGTTCGTTAACTTTGGCAGCAGAAAATTTTACAACTCCAAGAGCTTCAATAAAGGGTCTTTTAAATGTTAATCCACTGATAGGAAAATTATTAATTGCTCTGGCTGTTTGTGCCGCGTACAAAGCCTTTTTGGGGACTTTTATTTTCCCCATAGAGTCTGATTCTGTTCTGAATTGATTCTTTGGCATATAAAAAATATCCTTTTAACAATAAGTTAAATAATTTTAACTTATTGTAAGAAACTTTGATAATTTATTTTTCGTTATATTATAGTTTATTATTAGTTTGCTTGTTGGAGAAAAAAAGTGAGTAAAATTATTGAAGGAACTGATGATAGTTTTCAAAAAGAAGTTTTAGACTCTGAGGTTCCAGTTTTGGTGGATTTCTGGGCACCTTGGTGTGGGCCTTGCAAAATGCTTACTCCAACATTGGAAGAAATATCAGAAGAAAATAGTGGAAAAATAAAGATTGTCAAAATAAATGTTGATGACAATCAAAAAATGGCAGCAAAATTTGGAATCAAAAGTATCCCAACAATGATAATTTTTAACAAAGGCGAACTTAAAAATCAGATTGTCGGTTCGCTGCCTAAACAAGAAATCGAAAAAGCCATTTTGGAAGAAATTTAAATGCCCATATACATTATGCTAAGCAACCTAACCGACGAAGGTAGAAAAACTATCAAGATGCGTCCTGAGAGAATAAAAGAAGTTAATGACGAATTAGAAGAAATGGGAGTCAAAGTTCTAGAGCAATATGCCGTATTAGGGGAGTATGATTTCGTAAATATTGTTGAAGCTCCAGACAATGAAACGATATCAAGAGTCTCAATTGAACTAGGCTCTAGGGGCACTATACAGTTGATAACACTAGCTGCAATACCAATTGATGAATTCGCATCTACATTATCTTCGAGTTGAATCTACTACTTCATATATCAATTAAACTCTAGTGTTAAATCAGCTGCTATGCTGTTATTAATATACTTATTGATTTCGCCAGAAATAGGCATTATAACGCTTAATCCGAAATTAATTTTATTCTTAGATCTAAAAGTTAATGCTGATATAGTATCTAAATTTTTACCTTCTTCGGTCAATTGATCAATAGCTTTGAATTCATAAATCAAGGAATAACGATTATTTTTAAAATTCAATAGATTAATATCTAAATCATAGACAAAAAAAGTTTCCTCTCTTTCTCCGCTGTAATCATCAGCATTAAAAAAGAATTCTGAACTAAAACCTATGTTGACATATTTACTAATTATAAAAACTTGAGGGGTGATAATCGTGGAATCATGAAGGACATCTTTCAAAAAAATAGAGTTAGAATGAAGCTTTTCTAATCTATTTTTAGAGTCATCCCAGAATGTAGAAGTTGGAAGACTAAGACTTAAATTAGCAGACAAATCGATTATATAATTAGTATCAAAAAAATTTTTAATTCCCAATCTCCAATTACCTACTTCAAATCCATTGTCAACCACTTCGTAATTTATATCATTTCCATCATAAGGACCTGCCCACGGAAAAGATAGAAAGAAACTAAAATCAGAAGTTGTGCTTGCGAATTCAGTATCTAAAAAATAAAAAATGTCTGAGCCCCCTCCTCTCCATTGTTTTACATCAAAGAAATAACTTCTTAACCTAAATATACTATTTGGAAGTGGGGAATCAGATAAAAAAGAATAATTTAGGTTTTTTTCTTCCTGAACAGAATCCGAGTATTTAAAAGGTTTGTAAACCATGAAAGATCCAGCAACTGGATTAAAAAAACCTACATCCCCTTTCGACAGAAAAACCTTTGCTGGATTTATAATGTAAGATAGACCTCTATTAAGTATATGAGGTGAATTCTCGAGTTTTTTATTCAATTTTTCAAAATATATTCCCAATGGAATACCAAACGTAGGTGTTACAACTATATCCAGAATTGATGGTTTTTCTACCGTCCCTTCAATTGCAAATTCCCAAAGAGTGCTTTGAATTATCGAACCAATATAAGCTTGATTGTTTTCGTAACCTAAATCTTTATATATTTGGTAATATAGAGCACCAAAATAAGGATGATATACATAATTTGTATGGAAACTATCTCCATCGTTCCACTCAGGATTGGTGATGTTCTTAGTCCACTTCTTTGGGCTCGTGTCAAAAATTTTACTATCTTTGTTTCTAACATATAATATTCTTCCCGCCCATATAAAATAGTGGATATTAAACGAGTCCTCTATGAAATCTTTTTTTGTTTTAGAAACTTTCTCTTCTACTTTGATGAAATCTTCTTGTGAAAATACGAAAAGATTAGATGAAAAAAAAATAAAAATAATAAAAAAAACTCTCATATCTATAATTACAAATTAGCCAACATGCCGGAGGCCCTTTTTTGCCAGGTAAAATGCTCTGAAAGCTTCCGTGAATTCTCAGAAAGTCTTAATCTTAATTCGTAATCTTCAAGTAACATTATCAATGACTTATTTAGTTCTTCATAAGAATCAGAATCGACGAGCAAAGAGTCATGACCATGATTTAATATATTCGAAAATAATGGTAAGTTTGAAGCGATAATTGGCTTGCCTGCAGATAAGTACTCAAAAAGTTTAATCGGGGACGAGTAATCGGTTGCTATTTTATTACCTTTTATTGTGAATTTCTTTTGATAGGGAATTAATAAAATATCAGAGATTAAAAGATAATTGGGTACATCACTGTGAGATACATGATTTGTGAATATTATATTTTTTTGCTGTTTGTCGATTAATCGCATGTATCGTTCATTGTCTTTTTTTTCTCCTCCTATTATTAAAAAATAGATATCCCTGTGATCTTTTGAAAGATTGATTATTTTTTCAATGCCCCTACCTTCATACGTGTTGCCTATATAAGAAACAACTCTTGAGGAATTAGGAATATGTAATCTATCCTTTAGAGTATCAGCATCTTGATTTGGAAGAAAATCCTTTAAATTGACACCATTATTCAAAACTTGCATTTTGTCAGAAGGGGAAGAAATTCTTTCCAGATTTTTTTTCGTACCATCAGAATTACAAACTATTTTAGAAATATTTTTAGATCTTAAAAATCTTACTATAGCTAATTTAGAAAAATAGTTTGTTGGTGGGTGATGTATGTCTATTATCACGTTCCTCTTGACAAAAGATGCCAGAAAAGCAAAAGTTATATTCCTTGTAATAATAAAATCATATTCTTTAAGCAATACAATCCTTAGAAAAGAACTTATTCCATGAAAAAAATGTCTCGGGGATTTTTTTTTAAAACCTATAAAAGGTTGGATTCTGAAGCCCTTTTTTACTCCATAAAAAGAAAAAAACTTATCAATATCTCCTTGAGAAATAGGCAACCACAGTGTCACATCGTGACCAACATCCGATAAAGCTTCACACATTCTTGCAACATGTATACCGCTTGCACCTTCACCAAAAAGTTCAGGACTACCTATGTAATATACTCTCATTAGTAATATATTATTGATTAATTGATTAATAAACAATATTTAATTAAGATTGGTACTGTAGTTAAATGAAAATCGTAAAAGGCTTTAGAGATATTCTTCCTTACGGAAATAATCCCTCTGATACTTCACCTTATTGGAGCCTTATAGTAGAAAATTTGAGGAAAGTTATGTCAGTTTATAATTTCTCCGAAATAATAACACCAGTCATAGAATATACTCATGTATTTGAGAGGGGAATGGGGTTAGATACGGATATACATAAGCAAATGTATGATTTTGTTTTAGAAAGAGAGCCTCATAATAGGGGCGAAGGAGATTCTGAAGGTGACATTAGATCTTACTGCTTAAGACCTGAGGGAACTGCCGCCATAGTAAGGAGTTTCATTGAAAATTCTTTATATAAACTAAAGAAAATTAATAAGCTTTTTTATTTGGGGCCTATGTTTAGATACGAAAGAATGCAAAAAGGTAGATACAGAATGTTTCACCAGGTCGGTATCGAAGTTCTTGGTTCAGAGGGAACATACCATGAAGTGGAGACGCTTAATCTTGCAAAGGATATTTTAGATAAATTAGAAATTAAAAACTATGTTTTTCAAATTAATACCATAGGAGATACAGAGTCCTTAAAAAATATATCGGTTGCGATTAAGAAGTTCACAGCAAAACACCGAGAAACTCTTAGCAATGCGGATCAAGAGATTTTATCAGTCAACCCTCTCAGGTTTCTAGATAAGGCCATACATAAATATAATTTTGATAATATTCCTAAAACAATAGATTATGTCAGTAATAAATCGCTGAACAGATTCAAGGAATTAATAGAAATACTTGATAGTTTGAATTTTAAATACAATATAAATCATCAGCTAGTTAGAGGAATAGATTACTATAACGACCTGGTTTTTGAAGTTGCATCCAAAGACTTAGGTGCCCAAGATACAATACTAGCTGGAGGTAGGTATGACAATTTAGTGAAGAGAATGGGTGGTCCAGATACAAAGGCTATAGGATTTGCTGCAGGGATAGAAAGAATTATCTTGCTTATGGACAAACAAAAATCTAGTTCTGTTCAACTATCTAATTTAGAAGAGATTGATTTCTATATTGCCTATCAAGATCCAAATTTTTTGAATTATTCATTTAAGATAGCAAATCAACTTCGAAGGAGCAATTTTAAGGTTGAAATCGAGTACGATTCTAAGAGCTTTGTAAAACAAATGAAAACCGCAAACAAGCTTTCTTGCCGATATGTTGTTATAATTGGCAATGAAGAATTCAATAATTCATTGGTGAGAGTAAAAAAAATGTCGACCGGTGAAGAAAGAGTAATCAATTTGGATTCGAAATTCATGGATGTTCTATTAAATGAAATATTGACGCCCTAGTAAACAATCAATAGAAAATCTAGTATCGTTACAGAAAAAGAGTCGGTAAATGAAAAATAAAAAAGTGTTCTATGGTTGGATAGTAGTTTTCGCTGGAGTTACACTTGTTTTCCTAGATGGTTTGCTTCTTTATTCCTTTGGAGTTCTTTTACCAGCAATACAGTCCAAATTTGAACTGACAAAAACACTAGTGAATTCAATCTTTGCAATTCGATGTCTAGTCTTTGCTTTTTCAATGGTTGTCTTTGGAAGATTGATTGACAAACACAAGCCCGAAAAAATTATCTTTTTAGGTGCACTCATATCTGGATTAGGTCTTCTCTTGACAGCATATTCTGAAACTAAAATTGGTCTATTTATCAACTATGGTGTATTACCTGGAATTGGTGATGGGGCATTTTACATTCCTGCAGTAGCTATAGCCCAAAGATGGTTCAACAAAAGGAGAGATTTTGTTGTCGGAATTATTACAGCTGGGGTGCCAATCAGTGGCCTAGTCATTAGTCCTTTGTCGGCATTTATACTAAAAAGCACTTCTTTAGAATCAACTCTAATATCTTTGGCAATGATTACATTTGTTTGCTCATTTGCAGCATTTTTAATGAAGGGAAGCCCCGAGGAAATGGGGTTAGAGCCTTATGGTGGCCCTTTTTCCATAGAAAAAGACCATGAATCAAGTATCTGGACAACAAGTGAGGCAGTTAAAACACTTCCTTTTTTTATTCTTTATTGTTTAATGATTTTTGGAATGTTGGCTTTTCTAATTATAATAACACTCCAATTTGATTATGCTTTGAGTAAAAATCTTGGTCTATTGGCTGGTTCAGCAGCACTAGGAGCAATCGCCGCTGGTAGTTTGTGCGGTAGGTTGGTAACAGGATATTTAGCTGAATTTATTCATAGAAATAAGATTCTTTTCTTCGTTTTTCTTGGTCAAGGACTATCAATTTTAATAATAATCAACGCCAACGATCTTTTGTCCTATATTGTATTTGGAATTATATTTGGTTTTTGTTATGGTGGCTGGATCCCTATCTTTCCAAGCAAACTCAAGGATTTTTTTGGAAAAACCAACGCTGGGCAAATTTTTGGTGTATTTGGAACAAGTTTTTCGCTTTCCGCGATAATTGGACCACCTTTAGCTGGCTTTCTCATAGACAAATTTGATACTTACACATATGGATTATATTTTTCCATGGTTGTATGTTTAATTGCCGCATTTATGGCTTTGTTTGTTAAAAAACCCACAAAATAAATATTTACTATATAATAGTTTTATGTTTGGATTAGGTTTTTCAGAAATAGTTTTTGTTTTTCTTGTTTTTATACTTTTATTTGGTCCAGACGAGTTACCTAAAATAGTTAAAAATTGTAGTAAATTTTACAGAAGAATAATAGATTTGAAAGATGAATTAAATGAATCTGTCAACAAAGAAGTGAACGACATTAAAAAAGTCGTTAATGATACCAGAAATAGACCTGAGGATTAAATATCCAGATTCGTTACGTAAAGTGCATTGCTTTCGATAATTCTTCTCCTGGGTTCAACTTGATCACCCATCAACTCATCAAACAGGGTTCTTTCTTTATTATCTTGATCGATATCTGTAATGTCGGCCATATTAACTTCTCTTAGAACTCTTAGGGAAGGGTCGAGTGTTGTTTCCCATAATTGTTCAGGATTCATTTCTCCCAGACCTTTATATCTTTGAATCGAATAACCCTTCTTTCCAACCTCAGTAAGTCTATCAAGCAACTCTTCTATGTCGTTTGCCTTATAAGACCCATCAGGCTTGATCTTAAAATTAAATGGGAAATTCAATCTGTAGATACTCTTCTTGAATTCTGCAATGGTTTTTTTAAATATGGGTGATTCTAAAAGTAATTTATTTATAATTGTTTTTGTCTCTCTCCCCTTACTTTTAACTCCTATTGTAATTGAGATAGGATTCTTTGAAGTAACTTGAAAACTGGTTTGAGAGGAAGAATCGTCTTTCTCAAGATTCTTCACAGCCTTAAGTAATGATTTCTCTATCTTTGATAGATCAACATTGCCTAATTCGGCGAATATGGACACAAGGATATTTAAGATTCTCGGGTCGTTATCTGAGCGCTCCATTGTTCGAATCAAATTTTTAAATCTTCTATAATGAGCGATACTATCTAACAAATCTTTTGGGGAAATTTTATTTTTCTTAAAACTATCTTCGGAAATCATTTCATTAATCGAATTTCTTAGAATAAAATCATCAAGTTCGGATTCGTCTTGAACATATGTTTCCTTGTTACCTCGTTTTAGTTTAAAAAGTGGAGGTTGAGCTATAAAAAGCTTCTTATTTCTAATAATTTCTTTATAGTGATTATAAAAAAATGTTAGCAGCAAGGTTCTAATATGTGAACCATCAATATCAGCATCTGTCATTAATATAATCTTTCCATATCTTAGCTTTGAAATATCTAATCCATTCCCTTCTTCTGAATTTTTATCATTTGGGGCTCCTACTCCCAATGCAGTAATCAATGTTCCAATTTCGTCGTTACCCAAAACTTTATCTAATCTTGCTTTCTGAACATTAATTACTTTGCCCTTCAAGGGTAAGACAGCTTGAGTTCTCCTATCTCTCCCTTGTTTTGCAGAACCACCAGCCGATTCACCTTCAACAATAAATATTTCACACTTTTCAGGATCTTTTTCTTGACAATCAGCTAGCTTGCCGGGTAACGAACCTAAAAACAAATCACCTTTACGCCTTGTCAAATCTCTAGCTTTTTTTGCAGCTTCTCTAGCATTCGCAGCATCGATTGATTTATTTATAATTTTTTTGGCTTGGGAAGGATTTTTTTCAAAATAATCACCCAAGCAATCATTCAGTATTGATTCAACAATTCCAGATGTTTCGGAGTTTCCTAATTTTGTTTTTGTTTGACCCTCGAATTTTGGCTCAGGGATCTTGAGACTTATGACAACCGAAAGACCTTCTCTTGTATCTTCACCCATAATTTGGATATTGTTATTCTTAAGCAGGTTGCGGTCTTTCGCGTATTTGTTTATTGATCTTGTCAAAGCACTTCGAAAACCACTTAAATGAGTACCTCCTTCAATTGTATGAATATTGTTTACGTAAGAATAAATCGTTTCTGAATAGCCCTCATTATACTGAATCGCAATTTCAACAATGTTATTATTCTTAGAGCCCGAAATAAATATTGGCTTAGGATGAATTAATTTTTTTCCAGCATTTAAATGCTCAACGAAAGAATTAATTCCACCTTTATATAAGTAAGTTTCATTGCTTGATGTTCTATCGTCATTCAGTTTAATTCGTAATCCTGCATTTAAGAAAGCAAGTTCGCGAGCTCTATTGCAGAGATAAAAAAAATCAAATTTTGGCTCAAATTCATATTGCCCATTTGTATTTATCACGGGTTCAAAGATTTTTACATCAGGCTTAAAAGTAATTTTCGAACCCGTTTTCTTTGTTTTCCTTATGGGCTTAAGTTTTGAAACAACTTTTCCAAACTCATACTTTTGATACCAAACCTTTTCATCTCTTGATATTTCAACCTCGAGGAATTCGGAGAGAAAATTAACGACGGTAACGCCCACACCATGAAGCCCACCAGATATCGCATATGCTTTAGAGTCAAATTTTCCTCCAGCATGAAGAGTTGTCAAAATAACTTCAACTGCTGGTTTCTTTTTTTCGGGATGTTTATCAACTGGAATTCCTCTGCCATTATCCTCCAAGGAAATACTTTCATCTTTGTTTACAGTTATCTTTATCTCGTCGCAGTATCCAGCTAATGCTTCATCCACACAGTTATCCAAAACTTCAATAACTAGGTGGTGGAAACCTCTTTTTGTTACATCACCAATATACATCCCGGGGCGCTTTCTTACGGCTTCCAAGTCCTCAAGAGCTTGAATAGATTTAGCGCTGTATCGGTTATTAATAACGGGGTTTTTAGTTACTGACATAATAAGTATGTGAATTCTAACATGGCCTTAATTTTATCAAAGCTCTAGTCTTTCATTTTTGGTAAAGTAATTCCAATCTGATTTTGATATTTACCTTTCTTATCAGCATATGAAATTTCGCAAATTTCGTCGCTTTCAAAAAACAAAACTTGGGCAATACCTTCATTAGCATAAATTTTAGCGGGCAATGGAGTTGTATTCGAAATTTCGAGTGTTGCATAGCCTTCCCACTCGGGCTCAAAGGGCGTTACGTTAACAATAATGCCGCATCGTGCATATGTCGATTTTCCAACACAAATAGTAATGGTATTCCTTGGGATTCTAAAATACTCGACAGTTTTAGCGAGAGCAAAAGAATTTGGAGGAATAATGCACTCCTTGTCAATAATAGTCACAAAAGATTTTTCATCAAAATTTTTTGGATCCACCACAGTATTATAGACATCAGTAAAGATTTTAAATTCATCACTGACTCTTATATCGTAACCGTAGGCCGAAACACCGTAAGAAATAGCTCCTTTTTCCGTCTGCACATCCACAAAAGGATCTATCATTCCGTGCTCTAAAGCCATCTTTCTTATCCAATGATCGGGCTTTATACTCATACTATTCTCCAATTTTTTAAAATTGACTAAGAAACTTTAAATCATTTTGATAAAAATATCTAATATCAGTTATACCAAACTTTATCATGGCTAACCTTTCAATTCCTATTCCAAAAGCTAGTCCAGAAAATTGATTATGTTGATAACCTACGAATTCAAAAACTTTTGGATTCACCATTCCGCATCCTAATACTTCCATCCAAGTTTTATCCCCTGATTTGTCAGTCCATTCAATATCTAATTCAGCACTAGGTTCAGTAAACGGGAAATAACTAGGGCGAAATCTTATTTTTATATCTTTGCCAAAGAATCTTGAACAAAACTCTATCAAAATACCTTTCAAATTTCCAAATGTAACTATTTCATCAACAAAAAGACCTTCTACTTGATGAAACATTGGCGTATGAGTTACATCACTATCGCATCTGTAGACTTTGCCAGGTGAAATTATTTTAATTGGTGGTTTGTTTTTTTCCATTATTCTTACTTGCATTGGGGAAGTGTGAGTTCTTAATAACTTGTCTCCCTCCAGATAAAAAGTATCCTGCATGTCTCTCGCGGGGTGATCCTTAGGGATATTTAGAGATTCGAAATTGTAGTAATCCGTTTCAATCTCTGGCCCTTCCGTGACTTCGAATCCGAAGTCCGTAAAGATTGCTACAACTTCTCCTAAGACTTGAGAAATAGGATGCATGCTTCCAAAAGATGATCCTCTGGGAGGCAGAGTAACATCAATCTTTTCCTCGCTGAGTTTAGCATCAATTAATTCACTTCTTATTTTATCAAGTTTGTTTTCTAACAATAATTCCATTTTCTTTTTCGTATTATTTATTTTAGCTCCTTGTTTTTTTCTATCTTCTATAAATAAATCTTTCAATGAATTCGTTAGGAGAGTAATCTCTCCTTTCTTGCCAAGATACTTAGATTTTACGTTCATCAATTCATTCTCAGATGAAACATTTTTTAAATCATCTTTGATTCTAGTTAGATGATTATCAGACATTTTTTTTTGTATTCCCTTTGTTTAATAAATACATAACATATGGAGCGAATAAAATAGACGAGTACGTTCCTATCGTAACACCTAGAATCATGATAAGAGCAAAATCCTCTATCTCAACTCCACCGAAAAAGTAGAGAGGTACAAGAACAATCAGAATGGTAATTACGGTTAAAACAGTTCTCGATAGAGTTTGGACAATACTTTTGTCAATTATCTCGCCAAGAGGTGATTTCATCGTTTTTATATTTTCTCTCACTCTATCAAATATAACTATTGTATCATTTACCGAATAGCCTATTACAGTTAATAGTGCGGCAATCGTTGAAAGAGTTATTTCTATATCTAAAAAAACGACAATCATCGCAGTAATAATAAAATCATGGAATAACGCAGAAATTGCTGCAAGTCCAAAACTAAAACTAAATCTTAACAATACATATATTAAGATAGCTATAGAACCAAAGATTATGGAATATATACCATTTCTGACTAACTCTTTGCCCACCTTAGG
The DNA here is from genome assembly GCA_002311855.1 of Candidatus Dadabacteria bacterium UBA1144. GTDB lineage: Bacteria > Desulfobacterota_D > UBA1144 > UBA1144 > UBA1144 > UBA1144. The sequence continues at coordinate 7,451 of DCAB01000009.1, read as the reverse complement.
TCCTATAAAATCGATTCTTTTCAAAGAATATTTATCAGAAGAAAAATTCTTTTCTAATACATTTCTTAATATATTTTTGTATTCAGATAAATCTGAATTTTCTGATTCATTACTTATGGGTAGTCTAATTAAGAATTCATTCTCTGTTTTGTTACCATAATTTTGTATCGAGACATTTGAAAATCCAGATTGCACAAAAAGATCCCTAATTGCATCAATCTTTATGTTTTCATCAAAATCTAGAACCATCTCTGTCCCGCCCATAAATTCAATTCCATATTTTAATCCTTGTCTATTTATTTGATAGATACTAAAAACTATCAGAATAAATGAGACCAGACATGTGAATCTCATGCAATTGAAAAAACTAAGCTTCATTCTTCTCGCCCGCGAGAACTGACGAATTTATGAGATATCTCGTTAAGACTCTAGTAAAAACTACGTTCGAAAATAGCGTTGACAATATTCCTATCGAAAGGGTTACGGCAAAACCTTTAATCGGTCCATCGCCTAAAAGAAACATGCAGATAGCAACAATCAGAGTTGTAAAATTAGCATCAAGTATCGTAGATAAAGATTTTTCAAACCCTGCCTCGATACTAGCTACATTCTCTTTTCCTTTGGCAATTTCTTCCTTTATCCTTTCATAAATAATTATATTTCCATCGACCGCCATTCCTAAAGTCAAAACAAGTCCGGCAATTCCAGGAAATGTTAACGTTACACCAAACAGAGACAATAAGCCAAAAATTGAAATAAAATTGAATATTAGAGCCAAATCGCAAACAATACCGAGTCTTCTATAATATAAAATCATAAAAATGAGAATTAAAAACGAAGCAAAAATCATTGAAGTTGTACCATTTTTTATCGAATCAGCACCCAGAGATGGCCCTATCGTTTTTTCTTGTAATATAGAAATTGGGATAGGAAGTGAGCCGGACTTTAAGATGATTGACAAATCATTGGCTTGTTCTAAGGAAAAATTTCCAGTAATACTTCCTCTGCTAAATATTTGATCTTGTACCACGGGAGAAGATTTAACTTTGCCATCAAGAATTATAGCAATTTTATTTCCTATGTTTTCTTTAGTAAGTTTAGAAAAGATTTTCCTCCCTTCAGAATTAAGAGCAAAGCCCACATAGGATCTATTGAACTCATCGTATGAAACGTAGGCATCCACGATAGTTGATCCTTTTAACAAAGATCCTTTTTTTGTAATGATAAATCTATCATTACCATCCGGATTATCCGTTATTTTGTATATCATCAAGTTGTTCGAACTCGTATTTTGAGTTGAATCCAATTTATATTTTGAAACCAATAGCTCTCTGTTGTTAGATTCTTGAATTACAGGTTTAAATTCAAGCATGGCAGTCTTAGATATAATGTTAAGAATTCTCTCTCTGTCTCTTGAATCTATTCCTGGAATTTGAATAACAATTTTTTCACTTCCTGAAAGTTGGACAGACGACTCGATGACTCCAAATTGATCAATTCGATTAGATAGAATATCTTTTACCTGTAAAAGAAGTCCCTTCTTGGTGCTAGTTATAAAATCTTCTGACAATGAAATAAATATTGAATTGTTTGACGCATTGATAGAATATGAAGAATTTTGTAATAAAAGATCGTATGATGCTTTCATGCTTGTATCATCATAAAAATCAATTTTTATTTTATTTTTTTCTGTACTTGAGTTTCTAATTAGTATTTTTTTACTAATAATTAGATTCCTTATTCTTTCTCTCTCCTTTCCCGTTATTATCAATTCAGAGACGTCTTCATCTAAACCCATGACAACAAAAATTCCTCCCCTTAAATCAAGGCCTAGATTAATTTTGTTTGCTGGAAAAACAAATCCCCACCAATCTGGCAAACTTTTTGAATTAAAAGTTGGATAAATAAATACCAAAGATAATAAAAAAACTATTAAAGACAAAAATCTAAATATTTTCATTCTGCTCATATACAGTTAGCTCTTATTCTTTTTATTATCGCTATCGGATACCGAGTTTATAAATTCTCTCTTAATTTTTATATTGACTCCCTTGGAAATCTCTAACACCAATATATCATCGTGAATATCAACTATCTTTCCAAGTATGCCTCCATTTGTTACAAGACTGTCGCCTTTTCTCAAAGACTTTAGCATACTGTCTCTTGTCTTTTGTTGCTTTCTTTGAGGTTTAATAATAAGAAAATAGAAAAGAAGAATGATAAGCGCAAAAGGCAAGAATGGTCCCACAACGCCGAGTAACGAGCCTTCTCCTTCCGATGGTGGAGGGGCGCACGATACGATTAGTAGAATTATTCCAAATAATTTTAAAAACGATTTCTTAATTTTCTCCATTTTTATACCTCTCTAAAAAAGTTTTCTTAAAATCTATAAAGCTACCATCTTTAATTGATTTTCTAATAGAATCAATCAATCGATTATAAAAGTAAAGATTAGAATACGACATAAGAGATAAGGCAGCCACTTCTTTTAACATGTATAAATGCCTTATGTAGCCAAGAGAATAATTTTTACATACATAACAATCACAATCAGAATCAATAGGTTCGTTAGACATTGAATAGGTACTATTTTTTATATTAATTTTTCCTTTAGAAGTATACAGGGTACCATTTCTTGCATTTCTTGTAGGAACAACGCAATCAAAAATGTCGACACCCATTTCAACAGATCTAATTATATCTTCGGGTTTTCCTATTCCCATAGAATATCTTGGCTTATCAATGGGCAAGAAGGAGCACGTATAATCCGTAATTTCATAAGTTGCATCTTGTCCTTCTCCTAAACCAAGCCCACCAATAGCGTAACCGTCAAATTCTATATCGAGCATATGCTCTATAGATAATTTCCTCAAGTCTTTATATGTGCCACCTTGCACAATACCAAACAATTGATTTTTGCTTTTTCTGGCATTCTTCGATCTCGTAGCCCATTCTTTGGTTCTCTCAATTGAATCAAGGATTCTTTTGTACCCAGAATCAGATTTTGGACAATCATCTAATATCATCATTAGATCTGAATCTAAAGCTTCTTGAATCTCAATTGAAAGTTCTGGCGTTATCAAATTAGTCGCTCCATCGTGAAAAGATTTAAAATAAACACCTTCGTCTCCAATTTTAGCAGAAGATGCTAAGCTAAATATTTGGAAACCTCCACTATCAGTTAGAATATTTCCTTTCCAATTCAAGAAAGAGTGCAAACCTCCAAAGGTTTCAATATTTTTGTGGCCTGGTCTTAAAAATAGATGATAGGCGTTCACGACAATTGTATCAAAACCTATAGAGCTAATAGAATCTATGCCTAGAGCTTTGGGTGTGCCATTAGTACAAACAGGCATGAATACTGGGGTTTCTATATCTCCAGATGGAGTTTTAATAACTCCCACCCTAGCATTTGAGTTCGAATCTTTAAAATTAACAACGAAAGACATTTAAAAAATTTATTAAAGTAAATCTAAAACCGAATAAAATCCTTTTCTTTTTTTCAATAATTCTTTACCCATCATTAAAGCCCCATTGGCAAAAATTGCTCTGTCTATAGCTTCGTGGGTTATATAAATATTTTCTTTGTTGCCAAATGAAGCTATAGTGTGCTCTCCAACAATATTACCCTGTCTTATAGAACTTATACTAATTTCAAATTTTTTCTTTGCCGATTTTTGGATTGTATTTCCTATCAATATTGCAGTACCGCTTGGACTATCAATTTTATTTTTGTGATGTTTCTCGGTTATTTCTATATCGGTTGTTTCAAAATACGAAATATTTTCTTTTAAAATTTTTAAAACAACGTTAACTCCCACGCTCATATTGTACGATTGTAAAATTGGTATTTTTTTTGATAGGAGCTGTAGTTTTTTTAATTGTGTACTTGTAAAACCAGTTGTGCCAGTTACAAACGGTATTTTTAAATCGTGGGCTTGATGCACAATTTTTAGCGCTGAATTTGGTGTAGAGAAATCAACTACAAAATCCACTTTGAATTTGTCAATTGACTTTTCTATTAGAATATTTTTCAAAGAATATTTTTTTCTATCCCTACTAGAATACAAACTCGTACCTATTTTGCTATGCCGAGGATGCTCAAGCGCGTGACGTATTTCAAAATCAGGACTGCTTCTACAAACATTCACAATTGCCTGCCCCATTCTTCCAGTAGCTCCATTTAACAACAAGGTTTTTTTGTTTTTACCCATAAATGAAGCATAATACTCGTATTAAATTTTATTGCAAAAGTTTAGAGGGTACTAAATGACTAGGAGTATGACCGGTTTTGCCTCTGTATCTGGGTCCCGTCATCTAATTAATTTCGTAGTACAATTCAGGTCTGAAAATAGTAAAAATTTAGAAATCTTAATCGCTGACGAATCTAATAATTTTAAATTACATGAAACGATTAAGAAGCTAATACAAAAGAATTTCAATAGAGGCAAAATTCGAATTTCAATCAGTACCGCGGCCAAAAACAATCCCTTAAATAGACAAAAAATCGGCAAATACTTAATCGAGTTTTCTGGAATTGCAAAAAAATATGATCTCAATCCCACTATCTCATTTTCAGAATTAAACGAAATCGTGAATAAAGAGTTTCGCAATATACAAAAATCTCCAAAAGTTGAAAAATACCAGATTGAACTTATTAAAAAAGGCATGGGAGAACTGATTAAGAATCAGACCCAGGAAGGATCTAAGCTAATCAAAGACATCAGAAAGAAAGTTGATAATATTATAAAGATAAATAATAGAATTAAGAGCCAGTTTGCAAAATCTAATCGCAAGATTGAAAGTAAATACAAAAAAGAATTGCTAAAAAACTTTAATGATGATTCGATATACATTAAAAAAGAAATTGGTAATATGATAGAAAGAATTGATATAGAAGAAGAAATTTTAAGATTACATTCTCATTTACAAAAGCTAAAACAAATCTTACAAAGTACAAAATCCAAAGGTCTAATAATAGATTTTTATATGCAAGAAATTAATAGGGAAGCTAATACTTTAGCATCAAAAAGCAAAGACTTTGTGATTTCTGATGATTCAATTGAAATTAAAAAGAACTTAAATCAGATAAGAGAAATTGCTGCCAATATTGATTAGCCAATAAGAATAGAATAAGAATCTATGGCCTAATATCCTCATTAGGAACACTATCTGGGAAAGGAAATATTAAGGTACTTATAACATATAGAACACTCTTTCTTGAATAGTTATTTGATGAAAATTGGTACTTATATACTTTTCTAGCTTCTCTGTGGAGTATGTAGCAAACATTATTCTTTGCTTCAAATTGTTTACCTTTTTTTTCAGGCAAAACCTTAGTCTCTGGTCCGCCATAGTACAATAGACAAACCTCACCATTTAGTGGTACATATTCATTATTATTTTTTAAGAATTTCTCAAGAAAATTTAAAACGTTAGAAATTTTTCCTGTTGCTCTAGATAGATACAAATCAGGGATTTGATTATTTAGGTATAAAGCTTCAAGTCTCGAATTATGGATTTGAATTAAATCTTTACCTATTCTTTTTTTTATCCTTTGCTTCATCAAATTAAGAAAATCTGTTTTTTTTCTATTAGCATCTAACAAATCGATTTTTCTAATTAACTTCTTACTTTTGCAAATTTGATCATACAACAAGATAGGTATTCCGGGAAACCCTGCACCCGACCCTACGTCCATTATGAAAAAACTTTCCTTGTATGTTTGGCTTTCTAAGAATTTCTCAAAACCTAATATTGAATCAATAAAATGTTTATTTACTATATCTACAGGGGCCGTAATGCTAGTAAGATTGTATTTTTTATTTTCGGATATTAATAGTTTTATATAATCTTCTAGCACATCTCCCAAAAAATTATTATATAAAAGGTCGTTTCTTTCGAACTCTTTAATAATCAAATCTTTAAAATCAGAAGACACTATACAACCCTACCCTCTCTCGTAAATACAAATCCTACACCAAGAAAAATTAAGACAGAAGCGACTTGGAACATTGTATTAAATCCCCAAATCTCTGCGATGAATCCATAGAAGAATGTCATCAAATTTACTCCAATGCTGAATGATGAATTCAGTGCACCAAATAATCGTCCAGTTAGTGCTTGGGATTTACCTGTCACCACTATAGATGACAAAAAAGGGTAAACAAGAGAATAAGTCAGAGAAAAAAGAACCGAAAATAATATTATGTCACTTTTGGAATCTATGTAGGGTATAAAGAATAATGTCGCAGCAAAGAGTGTGAGCATCAATAATACTTTCTTAAACAAATTCTTTGAAGAAAATCTATCAGCAAAAAATATCCTTACTAAGGATACAACGACACTATACGAAATAAAAAAGTAACCGACCGTTAAATCATTGTTCTTTAGAAATAGAGATAAAAAATTCATTACCACTCCAAAGCCAGAAGCAAGTAAGAAATTGGCAAATAGGTAATTGAAGATATTCTCGTCTTTTATAATTTTAAAAAAGCTTAAAACATCAGCAGTTGAATCTCTTTCGGAATCTCGTTCCTCGATAAATAAAACTAGAATTAACGACATCAACGAAAAGGCTGATGCGTAAATGAAAAATTCTGTGAAACCAAATTGAATTATTATTTTCTCTGAAAAAAAAGGTCCTAAAAAATAAGATATAATCGTGAATGAGCTGAAAAATGAAAGTCCTACCTGTTTTTTATCATCATTTAGATTGTTCGATGCAATCGCCGAAGACGAGTTAAAAAAGACTGAAAAAGCTGCTCCCTGGATTATTCTTAAGAAAATAATCAAGATAAAATCACTAACAAAAATAAAACAAAGTGAGGATGCTATCATTAAAGCTAATGCGATCAGGCACAATATTTTTTTTCCATATCTATCTATCAAGGTAGCTGTATATGGAGTTAACAATATCGATGAGAAACCAAAAGTAGACATAACGATTCCAATATCAGATTTTGAGTAGCCTGTTTGATCCAGAAATAAAGGAAGCAAGAAAAAACATGAAAAATTTACGAAGAAGAAGCAATTAGAAAAAGTTGCCAGGAAAAAATTTTTATTGAAGTCGTAATTTTGCATATTAGTAGAATATTAAACTAGTTTTGACAATGAGGGTCAACATGCTATATTCAACGTCAATAAAGGGCCGTTAGCTCAGCATGGTAGAGCAACTCCCTTTTAAGGAGTGGGTCGCAGGTTCGAGTCCTGCACGGCTCAAAACGAGTCCCCATCGTCTAGTTTGGTCTAGGACGCCGCCCTTTCACGGCGAAAACAGGGGTTCAAATCCCCTTGGGGACGTAACATAAGGAGGGCAATTATATGCCTAAAGGTAAAGTTAAATGGTTCAACCCGAACAAGCGATTTGGTTTTATTGAACCTGAAGATGGGAGCAAAGATGTGTTCGTTCACATGTCTGCTCTAGAAACTGCTGGTATCGACAACCTTAA
>DCAB01000020.1:524-2947 GCA_002311855.1 Candidatus Dadabacteria bacterium UBA1144 | reverse complement strand
GAGCAGTCGCGGTCAGCAATTATTACAATGGACCGTTTGGTAGTAGAACAAGACAAGATTAACAAAAGGAAGGATGAGTTACAGCATCATTTATCTGATTATAAAAAGGTAATCAGAGAGTTACAGCCAAAGATTGATTCGTACTTAAATTCATACAAAGGAAAGCAATCCTCATTTGAAGCGATTGACAGTGAATTAAAAGAAATGCAAACGGTGTTGGATTCAATGCAGGATAAGCGTTGGGATTTACAGCAAAAATTGTTCGATAAAAAGTCATTGTTTGACCGTACAAATACAATAATTCAGGAAAAGACGGACAATATTTCTCTTGTAGAGGCAAGAATATTAGGTCTTGAAAAGGACTTCCAGGTCATTACCAAACAGATTGAAATCAAAAAGAACACTAAAACTAGTATTTCGGAAAAATTAGAGAAAAATAAGAATCGGCTGCAAAAGAAGACTGACGAATTAGAAGAACTACAGCAAGAAAAACAACAAATAGATACACAAGAACACAAAGTATCTACGTGGATGGAATTCCTCGAATCTAAATGCCAATTTTATGAGGAATTATTGATATCAAGAGAAGGTTACCCAAGCGGCGTGAAGGATGTCTTGAAAAATAAGGATCAATACAAAGGCGTTCTAGGTACTGTAGGTGATTTACTTAAGGTAGGCGATTCGATAGTGCCTGCGATAGAAATTTCTTTAGGAGAATATGCTAAATGTATTGTTGTTAAAGACCGCAAGACTGCCATCAATATAATAGATATAGCACGTAAACGAAATGCTGGAAAATTAATGATAATACCGTTAAAAGATATTCCAGATGATAAACCAAATACAGCGAATCTAAGAAATGATGACAACATTATTGGTCGGGCAGTTGACTTAGTAAAAACAACAGATTCAATAAAGCCATTGTCCAGATTTTTACTAGGAAATATTCTTCTAGTAAAAGATCTAAAGATCGGGATAAAAGATAATTCACTGAATCACTGGGATCTAGCAGATGAGAATGGAACTTTTTTGATTAGAGGTATGATCATAAATAATCCCAATGGTAATAATGAAGTAGGATTAATTGGTCGAAAAGAAAAAATAAAAATTATCAAACGAGATATTAGAAATCAGAAAATTCAATTTCAAAAATTGCAAGAGCAGTCTAAAAAACTCGAGAAGTCTATTCAAAAAATAAAACAAGATATAGTTTATTTAGATAATCAAATCAAAGAATTAGCCAATGGCCTAGCGGAAATTGAGGGATATCTATTCCGAGAGGGATTTCAACAGAGTCAACTTACTGAATCGATAGTCGCTGCGAAGAAATCAATTAAGGAATATGAGCAAGAGATCAGAAGTCAGTTACTTTTGATTAAAACTTTAAAATCAGAAATTGCAAAAGAAGAACAAATACTCAACAAACATGCAAAAGAACAGACCAAAAAAAGTAATGAGTTAAGAAAAGTCCAATCTAAAAGAGATCAATTGCATCAAAACGCACAGGATCTTCGCATAGAGTGCCTTAATCTTGAAGGTCAAAGAGAAAATGTAATATTTCAGCAGCGAACGGCGGAAGATTCAATTAAAGAATTTTCAGCTAGAAAATCAGAAATTGATAAGGAAATGACCCAATTAAAAAGTCAGGATAAGGATTTAGAAAAATTTATTTTGTCAGCTGAAATTAAATTATCAGAGATTAATGGCATGGTAAATAAGCAAGAATCAATCCTAAGCCTGAGACAGGAAACAGCAAATGACTCCTACCGGCAGATTGAAGAAATACAAGCACAAATTAGGTCAGAGCAGAAAAATCGAGAAGCACTTCTGGAAGAGTTAAAACAGTGTGAATTAAAAATCGGTGATTTTGAACAGCGAATCAATTTTGTAAATGAGCGAATCGAAGATCGATATGATACTGAAATCTCTGATAATATGATTGTAGATGAGACAGAAAGTGAATTAAATGCTGCCATTGAGCGAACTGAAAGAAGTATTGAAAATATTGGCCCGATAAATATGGCCGTACAGGCTGAACATGAAGAAGAAAGTAGCCGCTTATTGATGTTAAGTGAACAGCGTGACGACTTAATAGAAGCTGAGAGGAATTTACTAGATACAATTCAAAAAATTGATTCTATTGCTCGAGAGAAATTTCAAAGTACATTTGAAAATATCTGCGGGAATTTCGAAAAGTTATTTGTGATGTTTTTTGAAGGTGGGCGTGGATCCTTGAGACTTGAAGGAGACCCGGATCCTCTTGAAGCCAGTATCGGTATACATGCACAGCCACCGGGAAAGCGAAATCAGTCGCTGCGCCAACTTTCAGCTGGAGAGAAAGCACTAACTGCAATAGCATTATTGTTTTCAATATACCAGGTGAAACCAAGTCCTTATTGTATTCTCGATGAAGTTGATGCGCC
>DCAB01000020.1:0-433 GCA_002311855.1 Candidatus Dadabacteria bacterium UBA1144 | reverse complement strand
CAATTCATAGTAGTGACGCATAACAAATTGACTATGGAGTCGGCGAACTTCCTTTACGGTGTCACCATGGAAAAGAAAGGTGTTTCGCAACTCGTTTCTGTTAAATTGGACTAAATTAAAAATTTTCTAATCTCTTTATATGTCCGGACATAGTAAATGGTCCACCATTAAGCGTAAAAAAGCCGCGGTTGATGCGAAGCGCGGTAAAATATTTACCACCCTAATAAAGGAAATCACAATAGCTGCATGTGGGGGCGGGGGCGACCCGGATTCAAATCCGCGATTACGACACGCCATTAGTAGTGCCCGTGATGCGAATATGCCCCAGGATAATATCAAAAAAGCTATTATGAAAGGGACGGGAGAACTTCCAGGAACAACTTATGAAGAGTGTACATATGAAGGATTTGGTCCTGGTGGTGTAGCGATATTT